>NZ_CAKJTL010000186.1:0-13023 GCF_917627385.1 Protofrankia sp. CiT1
GTGCTAAGCCAACGATCACCGGGTTCCGTGCCTGCTCGCATGTCGATCTCCTGGACCCGTGCCTATTGCCGGTCGCTCTTAGTTTCCCTTAGGAATTCGTGGGGGTTATTGGAACCAGTAGCGGAGGAAGGTGTTCACTTGCTCCGCTACCCGGCCCGCCGATGACGAGGACGTTCACCGACGTCGCGGCGAGCCTCCGCAGCAGCTCGGCCGCGTCCTCGGTCCCGCTGACCGTCGCCTCGCCGGTGCGCTGGTCGGTTTCCAACAACTCTCCGGTGATAGTCATGACCGCAAGAGCGTCGGCGCCCGAGCCGGGCTGACCCGGAGCGGGCTGCGGGTAGGTGCGGAGCACGGTGGCCAGGTGCCCGGGGACGTCGACGATCGTCTCGACGAACCTGTCGTAGACGACGATGCGTATCTCGCCGTCGGCGAACGGCGCCACGGCGGTGGGCGGAGTGTCCTCGACGACCAGGAACCGTGTGAGCTTCGGGAGCTGGGTATGCAGCAGTTCCCCACCGGTCGCGGCCAGCAGCTGGTTCAGCTCGTCGAGGCTACGGCCGAGCATGATCTCGATGTATTCGACCCGCAGGCCGGCCTGCCGGCAGAGCAGCTGGTAGGCAGTGCTCTCGGAGAGGTCGAACCGTTTGACCGGGCGGTACCCCAGCGTCGTGTACAGGCCGGCCAGGAACTCGGCTTTCTTCTCGACCAACGGGCTCAGCCGCGGCGCGTCACCGGTGATCGCAGCCATGCCGGTGTCGGTGAACTAGCCGAGCACGTCGAGGAGGCGGCGCACGGTGAGCAGGCCGTCTTCCTCGGCGATGTCGTAGCTTCATGATCTGAGACACGCGTTCGCGACACTCCTCGTCGCTGAAGGCGTCCCCATGCGCGTGATCATGGAACTACTCGGTCATTCGACGATCAACCTCACTATGAGCACGTATGCCCATGTCCTACCCGAAGCGCAGGAAGACGCCGTGACGCGCCTCGACGGCCTCGTCATGGGCGGTGACCAGGCCAGGGATGAAGCGGACGACATAGACAGCCCGTGAGCCGTCGGGGTACACCGTTGGGTACATAACGATCTTTCTGGGGCCACGCCAACGACAAAAGCCCAGCTGGGAAGGGAGCCGGCGAGGGGATTCGAACCCCTAACCGCTCGATTACAAGTCGAGTGCGCTGCCAGTTGCGCCACGCCGGCCAGCCGAGGAACCTCCCTAGCGTAGGGCATCAGCCGTCGATCTCGCTCAGCGGGATCGACGGCTGGGGGAGCGGCTGAGGGACCGAAGCCGACGGCCCCGAGGCGGACGGATGGATCCCGATCCCAGCTGATGCCCGCATCCCGCACCGGCCCGTCAGGACCGGCCATCCCGGCCGGCAGCCCCGCGGCCGAGCCACCGGTCAGGAGTAGACCAGCATGGGGGCTGTGCCCAGGCCGGTCATCCCGAATTCTCCATCAATCGCTCCGTGAGCGTCCCAGAACTCGACCGCGCCTGCCACGTCACAATTTTCGATCAGATCGGTCAGCCGCGCGTAACGCGCCAGCGACTGCTCGATGAAACGGCGTCCGTCGTGCTCCGGGACCTTGCGGAGAACAACATCGTACTGATGTCGGAGCAGCGACGCGACAAGCTCGGCCAGCAACGTCAGAGTCTGATTGTGACAGGATCGGACGACCAGCACCCGAAAATCCGTGGCACGCCGGGAGAAATCAGCCGCATTACGCGCGGCGTCGGCAGCCGCCAGACATGCCCGCATTTCTTGCAGATCCGCCGGGGTACGGCGTTTTGCGGCCAGCGCCACAATGCCCGAATCCATGACGGCCCGCGCCTCGGCCAGATCCCGGACGGGCGTTCCCCGCATCTGGAGCCGCAGTCCGGCTTGCCGGGCCAGGACCTGCCCGTCCGGCTCCTGGACGAGTGGCCCGAGGTGGGAGCCACGGCGAAGGACGATCAGAGATTCTGACTCAAGGATGCGTAGCGCCTCGCGCATTGTCGGCCTTGCGACACCATAAATATCCATCAGCTCGGTCTCCGGTGGAAGGTGGTCGCCAGGTCGGACCTCACCGCGTGCCACTCTTCCGCGCAAGTCATCGGCTACCATCTCGGCGAACTTGTTGAAGCTCGGTCCGTACCCCGCTCGGGGTGTACTCATACCCATGTGGCCGCCTCCTCACTGAAGCGTAAAAACTATGCTAACCGGCGGAAGAGAGCCACTACCCGTCTCCACGGACTTCTTGTGAGACCGCCCACGCCATGTGAATCCACCCACACCGATATTCGCTATAGATTAGGTTCTCGTGCGCCTTGGCGGAGCATCACGAATACGGGCCGACGCGGCCGCCAATGACGCGCCATATAAGAGTGCCCGACAATAGGGGAATGGATCAAGGAGCGAGAATGGGGTACATGCATCGCGAGGCGGCACAGGGAGCCACCGGCGGTGTTGGGGACGACCGACGAGCCGGGGTACCCGGGCATCCTGCGGCGATGGATGGGCAGCGAGGGACGGGGAGCGATGACGCGAGGGGCATGCCTGTCCCAGCCTCGCGACGCCGGGCCCCCTGTTGCCGACCCCAAGGGAAACCGGTATGACACATCACCACATCCACGCAGCAACCACGGAAACGGGTGCCTCCGACAGGGCCGGCCGGGAATCCCCCGCTCGCAATAAAGTCGACAGGCTGCCAACCAGCTAGGAGTGACGCGACCAGACGTTTCCGCGCGACGCGGGAGAAATTAACCACCCAGAGTCATCGAACAAAACCTTCCGTACCCGCCAGGCGGCATACGAGAAGTGCGGCAAAGGTAAGGAGGGGAGCTCAGAATGGTGTGGGAAGAGCCGCTTCCCTCCGCCGTGGCCCGCCTCGGACATTCGATCAAGAGGGCGGAGCAGGCACTCATCCGTGAGAAGACCCGGGCACTGCGTGATGTCGGGCTTTCCGTCCCGCAGTACACCGCGCTGTTCACCCTTGCCGAGTCACCCGGTCTCTCCGGCGCCCAGCTCGCCCGAAGGTGCATGGTCACGCCCCAGTCGATGGCCAGCCTGCTGCTCACCCTCGAAGCCAAGGGACTGATTGTCCGTGAGCAGTCGGATGTCCATGCGAAGGTTTTCCAGAGCCGGCTGACACCAACCGGCCTAGCGTTGCTGCGGCAGGCCGACGCGCTGGCCCTCGCGGTCGAGCAGCGCCTCACCGACGTGTTCTCCCCGGGAGAGCTGGAGGAGTTCCGGTCTCTCCTCGAACGGTCCGTCGCCATTCTCGACGACGAAACCGGACGGTCCGTGGCCACAGCCACGCCGCGGTGGTCCGAACAACTCCGTTAGCGGCCGGAGCCCGGCTATCGCTGTCCGTCCACCCGGCGGCGGCGGGCGATCTCCGCCAACATCACGCCAGCGGCGACCCCGGCGTTGAGCGACTCGACGTTACCGACCATCGGGATCCGCACGGTCAGATCGCAACGCTCCCCGACCAGCCGTGACAGGCCACGTCCCTCTGAGCCGACGACCAGCGCCAGCGGATCACCGGCCATCTCCAGCTCATCGAGAGCAACCTCGCCGTCCGCGGCCAATCCAACGACAAAAACGCCGGCATCCGCCCAGGCCGCCAACGCCCGAGACAAGTTCGTCGCCCGCGCCACCGGCAACCGGGCGGCGGCGCCCGCCGATGTCTTCCACGCCGCCGCGGTCACGCCGGCCGCCCGTCGCTCGGGCACGACCACGCCGTGCGCGCCGAACGCCGCCGCCGATCTGATCACAGCACCGAGATTACGCGGATCGGTCACTCCATCCAACGCCACCAACAGTCCCGGTGGTGCGGCCTGCGCACGGGCCAGGAGGTCATCGGGGTGGGCATACCGGAACGGCGGCACCGACAGTGCCAGCCCCTGATGCGGCGCGGAACCGCACATCCGGTCCAGCTCGGCGCGGGCGACATCCGCGACAGCCACACCGGCAGGAGGCGCGAGCCGGCGGGCCTCGTCAAGACGTTCGTCATACTCTGTGCCACCGGCAACGAACAGGGTTGACCCCGGAACACCGGCTCGTAGCGCCTCCACCACCGCGTTACGGCCGACTACCAGTTCGTCGAGGTCACCGCGACCATCGCGCTCCGCTCGGCCGGAGCGGGACGAACCAGCCCGATCCGGTCCGCCGCGGACGGGCCCGCCAGCACGACCGCCGGACCGCGGCACCCGTTCACCACCGGTTTTCCCGCCTTTTTTCCCACCTCGGCCCTGGCCTGTCCCAGCGAGTGGACGCGGACCGCGCGCCGCCCGGCCGCCCTCGTCCCGAGCCCTGTCATCACCGGCTCTGTCCGTACCCACCCGGGCGTTGGAGACGCTGCCGGCTCGCCCAGTGCCGTCGGTGGCCCGCGAACCCACCGGGCGTCGCGCCTCAGCCGCCGCGATCACAGCGGCTCTGCGCTGAGCTGGGTGGCCTGGCCGCAGCTCAGCCGGCGGAGTGGCGCCACGGCCCTCCAAGCTCTTCCTGCGCTGGCCACCGCTACCAGCCGACGCGCCCTTGCGATGCGACCCCGCCTTGGCCGCTCGACCGCCCTGGCCGCCACGCGCCACCCCACCGCCGCCACGCCGTTGCTGGCCAGCCATCAGCGAACTCCACCAGCGCGTATCCCGGACGCGTCAGAGAACATCGTCACACGGTATACGGTTTCCCAGCTCGCTTGGGCCACCGGCCGTACGGGAAGCTGCATGATCAGAAAGTCTGGCGCGTGTTGGCTTGTCCGCAAGCTGACAACAGCTCATACTGCTTAACACCTCATCGCCGTCAACAGCCGCACTATGGTCAAACCGTGACGGCGAACACACCTTCGACATCATCCATACGATCAAAGAGCGCCGTCGATTCCGCCATGATTACACTGCCGGTGTCGAGCCAGCCGCATGTCGACCACGCACAGACACCGCATCGCCGACGCCGATCCCTCACCCCGTGACGCCGCGCCCTCTGTTGCCGGACGCGCTAAGCCATGCAGGGCCGCCAAGATGTCCGCCGCCGAAGGGATCCTGATCGGAATGATCGACCAGACCCCGGCACGATTCCCACCGATCAGCGGTTCACCGACAAGCCGTGTGACATGACCACAGAATTTGATCATCCGTACGCCGGGGACGAAGAGGTACGGAACCGACCAGAACGGGGGCCTTGCCCGGTGTGCACGAACCCGGCGTACTCGGATGACCACCGCTGCGAAACATGCGGCATGCCGCCGCGGGTCGAGATGCCGCCGGAGACAGGTGACGCAGATCACCGAGAGATCGACCTTGGCCTTATTGCCGGCGTCTGTGACCGGGGAGTCCGACATACCACCAACGAGGACGCCATGGGTATCGCCATGGTCGGCTCCACCCTGATCGCCGTCGTCTGCGACGGTGTGTCGAGCACACCCGGGTCAGGACCCGCGGCGCGAGCCGCGGCCGCGGCCGCGGCCGCGGTCCTCGCCGAAGCGGCCCGCGGCTCGTCCGCCACGCGCGGCCAGCCGGCCGAGGCGACGCGTCCCGCGGGGGCGGAACCCTGGTTGCCGGGTCCGCTGGCATCGGGGCCGGCGGGCGCCGGCTCAGGATCGGTGGTTCTCCCAGGATCCGGCGAACGCGGCATCGCCTGTCTCAGGTCGCCGGATGACGATCCGGACCACCGGGATCCAGCCAGGATGGCCGGGATGGACGGCTACGCAGACATCAGCGGGGAGGACGACGAGCCCGGCTACCGTGATCCCTACGGCGGTCTCGAGTCCGACGGTCTTCAGTGGCCGCCCTCGGACATTCCAACGACGCCGCCTACCGCGGTCACGGACGATTTTCCCCGGTACGCCTTCTCCCCGGACGATGCCCAGAACGCGATCCACGCCGCTGTCGCGGCCGCGCAGGCGGCCGTCACCCGGGCGCCGGTCATCGATGGACGCATCGCACCGTCGTGCACGTTTGCCGCGGCTGTCATCACCCGTACCAGCGATGGCGGCGGCAGCGTCACCGTGGGCTGGATCGGGGACAGCCGGGTATACCTGCTCAGCCCACATCGGTTCGAACGACTGAGTGAGGACGACACCTGGGCTGCGGAGGCCGCACGCGTGGGGCTGATCCCCGCATCGGCGGTGGAGACCGACCGCCGAGCCCATACGCTTACCCGCTGGCTCGGCGCCGACGCCGGGGACGTGACCGCACATGTCCGCGTGGTTCCCCTGTCGTTGCCCGCCACGGTGCTGGTGTGTACGGACGGGTTGTGGAACTACCTGTCCCGGCCCGAGGACATGGCGGCGGTGGTCGGCGAACTCGCGCCAGCTACCGCCGCGATCACGGTTGGCCGCCACCTCACCAAGCACGCCATTGACCGCGGCGGCCACGACAACATCACAGTTGTGACCGCACGCATCGACACGACGCCTCCTAGCGACCAATCCGGTGGAAGAGAGCCAGGCCGAACCCGCCCAGCTCCACTGTGAAGAATTCCAGGCCCGGTATGCGGGTAACGACGGAGCCGCTACCATCAAACGTGGCCAAAACGCACAGCTTGCCCATCAGTCCGACAACGAGGCCACATACCGTCTACTTCGGAACATGGTCAGCATCAAGGGCCCGAGCACAGGTACGGTTCGACTGAAACGGAACGTCGACGCCATTGGGGTCGACGAAATGGTCCTTGACCCGCAGCTGACCAGGAGCGTCAGGGTAAACAGGTGATCAGGTGAGTGCACGCTGCCCAGACGGGCACCTGTCGCTAGCTCCCGACTACTGCGATCAATGCGGTATGCGGATTGTAGCCGGCCAGGAGCCCTACGTCCTCCCATCGGAAGACGAAACCGGGTCGGGTCGCCAGCGACCGCGGCAGCCGGAACAGTCCGCCGTGGACTCATACGGTCGGCGGCCGGTGGACCCGTCCGGGACGGGGCGAGCCAGGGTTGACCCGGCCGATCCGCTTGGTATCCGCCGCCCACCGGATACCAAGCGGGTTGGTACGTCCCGGCCGTTTCCAGACCATGGCGCGCCGTCAGATGCCGAGTCATACGCTCAGGACGGCTACCCATCGAACGGGTACACGCCCGATGGCTACCCGCAGGAGGGCTACCCAGCCGACCGGTACGACCCCAACGGCTATTCCTCCGACGGGTACGCCCCCGCCGCGGAAAACTACCCACGGGACGGGTATACGCCGGACGGCTACGGTCGGGATGCCTACCCGCCGGGCGGCTACTCCCCCGGTGGCTATGACGCGAGCGGCTACCAGACAGGTCCCTACCGCGACCCGCGTGACCCGCGTGACGAACCGCGCCGCGACCCGCGTGACGAACCGCGCAGAGGCGAGCCATGGGGCTATGACAGGAACCGCGCCGACCCGTACGCACCCAGCCACCCCGCTCCCGGCGGCGGGGATGATCCGTTCGGCCTGGACCGTGCGAGCGCCGTTCCACGCGGCCCGGTAACAGCACCGCCCGACTACCACCGCCCACGTCCCAACCAGCATGTGCCCGCACGACCGTCCCGAGAGGCCGGCGACGGCTACGACGCCGCCTGCCCGAACTGTCACAATCCGCACGAGCCGGGTACGCGGTTCTGCGAGGTGTGCGGATTCGATCTGGTCCTGCGAGAACGCCCCGGCACACCGGACCGGGGAGCGGTGCAGACCGGCTGGGACGTGCTTGTCGAAGCCGAGCGCGAGTACTACGACAGTGGCGATGACCACCGTGTCCCGTTCCCCACGGTCTACCCACGGCGGGTCTTCACCCTCAGCGGCCCCCGGCTGCTGATCGGGCGACGCAGCGAGTCCCGCGGCATCCATCCGGAGATCGACCTGTCCGGCACACCGGAGGATCCGGGTATCTCCCGCGCGCACGCCATGCTCGAGCTGATGGCGGACGGTGGGTACGCTGTACTCGACCCTGGCTCAACGAACGGTACCCGGATCAACGACGAACCGAATCCGATCCCACCGGGCCAGCCAGTACCGCTGCGCAACGGCGACCGAGTCTACCTCGGCGCCTGGACGCGGATCACGATCCGCATGCTCGCTCGATAGCCGCTTCCGGGCTCTGCCCCAGCCGACGGCGCGCAATCATCGTGCTTCTTCCGTGCCGTCGGCGGGAGCGCTGGCTCACGCCAGATGCCAGCGCTGCCCCTCCGGAGTGTCCTCAACCACTATGCCCCCAGCCGCGAGCCGGGCTCGGATCCCATCTGCCTCGGCGTAGTCCCGCCGGGCACGCGCGGCCGACCGCAGATCGAGGACAATCTCCATGACCCCGTCGAGCGCGGGCCTCAGTTCGGAACCGGCCGTGGGCCACTGCGCGATCGGATCAAGCCCAAGGACCGCGAGCATCCGGCGCACGACGTCGACCCAGCCGGCAAGCTCCCGGCTGCGCGTCTTGGACAGCACCTGGTTCCCGCGTCCGACAGCACCGAACAGGACCGCCAGCGCCCGGGAGACCGCGAGGTCGTCGTCGAGCGCAACCGCGAAGGCACGCCAGGCCTGCGCCGGGTTCCCGACCATGGCCGCGTCCACCGGAGCGCCCCCGGCCGCGGTGTCGGCCGCCAGCGGCCCGGCATGACCATCAAGCACGCGCTGTGCCCCGACGGCGCATTCAGCCGCAAGTGCCGCGGCCTCGTCGGGCCCACCCAGGATGTCCAAGGCGTTGCGCACAAAGGTCTCGACGCGGTCATGGGCCGCGGCCGATTCGGCCAGCCCTTCCTGGCCGTATTCCAGCGATGAGCGATAGTGCGCGCCGAGCAGATGGTAACGCAGCACCTGCGGTCTGACCTGGTCAAGCGCATCGGCGACCAGGAACGAGTTGCCCAGTGACTTCGACATCTTGGTACCGCGGGTCGTCAGCAGGCCGACATGCATCCAGTAACGGGCCATCTCAGCTGTGCCGGCCACGGCAGGCTGCCGGCCCGCGCCCATGGCGCAGACCGACTGGGCGCGCTCATTCTCGTGGTGCGGAAAGACAAGGTCAAGACCGCCACCGTGGATGTCGAAAATCTCGCCGAGATACTTGCCCGCCATGGCTGAGCACTCGATATGCCACCCTGGACGGCCTCGCCCCCAGGGTGACTCCCAGAACGGCTCACCCGGCTTCGCGCCCTTCCAGAGCGCGAAATCACGAGGGTCGGCCTTCCCTGATTCGCTCTCCGATGACGCCTGCATGGCGTCCGGGCGCTGATTCGACAACTGTCCATAACCGGCGAAGCGAGCGACCCGGAACCAGACCGACCCGGCGCTTACGTAAGCGCAGCCGACATCCAACAGTCTGGCGATGAGCGCCAGCATCTCCGGGATATGGCCGGTCGCCCGTGGCTGAATCGTGGCCGGCAGCACACCGAGAACACGGTATGCGTCATCGAAGGCCCGCGTCTGGCGGGTGGCGAGCTCCCACACGCTCTCGCCGGCCCGGTCCGCGTTAATAATGATCTTGTCGTCGATATCAGTGATGTTCTGGACAAAGGTCACGTCAAGCCCGGACGCGGTGAGCCAGCGGCGCAGTACATCGAAGGCGACCGCGGTACGTACATGCCCGACATGCGGCGCGGACTGGACGGTGGGCCCACAGACATACACGCCCACATGACCGGGGTGCAACGGCTCAAACGGCCGTATGCGCCGGGTGCGCGTGTCGTAGATGTGGAGTCCCATCCGTCAAGCGTACGGCGCGGCTCCCGCTCGTACGTCCACAGCCCCGATCAAAAACCCGGCTTGGCTCCATACGCAGCCCAAAACAATTTGTGACAAACGACACATCAACACACAAGCGATCCACTGCGGAGCAACACGGAACAGCACGGACCACCGCGGGAGCCGAAGCTCCCGGCGTCTCGACGTGGAAGTCTCACCCGGTGGTGAGCAGCCGCTCAGGGGTCACGCGAATGACCACCCGGACCGCGTCCGGCCCGTCCCACTGATAGGTCTCGTCACCGGTGTATTTCACCGCGAGAGCGTCGATAAGCTCGCGGCCGCCCTCTTCGGTCAGGGTTGCCCGGCCGCGGATCTCGACGTATCCGTAGGGATCCCGCTGGTCGAGAAACATGATCCCCACCCGCGGATCTCGCGCGATATCACGCTCCTTGGCGCGGCCCCGGACCGTGGACAACAACAGGTCATCGCCATCGCGTGCGACCCACAGCACTGTCATCCGCGGAGACCCGTCGGGACGGATCGTTGCGAGCGTCACGTAGATCGCGGCATCCGCAAGATCCTTTACCTTTTCGGGTAGATATAGCGACATCAAGCTCCTCCGCCGGGTCCCGTCGCGTTCTCAGCCTCTCATTCGCGGTGGCAGTCAGCAGCTCTCATGCCAACCAGGCATGATCAACTATGTGGATAGGATACGCGCTGATCAGCCGCGGGCAACCAATGCGGTGGCGATCGCCGCGAGGCCTTCACCGCGCCCAGTAAGCCCAAGACCGTCAGTGGTGGTTGCGGACAGGCTCACCGGCGCGCCGACCGCGGCCGTCAGGGTTTCCTCGGCCTCGGCGCGCCGTGCGGCCATCCGGGGCCGGTTCCCCACGATCTGCACGGCGACGTTCCCGATCGTCCAGCCCGCCTCAGCCAGCAACCTCGCCGTTTCGGTGAGCAGGGTGACCCCTGCCGCCCCGGCCCATTCCGGCCGGCCGGTACCGAAGATCGAACCTAGATCGCCGAGTCCGGACGCGGTCAGCAACGCGTCACAGGACGCGTGCGCCGCGACATCACCATCCGAATGCCCGGCAAGGCCGGTTTCGTCCGGCCAGAAAATACCCGCCACCCAGCACGGGCGGCCGGCCGCGAACGGGTGGACGTCCACGCCGACACCCACTCGGGGAAGTCCGGCCAGCGACAACTTCCTCACCTCACAGGAACACTATCGGCACCCTCGTGCGACGCGCTGGCCGCGGCTGCGCACCGGCAGGCAGCGCCACGCTGGTCGGGCGGTACGGAACCCCGAATCCGGCCAGAACCCCCGGGGCATACAACTATGATTTTTTTTGCGCGCCCG
Organism: Protofrankia sp. CiT1; assembly: GCF_917627385.1. Lineage (GTDB taxonomy): Bacteria > Actinomycetota > Actinomycetes > Frankiales > Frankiaceae > Protofrankia. The sequence goes on from NZ_CAKJTL010000186.1 coordinate 10,970, forward strand.
GAACCGCGGGGATCAGTCGGCCAAAAATCAAACGATTACGTCTCTTTCCGTGCGCCCAGCGGCCCGAGGGTCTAGCCACGACGCGCAAGCAGCGCCTCGGCAAAAAGCAGATCGACCGGTCGGGTCACTTTGAAAGCCTCCTGGGCACCGGGAACAGTTGTCACGGGGACGCCGAGCGCCTCAACCAGCCCCGCATCGTCCGTAATCGCCACCCCGTCCGCTGTCCCGCCGAACCGATAGGCCTCGTCCAGCACATCCCTACGGAATCCCTGTGGTGTCTGCACAGCGCGCAGAACATCACGCGGAAGCGTCCGCGCAACCCGGCCCGCTCCATCAACCTGCTTGATCGTATCGTTTATCGCGAGTACGGGGATCACCGCTGGCGCCCCACTCAGCACCGCGGCGGCGACCGCATCAACAAGCGCGGGGGGCGTCAATGGACGAGCCGCGTCGTGCACCAGGACCACCCCCACCGTCTCATCAAGAACGGAGATGGCTGCCCGCACGGAATCGATGCGCTCCGCGCCACCGGCAATCACATGTACGTCAGGCCCGAGCAGGGCGACAAATGTTTCCAGCTCCGTGGCCGGAGCGGCGACGACCACCTGGTTCACCAAGGTCGCGGACAGCAGTGAATCAACCGCATGCTGCACGAGGGTACGACCGGCCAAGCCACGAAGCGCCTTGGGTATGGCACCACCAAGACGTTCGCCGCGGCCGGCTGCCGGAACGACCGCGGCTACACGGTCAGACATACGCATTACGTGTCAAAAGGACTGGGGACGTCTGGATATCCGCGTTACCTGCCGCCGGCTAACCTGCCAAGACCTCGTCGAGCATGGCCTCGGCTTTGTCCTCATTTGTGCCTTCCGCGAGTGCGAGCTCACTGACCAAGATTTGTCGCGCTTTGCTCAGCATGCGCTTCTCACCTGCGGACAGCCCCCTTTCGCGATCACGACGCCAGAGGTCGCGAACCACCTCAGCAACCTTGTTCACATCGCCGGACGCGAGCTTTTCAAGATTTGCCTTGTACCGCCGTGACCAGTTGGTTGGCTCCTCGGTGTGCGGAGCCCGTAGAACCTCGAATACGCGCTCGAGACCGTCCTGACCGACCACGTCACGGACGCCGACCATCGCAACGTTGTCCGCTGGGACGCGCACAGTCAGGTCACCCTGAGCAACCTTGAGTACGAGATAGAGCCTTTCCTCGCCCTTGATGACGCGTGTTTCAATCGCGTCGATGAGAGCAGCACCATGATGTGGGTAAACAACGGTCTCGCCGACTTGGAACGCCATGTGTCAAGTGCCCCTTCCGCCTTCACCAGAGTAACACGCATGCATCGACCCAGGTCAGACGCATGCTTGTAAGGCAGGCCGCGGCTGGCCCGCCTAGGCGCCTCGGTGACGTGCCGCCAAGGGGTCCGCGACGCTCCGGACCAGGCGAAACAGGCAAAGGCCGCCGACGCGGGCAGCCTACCCCGATGTCCTTACTGTGCCTCTCGCTACCCCCATGACACCGATGACCTACGTGGACCGCCGGCAGCGCCGTGCTCTCGTGGCGTACGGCTGCCGTTCCAGCACGCCCGATCCATGACTTCACCCAAGCTCGCTCGGACCTTCGTCCACGCGGAAGGAACCACGATCGCGCGACCTTTGGTCACTAGTCTTCCTATACCACCCGGCAGATGGGCCGTCCATCGGCCACGATGGACAGGTGCACCTCACACCGCCGCCGCCCGCCTCCGGGGACGACGAGGGCAACGGGCCCGGCCGTGACGACCATCATTCCCGCCCCCGGAACGGGCACCGTGACGACGTCCCGGACGACATCCCGGACGACATCCACATCCCGGACGACATCAGCGAGCTGGCCGACGACGTCGCCGCCTACCACGCCGAACTACAGTCGCTGCGGCGCCGGGAGCTCATCAGCAAGATTCTTCCAGGCCTGCGCCCCGCACCGGCCGACCGACCGGCTCACCGGTCACGCCCCGCCCCAAGTGTGATCATCGCGGTACTTCTCATAATCATCAGCGCGCTCGGCGCCATGGTGC
>NZ_CAKJTL010000186.1:13392-17599 GCF_917627385.1 Protofrankia sp. CiT1
GCAGCTGGGCACCGTCGGGAGCGTGCTGCCCGACATCACGCTCCGCGCCGCGCACGGGTCGCGCATCGCTTCCGATCTTCGACCGGCGCTGATCGTGCTGCTGCCAACGGCCTGCGACTGCGCGAAAGCCGTCCACGACATCGTGGGCCAAGCCCATGAGGGCAACCCGGTGCCGACCTATCTGCTCGCCCCGGGAGCGGACAGCCCAGCTCTGAATGAGCTCACCCGTGCGCCCGAGGCCGCGGGCGGGCGGGCCCTCGGCTTCGGCGACCCGGACGGATCCCTTGCCCGCCTGGTCGGTGCGGATCCCCAACAGCCGACGCTGCTCCTTGTCGCCGCGGACGGCCGGCTGGTACAGCCACCTCGCGTCTTCGCTCCCGGCGACCGCCTGGAGGGCTGGCTCGGAGCCCTTCCGCTCCGCTGACCGAGCACCGCTCCGCCGACCGAGCGGCACCAGGTGATCATTATCACGAACCACCGGCCGCCACGCGCAGAGTCCGGGCTCGTGCCGCCGCCGCTGCACTAGGCTGTGCTCCGCGGTCGAACCCGTCGGGTATGTGAGTCTTCGGGTGGAGCCAGCCACAAGCCGTCCGCCAGTCCGGCGGCAGGGTCAATCAGTGCCGACAAGATGACCGTCGGTACCGCACGGAGGAGCAGCCGAGCCGTGAGCCACCGTCCGGGTGTGCGTACCGCGACCATCTCGCTGTTCGCCGCCGCATCGCTGATCGGCACGGTCGCACTTACATCGTGTGCGGCAGGTAATGACGCGGTGACGGCGCAGGCGCGCACGACGACGAACACCGTCTCCGGTGCCATCGGCACCATCTCGTTGCGTAATGTCTACGTGGCCGGACCAGCGGCCTCAGGCGAGAAGGCCCAGGTCGTGTCCGCGTTCTTCAACGGCGGAGCCGAGGACGACCAGATCGTTCAGGTCGCGTCGCCGGCGGCGACCGGCGGCCAGGCCCCGAAGAGAGCCGTCCTCGAACCAGGCGGTAGCAACATCTATATCGCCGACGGTAATGCTCCCACGCTGACCGGGCTGAACCGCGACCTGCTCGTCGGGCAGGCGATCGCGGTCACGTTCACCTTTGCCAAGGCCGGCAGCATCACCCTCGCCGTCCCGGTGGAACCACCCGCTCCGGGAGCGTCCGCACCGCCAGCGACATCGCTCCCGACGCCGTCCGCGCGATCGGTGACCAGCAGTCCGACCGCTTCCGTTCCCGCTTCCGCGACCAGTAGCCCGACCGCCGGCACGACGCACCCGGCCGGCGCCACCGGCTGATCGTCCGGCAGCCGGAGAACACGCGATCGGCCACCGGCCAGCGCCGTTCGGTCACTGCCGGCGATGCCGGTCCGGCTGACGTCGGCCGACTGACATCATCGGCAGCCTGACAGGGCCGCTCGGCAACTGCCCCATGGTGGTTGTCGGACCGTCCCGATACGGTGCGGGCCATGTCATCCCGGCCTCCCGTTCCCCGTCCGAACGCATCGGGCACGTCCTCCCGAGCGGCATCGGGCGGTTTCCGGTGCAGTGGGTGCGGTACGGAGTCGGTCAAATGGGCAGGCCGGTGCCCACGCTGCAACACCTGGGGGACGATCGAGGCCCAGGCTCCCGCGGTCCGCTCAACCCACCGGTCGGGCGGGCGTGGCCTCGCCCGGTCGACCGCGACGATCACGGCCCCCGCCTGCCCCATGTCCGCGGTTGACATCACGACGGCTCGCAGCCGGCCCACCGGGGTCACCGAACTCGATCGAGTACTCGGTGGCGGCCTCGTTCCCGGAGCGGTCGTCCTGCTGGCCGGGGAGCCGGGTGTCGGTAAGTCCACGTTGCTGCTTGAGGTCGCGGCGCGCAGTGCCGCATCGGGCGCTCGGGCGCTCGTGGTCACCGGTGAGGAGTCCACGGCTCAGGTCCGGCTGCGCGCCGGGCGGACGGGAGCGGTACACCCCGATCTGTGGGTCGCCGCGGAGACCGACCTGGAGGCTCTGCTCACCCACGTCGACGAAGTTCGTCCCGAACTTTTGGTGGTCGACTCGGTACAGACCATCACCACCGCCACCGCTGAAGGGGCAGCCGGCGGGGTCACACAGGTCCGCGAGGTCACCGCGGCACTGATCCGCGCGGCAAAGGCGCTGAACATGGCATGTGTGATCGTCGGCCACGTGACCAAGGATGGCGCGGTCGCCGGACCGCGGCTGCTGGAACACCTGGTTGATGTCGTTTTGCACTTCGAAGGCGAGCGGCATTCGTCACTACGCCTGGTCCGGGCGAGCAAGAACCGTTTCGGCCCCTCCGACGAGGTCGGCTGCTTCGAGATGGGTGACGGTGGTATCCGCGGCATCGCGGATCCGAGCGGGCTGTTCCTGTCCCGCTGGCATGACGGCGGACCCGTGGACGGCGTCGCCGGCACCTGCGTGACGGTCACGGTCGAAGGCCGCCGTCCGCTGGTTGCTGAGGTCCAGACGCTGGTGGCAAGCTGCACGGCGGCGGTGCCGCGACGGGCCGTTTCCGGGCTGGACTCAGCCAGAGTCGCAATGATACTCGCTGTCGTTGAGCGCCGTGGCCGGCTCCAACTTGGCAGATCGGACGTGTACGCGGCTACCGTCGGTGGGGTCCGGCTAGCCGAGCCGGCCGCCGATCTCGCCGTCGCGCTGGCCACGATCAGCAGCGTTGAGGACCGCCCCATTCCCGCGAACCTCATCGCTGTCGGCGAGGTGGGCCTGGCCGGCGAGGTCCGGTCGGTGGGCGCGGTCCGCCGGCGTCTGACGGCCGCGTCCCGGCTCGGTTTCCGATGGGCCCTCGTCCCCCCGGACGCGGGTCCGGCGCCCGAGGGCATGACAACGATCGAAGTGTGCGACCTGAACAGCGCAATACAGCATATGTATGGTGATAATAAATGAAAATCACAGTGACCAAAAATTTAACTACAAAATCATATTCAACTACAATGCCATGGGAACGGCATGGCAAAGCAGCCCGCCCGATACCATCACCACGGCGGAACGCCGAGATACCGAGGGAGCCAGATGGCAGGACCACCCGGGGATGACACCTTCCGGGCGACACTGGCCGCTGTCGCCCCAGGAACCCCATTCCGGGATGGGCTTGAGCGCATCCTCCGCGGCCATACCGGCGGCCTGATCGTTCTTGGGCACGACAAGGCGGTCGAGGGCATCTGTACCGGTGGCTTCGAGCTCGACGTCGAGTTCTCCGCCACCCGGTTGCGCGAGCTCGCGAAGATGGACGGCGCGATCGTCCTGTCATCGGACCTGCAACGAATCGTACGGGCAGCCGTGCACCTGGTGCCTGACCCGACCATCTTCACCGAGGAGTCCGGTACCCGGCACCGCACGGCCGAACGGGTGGCCAAGCAGAGCGGGTATCCGGTGATCTCGGTCAGCCAGTCGATGCGGATCATCGCGCTGTACGTGGCCAGCCGGCGCTACGTCCTCGATGACTCAGCCGCCATCCTGTCCCGGGCCAACCAGGCGCTGGCGACTCTGGAACGCTACAAGATGCGGCTGGACGAGGTTGCCGGCACGCTGTCCGCCCTGGAAATCGAAGATCTCGTCACCGTCCGCGACGCGATATCCGTCAGCCAACGCCTGGAAATGGTTCGGCGGATCGCCGACGAGATCGAAGGTTACGTCGTCGAACTCGGTACCGACGGCCGGCTGCTGTCCCTCCAGCTCGAGGAGCTGATGGCAGGGGTGGAAACCGAACGGGAACTCACCGTCCGCGATTATCTGCCCTCCGGAGGCAAGGTGGGCACCGCCGCCGAGATTCTCGCCCGGCTCTCCGCGATGTCACCGACCGATTTGTTGGATCTGACCGTGCTCGCCCGCGCGCTCGGCTTCCCTGGGGGCGCGGATGTACTCGACGGCCAGATCAGTCCCCGCGGGTATCGGATGCTGGCCAAGGTGCCACGACTGCCCCGGACCGTCGTGGACCGGCTCGTCGACCACTTCGGCACCCTGCAGAAACTGCTTGCGGCCGGCGTGGACGACCTGCAGACCGTCGAGGGGATCGGCGCCGCGCGCGCCAGAGCCGTTCGTGAGGGGCTGTCCAGGCTCGCCGAGTCCAGCATCCTCGAACGCTACGTCTAACCCCAAATTTCCGCTTCGCGAAAATTTGGGGACCCCTGACTCGAGGGCAGCCTCCATCTGAGGTTAACGATCTCCCACCGGAGATCGTTAACGGAACTCACGA
>NZ_CAKJTL010000186.1:17790-46899 GCF_917627385.1 Protofrankia sp. CiT1
TTTGGGGATCCACACCCCATGAAGCCCCGGGTTCAGGGTGTGGCTGATCATCGAAACGAGCTCATGCCAGGATGGTGGTGATGACATCCTTCACAGTCGGTTCCCCTGTCCCGGAAACAGCAGCCGCACCGCCCGCGCTCGCGGACGCCGTCCTTGACTGGTACGGAGTGTGCGCCCGGGATCTTCCCTGGCGAGACCCGCGAGTGAGCCCGTGGGCGGTCCTCGTCAGCGAGATTATGCTTCAGCAGACACCGGTGAACCGGGTCCTGCCCGTGTGGCGCGCATGGACCGACCGCTGGCCGACCGCGTCCGCGCTTGCCGCCGAGCCAGCCGGCGAGGCCGTACGGATGTGGGGGCGGCTCGGCTACCCGCGGCGGGCGTTGCGGCTGCATCAGACCGCCGTCGCCATCACGGAACTACACGGTGGAGCAATCCCCGACAGCGTGAACGAACTACTGCGGCTGCCAGGAGTCGGTACCTACACCGCTCGGGCAGTTGCCGCGTTCGCCTTCCAGCAGCGTCACGCTGTGATCGATGTCAATGTCCGGCGGTTTGTCAGCCGTGCGGTCGGTGGCCACGATGACCAGCGGACGGCGACATCACGCCGGGACCTGCAACTGGTCGAGTCGCTCCTGCCTATCGACCCGCGGATGGCAGCCCGGGCCAGCGCGGCGTTCATGGAACTCGGCGCGCTGGTCTGTACCGCGCGGACGCCCCACTGCGCGGCCTGCCCGGTGGCGGAAGAATGCGGATGGCGCCAGGCGGGCAACCCGCCCGCGGATTCCCCACCCCGGCGTCCGCAGGGCTATGCCGGGACCGACCGACAGGTACGCGGACGCCTGCTCGCGGTGCTGCGCGAGGCGCCAGGGCCGGTACAACGCGAGCTCCTCGACGCGGTGTGGGACGAGCCGGTACAACGCGAGCGAGCGCTGAGCGGACTACTGGACGACGGTCTCGCGATCCTGATCGCGCCAGGTGTGTACGCGCTGCCCGGACATCCCGCGATCGATTCCTGAGCTATCCGCGCACCGAGGTACCTGCGCACGCGGCTCGAGGGGAACACCGAAACCGCCGTGGGGCTGGGGCATGCGCCTCACCGCATCGCGACGCATCCGCCTGGCATCCAGGCATGCCTCGAACCCTTCCGGTGGCAGCCACTTGGCCAAGAAAAGCAATAAATAAATCAGCTTGGCTGCAAAAGAAGCTGACGACCAAATATTGCAGGGTGCGGAAAATACCTCTACCCCCCGACCGCACCAGCCGCCAGATATTTGCTATAAAGCAATATCGATGCTGTCGCATGCCCGAAAGCCCCTGGGGATGCCGATGGCTATTTGATCGTGAAGTCACAGTACGGACGCGCAGTGATCTCACGGACATGCTTCACGTCACCCATGGCCCATAGCGGCGGGCGGTGGGTAGGAAAGGGCGCCAATGCGACAACGTGGAGCTGCCGTGAACGGCTCGCCAAAAGGACCACATAGTCGTCCGCAAACGCATCGATCAAAGTTGCTAGGTTCTCATCGAGGAGGCCCGAAAATGGACACCGACGGCGACCTTGTACCCGAACCCCGAGGCGTACCCAACACGACACCGACCTCACTTGCCGAGGTAGTGACCGTCCAACACGGCCCGGTCGTCGAGCATGAGCTCATCCTCGCGGCCGGTGCCACCGCGGCCGACCTGACCGCGGCCATGATCCTGGTACCGGCACAGGCCGCCCTGATCAGCTTCCACGGGGACGTCGACCTGTCGCTGATCTTTCGCGAAATGCCAGGCGACAGTGGCACCACGCCATACCCGACCTGACCCCGGCGGCGCTCCGCTCACAGCGGCGATCCTCGCCAGCAACCATCTGGACGCGGCTCCCTGATCGAACGACGACTCCCGCAACACGCCGTACCGGTTAGCCGCGTCATTCCAGGGTAATCCGAAGATCAGGATTATCACAACCAAGGGCCACTCCGATGGATGTTGATCCGGTCAAAGATCTGTCGGACGGTCCCGCACCGGCCTGTGCCCAAGGATGCTGGGAGGACGCTCGTGGACGAGAATCCAAATTCGATCAATACTGACATCGAGGCAACCAGAACACGGCTTGCCGAAGAGCTCACCGCGCTGTCCGAGAAGATGAGTCCCACAAAGGCGGCAGGACGCACCGTCGAGGATGCCAAGATCGCCATAGCCCATACCTGGGAACGGATGGCCACCGGCGCGGCAGACGCCCGGGTGCGGCTTGCCGGGGCAACCGAGGACCTCGCGCCCAGGGCCTCGGCGACAGCCCAGAAGGCGAAGGACAGCGCGGGCCGGGCGGTGCACCGGGTCGGGCAAAATCCGCACTTTGCGGGAAACGCGCAACATGTGCGGGACGCCGCCAGCCAGACGGCGGCGAAGGTCAGCCATAACCCGCGCGTGACCGCAACAGCCGAGAAGGTGCGGGAATCCACAGTTCGCCCAGCGCGGACCATGCAGGCCGTGCGCCAGCAAGCCGTCAACAGCCCTCGCGCCACCCGTGCCACGGCAGCCGCCATGACCGGCGTAATGATGGCAGCTGTGCTGGTCATCATCGTCCGCGGCAGACGCTGCGCCCGGCGATAGCGCCCGGCGATAGCGCCTCGATGGCGTAGGCCGCCGGCGGAAGAGGATGCCACCGGCCTACGCCATCGGACCGCGGTCGTGTATGTGCGGCTATCGGGAAGCGGACCCGGTCACCAGGACTCGGCCACGGCGCCCTGAGGATCTCTGACCTTCTGAGCGTCGCCGGCATCACGGGCTCCGTCAGCGGCAGGTGCTGCCGTGGGCCGCGGGATCTCGGCAATCACCACCCGGTCCCGTCCCCGTGCCTTGGCGGAGTACAGAGCGCCGTCCGCCATTGCGACCAGCTCGCCCTGGCTCGACACGTGCGTCGGAAAGGCGCAGGCCCCCACCGACACAGTGGCGAAGATCAAGGTGTTGGCATCCAGGGCGATAGGGCTCCCTGCCACCCGGGCACGCAGCCGTTCAGCGAGCGCTCCCAGCTCGCTCAAGTCGACATTGGACGCCAACAACGCAAATTCCTCACCGCCATAGCGGGCAAGCACATCGCCTGGGCGAGTCGCTGCGCGTAGCCGAGCGCCGATCTCGGCAAGCACCCTGTCACCCCCGGGATGACCATGATGATCATTTATTTCCTTAAAATGATCAACATCAATAATGACCAGCCCCAGTAAACCTCCGCCGCGACGCACCCGGGTGAGCCCGCTGGACATCTCCGCCTCAAGAAAACGGCGTGTGTACAAGCCGGTCAGCGAATCGACCATCGCCAGCCGGCGCTGGTCGCAGACGAGTCCCGCCATTCGAGCGATCGTCAGCAGGAACATCAGCGCGCATGCCATCGCCATAACCGGAATGTCATGGGTGACCCCACGGGCATATTCAATCATTATCATGGCAGGAGCGGCCAGCGCCGCCGTGAGCAGCACAGCCAGCCGGACGCCACCGAGGCTCTGCTCGCCAGCCGGCGCGGGTGCGGTCAGCCGAGTCATCGTCGGATGCAGTGCCGCAGCGCCTAGCGTCACGTTGGCGACAAGCCACATCCCATCCAGGAAGTTGCCCGTCCGATAGGTGCCGCCCAGTTGTTGCAGCCCGTAGAGGGTGTCCGCGGTCATGATTAAAAAAAGGTTACCCATGAGCAGGAAGCAGGCAGGCGACCGACGGCCCGGCCCGAGGAACAGCCTCAGCCCGACCGCGAGCAGCGCGATATCCATGACCGGATATCCGATCAAGGATGCGGCATCGACCAGTCGGCCGGATCCGCCGCGGACATACGGGCCGATCAGGCCCAGCCAGGAGAGCATGGCCACGGCGACCGCCAGGGTACCGGCGTCCAGCAGGCCGGGCAGGTCACGCCCAGGAGTCCGACGGCGTATGAAAATGACCAAACCCGCCACCGCAAGCGGATAACGAGCTAGGTAAAACGCATTAAAGAAAATGGGGAATCGCGTGGCTCCCACGGCTGCTCCGGCGGCCTGGTATGGCGGGAAAAGCGCCGTACCAGCAATCAAATACACGAGCTGGCTGGCGGCTAGCAGCAGCCAGGGCAGCCGTGGTGCGGGCCGGAAGCAATCGACACCGACGAGTACCGCTACCGCGGCCGAGGCGCTGGCCAGGCAATAGCCCACAATCCGTACGGTGTGGCCCGCGCCCTGTGACGGCACCAGGTAGTAACCGACTGTCAAACAGAACCCGAACGCCAGGTAAAGCAGACATGACCGGTTTGTGGCCAAGTATCTACGGCTGTTTCCCGGCCCCATCAGATCATCCCCGGGCGGCCCGTCTCTCCATGTCTCCACAGGCGCGGAAAAAGCCATGATTGCGCCTCCTTCAGCCAATCAGGTTGTATCCGATGGAGCCAGTCGGTCCGGATAGCTCGGCGAGATACCGGAATTGGTGTCATCTGGGCAATTGCCTGCGCGGCGAGATGGACACCACCCGGCCGCCCCGAAACACGGAAAACCCATTCCAACTACTCAGCACCCAGGCCCCACCATAATATGAAAAATAATTTTTTGTCAGTGAACAGATGAATCTCCCGAGTGAGTCAGATTTCCTGTGAAATTCCTGTGAGCGCTAACCCGCTATTTAATGATCTTCTATGACGACCTCCAGCCAGTACCTTCCGCCCACACCACGATGCGTAACGGAAATCGACTCTTCCCCCTGCCTCCCAGGACCCCCTTTGCTGACCGGCCGCCCGTGGCAGGTCAGCCGTCCCCAGGTCGGCCCAAGACAACTGCCTGTACCAGCAAAGCGGTACGTGACCGACATCCCTTGCCTCGAGTTGTACATCCGCCTTCGGTCCCAGTGAAACATTATGGACCGATGGTTTCCGCTATCGACGTATGGGGCCGTATCCGTGCCACGATCGCTGAGCGCGACCGGGAGATCAGAGCGCTGCGCGCTGCCCTCGGCCCACCATGGAGAGGAGGGCAGCACCGGCGACCAGCCTTGCCACGCAACAGCCACGACTGGCTGGACATCGCCAGTGAACTCGGGATCCGGCGCAAAAGGCCGGTCGTCGACCTCGCGACAGGCACCGACAGGAGTTCAGGTACGGCCGGCGCGGCACACCGGGCCGGCCTGCGGCGACAAAGTGATCAAAAACACCGTTGGCAACCGGCAAGCCGCGAAATCATCCGGCAACCGGTCCGAGCGCGGGCTATCTTCCGAGGCTCGGATCCGGAAATAGGCATTTTTGATCTAAAAAGTTCGAAAAAATCCGCGCGCGGGCGGTCACGGCCGCGCCGCCGGCTCCTTGGCACCATCTGACGATCGACATGATCACATCCGGTTACGCTTACGACAATCTTTTACCTATACACCCCGACCAGCCAGCTACATACGAATGTGATCGATCATACGTTTGATCACCACGATCAAGTAGGGCACGCTCGAGAAAGTTGATGCGCCGACAGCCGTAAACCCCGCCGGGCTCGGTAGCGTGATCCCGGGATGGGGTGCGGATCATAGGAGAGGAGCGGGCGTGCTGGCGCCGCTGACCGACGCTGATCCCCGAAAAGTCGGGAGGTACTGGCTCCAGGGACGACTGGGCGCCGGCGGGATGGGCACCGTCTATCTCGGCTTTGACGAGGACGGCCATCCCCTGGCAGTCAAGGTCATCCGCCCAGAATTGATCAACAACGCGGACTTCCGGAAGCGGTTTCGCCGCGAGGTCGCGGCAGCGCGCCGCGTCCGCGGCAACTACGTAGCCGAGGTGCGCGACGCCGACGTCGACGCGGAGCGCCCGTGGATGGCGACCGAGTACGTCGATGGCGTGAGTCTTGCCACAGCTGTGGCCGAGCGTGGCCGGCTCGGCAGCTCCACCCTGGTGAATCTCGCCACAGGCCTCGCCGACGCTCTCGTCGCGGTCCACACGGCTGGGCTTGTACACCGCGATCTGAAACCGTCGAACATCCTGCTGGCCTGGGACGGCCCGAAGGTCATCGACTTCGGGATCGCCCATGCCGTCGACACCACCGAACACACCCAGACCGGGCACGTCATCGGGACAGTCGCCTGGATGGCACCGGAACAGCTGCGCGGTGAACGGGCCGGGCCCGCTGCCGACGTCTTTTCCTGGGCCATGTGCGTCGTGTTCGCCGCGACCGGGCGGCACCCCTTCGCCGCGGACACGCCCACCGCCTCGGCGCTTCGCATGCTGCGGGAAGAACCCGACCTCAGCGGTATTCCCGATGGCCTAAGACCATTGACGCTACAAGCGCTCAACAGGGATCCGGGACGGCGACCTACCGCCGTCGAGCTGGTCACCGGTGTCGTCCGCAATTATGTGGACAGCGTGGACCTCGCGGACCAGGTCACCCGGCACGTTCTGATCGCGCCACCGCTACCGCCTCCGTCAGCCCCTACGCCGCTACCGGTGGCTGTACCCGTACCACCGGCGGCACCGGCACCGGCGGCGGCACCGGCGGCCGGTCGCGCGGGGAATCTCGCCGCGGCCGGCCAGCCGACCCCAGCCGGCCGGCAGAGCGCAGCCACGCACCGGCCACCCACCTCCGGCGCAGCCCCCGTTCGCCGTTGGCAACTGGCGCTGGTCACCGTTGCCGCTGGAATCGCGCTCGGCATCACCGCCGGGCTAGCGGTCGCCGTAGCGCTGCGTGTCGCCTCTGGTGGCGGTGCGGACATCCACGGCGCCATCCCAACGCCGGTGGTCGCACCCGCGCCGAGCGGCAGCACCATTGTTCCGACCGTTGCGGGAATGTGGACCTCCGGCCGACCCGGGAACTCGGCTGGAATGCTGCTCAGCGAACCGTCAGTACTCGGCGACGGCCCGCCGTCAGGGCAGCCGATAAACATACCGCCACCACCTTCCGCCGAGCCCATCGCAGCCGCGCCTAATGCGGCGAATGTCGCGAAATCGACACCAAGAGAGCCGGCCACGTCAACCCAGCCAGACCCCATCCAGATGACTGAATCATCAAAAAATCCTACAAATACGATGCAAGCCACCAGCAATCCGCCGGCAGCTCCGGTAACGCCACAACCGACCCAGACAAGCGCACCGCCACCGGCAACCACCGCCCCGGCACCGCGGCCCACCGCCACGTCCGGCCCACCGGCCACGCCTACGCCCAGATCTCCGGCCAGCGTGGCATCCAAGCCGCCGTCGGCAACGATGCAACCGGTATCCACGCAATCGCGTCCACCGCCCGCGGCCGCCTCGAATGTCGCACGATCCGCCAGGCCGCGGCCCCGGGGAATACGTACCCCCGCTCCTGCCTCCTCCTTAGCGGACGTCTGAACCCGCCTGGCGGCGATCCGCCGGGTAAGCCGGTCTTACAAGGATTTCTCCCGGCCGGAATCGGCGTAGCCAAAATGAACTGGCCTGGTCAGCGGTGGAATGCGCCTGGATGGGCATACCGCTGCTGGGCCCGGCAGTAACCGGCCCCTCGAACCCCGAGCAGTTGGAGCCTGAACGACGAGACCGATGCGCTCGCCGCGGGTGCCGCCGCCAGCGCCCAGCAGCCAGCAGCTGCCGGTGGCCCCCTGTGGGCAACGCCGTGATCACCGGACACGGAGGACTCTGTGACTGACTCCTTCCCTGATCCTGCCGGCGACAGCCACCAGCACGGCAGGTCCACAGTGCCGCTGCCACAACGCTTCGACGCGACCGCCGCCGCGGCCCGTGCGGCCGCATATCTGCTGCTGCGGCCGTTGCCCGCCCGCTGGGCACACTCTCAGGCAGTGGCGGCTCAGGCGGGCAGGATCGCTTCCACCGTCGCACCGGCCGACCGAGAACTGCTCGTTGCCGCGGCCTGGCTGCACGACATCGGCTATGCACCGCTACTGATCGATACCGGGTTCCATCCCCTCGACGGCGCGATCCACCTCATCCAGGCCGGCGCGCCGGCGCGGCTTGCCGCTCTGGTCGCGCATCACTCCGAAGCACGGCTGCTGGCGCGGCCGAGAGGGCTGCTGAACGCCCTTGATGAGTTCCCGGCGGAGAATGGGCCCGTCATGGACGCGCTCGTCTACGCGGACATGACAGCGGACGCAACCGGAAAGATCATTTCTGTGCCGCGACGACTTGCCGACATTCGCACACGGCACGCCACCGAGCGTCCGGACCTGTTCGCCGCACGGTGCCGACGAGAGCCACGGCTACTTGCCGCCACCGCCCGTGTCGCGCTACGCCGGCGAGGCAATGGACCGCGAACCCACCTTCCAGCTGCCGGGCGGGGCCAGCCGGGCACCGGTGTTGATACCGGCGTTGATACCGGCGCGGTCCGTGCCAGCACCGGCCACGCAATCTCGTGACCACGCGGGATCTGTGGGACACCGTGACGAACGCACGGCATGAGGCCCGGCGGCCGACACGACGCCGCCGGGTCATCCTTCGCTCCATGCTGCGCGCGCTGCTGACGACGACCGTGCTGGTCAGCATTTACTACCTCCTGCCGCTGGACCGGAGGATCGGCGCTGGTACCGCTGTTGGAATAGCCATCGGCCTGCTCGTTTTCACCATCGTGGTCAGCATTCAGGTCTGGCAGATTGCCCATTCCAACCATCCGCGGCTGCGCGCCGTGGAGTCTGTCGCCGCGTCCCTGCCGCTGTTTTTATTGATCTTTGCGACAACCTATTTTCTGCTCGCCCGGGAAGAAGTCGCGGCCTTCACCGAGCCATTGACCCGCACGGACGCGCTGTATTTCACAATTACCGTTTTCAGTACGGTCGGATTCGGTGACATCGCGCCCCGTACCGAGACAGCCAGAATCATCACAATTATTCAGATGATGGGTGACCTCATCGCCGTCGGACTGATCGCAAAAATCTTCGTTGGCGCGATCACAGCCGGACTACAGCGCCGCTCCGTCACAACGGAACCCGACGGCAGACCGAGCCGGAGCGAGGCATCAAAGAGCCGCTAAGAGCGCCCGAGGGGCGCGAAAGAACACGATCATGCAGTTCCGCTCCTCCACTGAGCGGTCACGGGTAACCTGCACTGATCGTGAAGAGTATGGACGGCGCCACGAGCACGGGCACCAACCGGCCAGGCTGGCTCACCGAGCCAGCCTGGCCACTGCTGCCATTGCGGCTGTTCCTCGGCGTCACGTTCACCTTCGCCGGTCTGCAGAAACTCGCCGACCCCGGCTATCTCGACCCGGCTTCGCCGACATCGATCCATCGACAGCTTGCGCTCCTTGTCCCTGCCAGCCCGATCGGCGGGCTACTCGGTCTGCTCCAGCCGTATCCGGACACCGTCGGGGTCCTGATTGCCCTAGGCGAGGTCGCGGTAGGCGTCGGGACCCTCCTCGGTCTGTGGGCTCGGCTCGCCGCCGCCGCCGGCGCCATGTTCTCCCTGCTGTTCCTGCTCACCGTCAGCTGGCACACACGGCCGTACTACTACGGCTCCGACGTCGTTTTTCTGGTCATGTGGCTGCCGTTCATCGCGGTGGGCGCCGCCGGCGTACTGTCGGTGGACGCCTGGCTTGCCCGAGCGCGTACCCACGACCCTCGGCGCCGCGCGTTGTTACGCCAGGGGGCGGCAACCGGCCTCGCGGCGCTCGGGGCTCTCAGCACCGCCGGCCTGACCGCCTGGATAGGACGCGCGGTCGGTGGGCATGCGGCCTCCCACCCGCCCACGGCGATCGCAACCGGAGGAGCCACGATTGTGGCGCGAGCCGACGAGATCTACCAGGGATCGGCGAAAAAGTTCACCAACCCCCGATCCGGGGAACCGGCCTGGCTTGTCCACCTACCGGCGGGTGGGTTCGCCGCGTTTTCGGCGGTGTGCACGCATGCCGGGTGTGCCGTGAACTTCCAGATCTCCGACCAGCAGTTCGCCTGCCCCTGCCATGGTGCGTTGTACTCGGCATCGAGCGGAGCGGTCATTGGCGGCCCGGCCCCCCTGCCGCTCACCCGGCTGCCCTTACGCCTCGACGGGGACGATGTCGTTGTCGGTTGATTCCCGCGTGAGGTCAGGCGCACCTGCGCGTCACTGCCCATGGAGCTTGACGTACACCCACGGGTGATCATGCGTGTTCTGCGTCACGCGAACATCGACGTGACGATGGAGATCTACGCGCAGGCGTCGTCGGCGAAGACGCGGGAGGCGCTGAACCGGCTGAGTGAGAGCCCTGATCGATGACCTACTGCTGTACTTCGCTGCTGTACATGCGTCAGGGGCATGATCCCCTGTTGCAGATCATGCCCCTGACCTGGGTCGGGGTGGCGGGATTCGAACCCACGACCTCTTCGTCCCGAACGAAGCGCGCTACCAAGCTGCGCCACACCCCGCGACCATCGCAGAGTCTACCTGATCCATCAAGCGGCCTGGGACACCGAGTCCCGTGGGCCGCGCAGGCCCTCAAGGCGCGGCTGTAAGTGTGATCAAAGTAGCTTCGGGCCGGCAGGCGAAGCGGACCGGCGCAAATGGTGAGGTCCCCAGACCAGCGGATACATGCAGCCACGACCCCCGCCCGTCCGCCTCGTACCGGGAGAGCCCGCGCACCCGGGCACGATCAATACCGCAGTTGGTGACCAGCGCCCCGAGGAACGGCACCCGGACCTGGCCGCCGTGGGTGTGCCCGGACAGCGTCAGCGCCACCCCATCGGAGGTGTAGGCGTCCAGCACCCGCGGCTCCGGGGTGTGCGACAACCCGAGCCGCAGTTCAACATCAGCGTCCTCCCGAGGGCCGATCACCGAGGAAAGACGATCACGTCCCAACCGGGCGTCATCGACGCCGCGGACATCGATCCGCCGTCCGGCGACCCGCATCACCGTCCGATGGTTGGTCAGGTCGATCCATCCGCTGTCGCCCGCAAGGGTCTTTGCGAACGCGGCCCAGTCCAACGGGAGCCCCTTCGGCCTGGAGTCGTCCTCCGACAGAAAGTAGTGATGTGGGCTCTTCAACGTCGGCGCAAAGTAGTCGTTGTTCCCCGGTACGAACACGCCGGAGAAGCCGAACAACGGAGACAGCGCCTCCAGGGTCGGCCCGTCCGCATCAGGATGTGACAGTACGTCACCAGTCAATGCCACAAGATCGGGCATCAGACGAGCCAGCTCCGAGATCCACGCCAGTTTCCCCCCCTGTTTGGGGGTGATGTGCAGGTCAGAGATGTGCAGGATACGCAGCGGGCGGACCTCGCCGGCCAGCGCCGGAACCACCAGACGGCGCAGAGTATACGCGCTCCGCTCATAGCCGGCGGCATAGGCGAGGCTCAATGCGCCTGCCGCACCGAATCCGGTGGCCGCGCGTCTGGCGGCCCTTCGAAGCGTGCCCGGGGGGAACCGTCGCGTACCCGTCATCAGACCAGTGTGGCCCAGGTTTCGCCCATTGCGGCTGTTCTCCGCGCCGCGCCGCGCCGCGTCACGCGAATGATCAACAACGGGAAGGCTGATGATCGTATCCTTGGAGGTCCCGGAGCGACGGAACGGCTAGGGTCAGGTCGCGTGAGCGAACTCAAGGAGCGCCTGCGGGCGGATCTCACCACTTCGATGAAGGCCCGGGACGCGCTGCGCACATCCACCCTTCGCATGGCCATGGCCGCGGTGAAGGACGAGGAGGTAGCCGGCAGCAACGTCCGCGAACTGTCCGACGAGGACGTGCGGAAGGTGCTCACCCGCGAGGTCCGCAAACGGCGGGAGGCCGCGGATGCGTTCGCTGCGGCCGGCCGAATGAACCAGGCCGAGCAGGAACGCAACGAGGGTGCGATCCTCGCCGCCTACCTTCCCCAGCAGCTGACCGACGACGAGCTCATTCTGATCATCGAACGAGTGATCGGCGAGCAGGGACTCGTCGGCCCGAAGGCGATGGGCGCCGCCATGAAAGCGGTCCAAGCCGAGGTGGCCGGGCGAGCGGACGGCTCCCGCGTCTCCGTCCTCGTCCGCGCCCGGCTTGCCACCTGACGCACGCACTCCAGCCCCGCGACGCCGCGTCCCCTGTTGCCCGGTCGCGTACTGCCAGTCGCGCTGCATTCTCAGTCTCCGCCGAATATGTCGAGAATGCTATTCCCCCGTCGGTGTGCCGGGCTCGCGGTCGCTGTCACGGGCTGCCGGGGCGGCACCGTTGCGGGCTGTTCGGCGGGGGTTCCGCCGCCGTCCGGTCGAGGCTGCGAGTCAGGACCCTGCGAGACCATCAGTACCACGTCCGAACCAGCCGGGACGTCCTGGCCACCCGCCGGATTCATCGCCAGCACCGTACCCGCCGGAGCCGGGTTGTTGACCTCCTGGACCGTCACCCCGAAGCCCTGCGCGGTCAACAGCGCCCGCGCCAGGACAACGTTCTGGCCGACGACATCGGGCAGTGTCTCCTTCGGCGGATTGGGCTCGCTGTCGTCGGGAGCGGGCATTGCCGCCACTGGCAGCTTGAGCCCGTCGATCGCGCCACGCATGGTTCTCGCCCATACCGCGGCGGGCAGGTCACCGCCATAGACCTGGTTAAGGCCCAGGACGTTACGCAACGGGTAGGTCGTGGGCGACCTCGGGTCAGCGAGGGTCACCGCGACGGCGAGCTGCGGGATGTAGCCGGCGAACGAAGCGGTGCTGAAACCCTGCGCGGTCCCGGTCTTACCAGCCGCCGGTCTGCCGATCTGCGCGTTTTTCGCCCCTGTTCCATGCAGGATGACCCCCTCCAGCACCGAGGTGACGCTGTCCGCGACATTCGCCCCGAGGACCTGGCGGCATGGCTGGGGCGCGGCGTAGGCGACCGGCCGATCCGTACCGCCGACCCGCTGGGTGATCGATTCAAAAGGTTGTGGATCACAACGGATACCGTGATTGGCAAGCGTGGCATAGGCGGTCGCCAGGTCCATTGTGGAGATCTCGTTGGAACCGAGGACAGCCGAACCGTCACGTGCTCCTATGCCACCGGGCGGACAGCGCTGCCGGAGCGCCGCGGTGTGATCCTGTACCCGGCATGACGTGACGCCGAGCCGGCGAGCCATCTCGGCGGTGCTCTGGACGCCGACCTTCTCCGCGAGCTGGATGTAATAGGTGTTCACCGAGTGCCAGGTTGCCGTCGTCATCGAGTACAGGCCGGCTTCGCTCGGATCGGCGTTGCCGAAGCAGTCCGCGGTGCTCGCCCGCGTGCTCCCCTCCGCGCGAGGATTGTTGAAGATGTTCGAGTGATAACATACCGGCGAGTAGTACGTGGTACCCAGGGGCATTCCCTTCTCGATGGCCGCAGCCAGCGTGAAGACCTTGAAGGTGGAGCCCGGCGAGAACGAGGTCTCCTCGAGCGGAATAATCTGTTTTGTGTGGGTGAAGTCGGTCGTACGCTCCGGCGGCAGACCGTCCGAGGATGGTCCGTACACTCGGTTGACGGCCAGTGCCAGCACTTTTCCGGTACCAGGTTGGATCATTGCCACACCCGCGGCAGCCCGGTTACCCGGTGGCACGACACCGGACGCGGCGTTCTGCGCGGCAGCCTGGGCAATCGGGCTGAGTGTGGTGCGAATCGTCAGACCGCCCTCGAACAACAGCCGCTCGCGGTCCGCCTGGGTCGCCCCGAACCGCTCGTCGGCAAGCAGCACGCGGCGGACGTAGGCACAGAAGAACGGCACCGACGACAGCTGGCAGGGATCTGCCGCCTGGGGCGGACGGTTCAGTGTCAACGGCACTGCCTTGGTCTCACGCAGTTGGCTGTCGTTGATGTGGCCGAGTTCGCGCATACGCTCCAGGACGATGTCACGGCGGATCGTAGCCGCCTGCGGATGTAGTACCGGATTGTAGGCTGTGGGATTTTTGACCAGACCGGCCAGCATCGCCGCCTGCGGCAGGGTAAGCCGACTCACGTCGACGTTGAAGTAGTGTTTCGCCGCGGTCTGCACACCGTAGGCGCCGTCACCGAAGTAGGCTATGTTCAGATACCGCTCGAGAATCTGGTCCTTACTCAGGTGATCCTCTAAATACAGTGCGTAACGAGCCTCTCGGAGCTTTCGTTTGACCGTTTGCTCGGTGGCGGCATCCTTGGTTTCCCTGGTGGTCGCCGCCTGCAGCAGAACATTCTTCACATACTGCTGGGTAAGCGTTGAACCGCCCTGCGTGACCGAACCTGACTCCTGGTTGGTGACATAGGCCCGGATGAGCCCCTTGTAATCAAGGCCGGTGTGTTCGTAGAAACGGGAATCCTCGATGTCGATGATCGCCTGACGCATCACCATCGGCACCTGATCAATCGTCACGATCTCCCGGTCCTGCTCACCCCGCAGGTATCCGATCACATTTCCCTGGGAATCAAGTATCCGGGAGGCCTGTGGCAACGGCGGCACGGTGAGGTTCGCGGGCAGCTCCAGGAACGAGTCGGCGCCGCCCTTGGCCGTGAGGCCTACCAGGGCCACGAAGGGCACCGCCATGAACGCGAGCAGGACGCCGGACAGCCCACTGATGATCATGAATCGCGTCGTCCGCCTGGCCGCTGTCCGGGCACGCGGCCGGAAGGACCGGAGTCTCGCGGGCCGCCGGGTGTCTGCGGGTGCGATGCGTCCGGTGGCGCCGGAACGACCAGAACCGACCGGAGGTTCCGGATGCCGACGGTATGTTCCTGTCGTCGCTGTCACGTCCGGGAACCTCCAAATGGCCCCCTTCGCGACCACTCGGCCGCGCAATGGGCACAAGCCTATGACCCCGCTCCTCAGACACGTGGATGTCACGCGGACGACACGAAGCAGTGACAGAACGCACCACATTTATCACTCGGATCAATGGCCCGGACGGGTCATTTGGACAACCACCCGTGTGGGGTCTGTGCCGTGGCAAAGGCGCTCCGTACGGTTTCGGGCGAAGCCACGTCACCACCCGCACGGGCCCCCTGACCCGGACTCGAGAAGAAAGGCAGGTGGCATGACCAGCAGCCTGGCTACCCGCACCAGCGCCGCACGACGTGCCAGCTCGACCCAGTTGATCGGCTCGACCGTCGATGGCGACTGGACCGCGAACGCGGCCTGCCGTGATCTGGACCCGGACGATCTCTTCGTTCAAGGTGCCGCCCAGAATCGCGTCAAGACCCGATGCTTCGGATGCGCCGTTCGTACCGAATGCCTCGCTGACGCCCTTGACAACCGAGTCGAATTCGGAGTCTGGGGAGGTATGACCGAACGGGAACGCCGAGCTCTTCTGCGGCGACGGCCCGATGTCGCCTCCTGGCGAAAACTGCTTGCGGATGCACGCGCCCACCATGGGGCCGCCTCCGCGGGTTAGGACCGTCCGCACCTCGTCCCCCCAGTCGACGATCCAGCCTCCGATTCGTCCTCAGTATCTCACTATCACACTCCGACCGGATGCTCGGGACGTCGACGTCACCCAGGAGACAACCTCTCGACGACGGCGTCCCGGGGCACCCCGGGACGAGCGCATGCGAACAGCGCCACGCTGGCTGGGGCTCCTCAAGGCCGCAGCCGCGCAAAAACACGATCGCGCGCCCTGAACGGGCCGGAACGCTCTAACCAGCCTGGTGGAGTACTTTCTCCCCGGCGAGCGCGGCACCGACATCGCGGAGGCCATCAAGATCGTGAATGTCTCCAGCCAGCGCGTCGACCTCAACCAGCGGTGTGTCAGGATGCGCGCTGGTGAAACGCTCCCGCAGCCGGTTCTCGCGCGTGGCCAGCCTTACTCTTTCCGCGTGAACCCGCAGTACAGCCGCTGTCAGTGGATGCCCGGCGTGCTCGGCGAGTGTTTCGGCCGCGGCGAGACTGCGTTCCACGGTCAGGCCGCGAGCCGCGGAACACACCGGGTGGACCCGATTGATGACAAGCCCCGCCAAGGGCATTCCGTCCGAATCCAGTCGATCAACGAAATAGGACGCCTCCCGCAATGCGGCGGCCTCAGGAGCGGCTACCACAACAAATGAGGTACCGGGTGCGCCCAACAACTGGTACGTCTGCTCGGCACGCTGCCGAAAACCGCCAAACATGGTTTCCAGCGCCGCCACGAACTGACTGACGTCCGTCAGGAGCTGCGCACCGACAATCTTGGTCAGAATCTTGCCGAACATACCGAGCCCAACCCCGACAACTTTCAGGTACATTTTTCCACCCGCCTTCGCCGGGGCGAGCAGCAGCCGAAGCAAGCGACCGTCGAGAAACGCCCCTAACCGGGTGGGTGCGTCAAGAAAGTCCAGCGCCGACCTGGTCGGCGGCGTGTCGACGACGATGAGATCCCAGTCCCCGGTGGCATCCAGCTGGCCGAGTTTCTCCATGGCCATGTACTCCTGGGTACCGGCAAAGGACGACGACAACGACTGGTAGAAAGGATTTTCAAGCAGCTGCTGAGCTCTGTCCGGGGCTGCGTGCGCCAGCACGATCTCGTCGAACGTCCTTTTCATGTCGAGCATCATCGCGTCCAGCCGGCCGCCGGCCGACCGGTCGACCCCGGCGACTTCCCGAGGAATGTTGTCCAGTTCGCTCAGCCCCATGGACTGGGCCAGCCGACGTGCCGGGTCAATCGTCAGAACGACCACCTGGCGGCCCTGTTCCGCCGCCCGCAGGGCCAGCGCCGCGGCAATGGTGGTTTTCCCGACGCCGCCCGACCCGCAGCACACAATGATCTTCTCGCTGTCAAGCATCGCATCGACGTCCAACGGCGCTACCGGCACCGGCGGGACGGGCAGCGGTCGTTGTGCGGGCTGCCCCTGCGTCGTGCTCATCCGACCATCCGCTGTTTGCGCAGCAGGTCCGCAAACCGGTAGATCACGCCAACATCCACGCCGTCGGCGACCAGGGGCAGTTCGTATACGGGCCGGCCCAGCCTCTCGACCTCGGCTCGTTCAGCCACTTCCAGGCGTACCCGGCGCGCGTGCTGGGCCGCTTCGGTCGCGAGCGCGCCGACCAGCTCGACGCCGGCCTGAATGCCGGCCTCCTTCATACCTGCCACCAGTTCTTCAAGATCCAATTCATCAGCGCTAGCCCGCTCGATGTCATCGGCCGCCAACAACGGCTGCCGGATCATATTCACGATGACACCGCCGACCGCGAGGCCCGCGGTTCTCACCTCAGCGACGCCGTCCACCGTCTCCTGCATCGGCATCTCCTCGAGGAGGGTGACAAAATGCACAACAGTCGCGGCGGACCGCATCACCGCCATCACGCTGTCGGCCTGAGTACGGATCGGACCCATTTTCGCCAGCCCGGCAACCTCGGCACTCACGTTGAGAAACCGGGCGATACGACCGGTCGGCGGCGCGTCGAGAACAACCGCGTCATAGGATCTGCCGCCGGGACGGGTCGCGTCCGGACGGTTCACGGCTTCTTTCACCTTGCCGGTGAGCAGGACGTCCCGAACCCCGGGCGCGATCGTGGTGGCGAAATCGATAGCGCCGATCTTGCCAAGCGCCCTGCCGGCGCGGCGGAGGTTGTAGAACATTTCCAGGTACTCCAGCAGGGCCTCCTCCGCGTCAATGGCGAGCGCGAAAACCTCACCGCCCCCTGGAGCGCTCGCCACTTTACGCTCGGCGTAGGGCAGCGGCGGGGTGTCAAACAGCTGCGCGATCTGCTGACGCCCCTCGACCTCGGTGAGCAGTACCCGCCGTCCCCCGGTCGCGAGCGCCACCGCGAGCGCGCCGGCTACGGTCGTCTTGCCGGTGCCGCCCTTGCCGGTGACCACATGAAGGCGGCACGACCACGGCCCCCGAGTGGCGCCAGGCGGCAGAGTGTCCTGCGACGTCACACCGACGACCGTACCCGGCTCGGCCATCCCCTTCCGTGCGGGCTTCCGTGCGGGCTTCCGTGCGGGCTTCCGTGCGGGCTTCCGTGCGGGCTTCCGTGCGGGCTTCCGTGCGGGCTTCCGTGCGGGCTTCCGTGCGGAAGCACGGCTGCCGGACGCCAGGTCCGCCGATGCGTCCCGCCCGCTCCCAGCGATGACCAATAAGGTCTCGTGTCATGACGACCTGGGAGTACGCGACAGCACCACTGTTGATCCATGCGACCAAGCAGATCCTCGACACCTGGGGCGCGGACGGCTGGGAGCTCGTCCAGATCGTTCCCGGCCCCAATCCGGAGAGCCTGGTCGCCTACTTCAAGCGCCCGACGAACGTCTCGACGGCATGACGCCCGCGGGCACCGAGGCGGCCACTCCGTCGCGGCGGCTGGCCGCGCTCGGGCTGACACTTCCCGCGGTACCGGCACCAGCCGGCGCCTACCTGCCGGCTCGCCGCCATGCCGAGCTGGTGTGGACGGCCGGGCAACTGCCGCTGGTGGACGGCACGCTCGCCGACCGCGGCCAGGTCGGCGCGGCCGCTGACGGCGGCATGATCACCCCTGACCGCGCCACCGAGCTGGCCCGCATCTGCGCGCTAAACGCCCTCGCGGCAGCGGCCGCGGTTGCCGGCGGCCTCGATGCCGTCACCGGCATCGTCAAGGTCGTCGGGTTCGTCGCCAGCGTGCCCGCGTTCACCGGACAACCGGCGGTGGTCAACGGCGCGAGCGAGCTGCTCGCGGCGGTGTTCGGCGACGCCGGGCGGCATGCCCGCTCCGCCGTGGGGGTAGCCGTCCTGCCCTTGGGCGCCCCGGTCGAGATCGAGCTGGTCGCCACCATCTGTTCTAACATCTGACACATGCCGGATCCGACCAGCGCGGTGACCGAGGACCTGCTCACGCACCTGCGCCAGCGGCTACCGTCGAGCATCCCCGAGCGGGCGCGGTCCTATCGTCCTGATATCGACACGCCGGCACCCACCCGCGCCGCGGCCACGGTGGTCCTGCTCCGGCCCGCCCTCAGCGGGCCAGGCGGGGTCGAGGTCTGTCTGTTGCGCCGGGCGTCCACGATGGCCTTTGCCGCCGGCATGTACGTATTCCCAGGCGGGACGGTTGATCCAGCGGACAGCGACGCTGAGCCGCGCCAATTCGGTACGGCGGGGGCCGTGGCGCCATACCTGCCCGGGGCCGGGCCGGCGCTGGCCCGAGCGCTGGTGTGCGCGGCGGTGCGCGAGACGTTCGAGGAAAGCGGTGTCCTGCTCGCCGGACCGGACGGCGACACCATCGCCGATGTCAGCGGCCCCGGCTGGGAATCGGACCGGGCCGCGCTGGAGAGCCGGCGGACCAGCCTTGCCGCCGTGCTGGCCCGACGCGCCCTCGGGGTACGGATCGATCTGCTCCGCTCCTGGGCACGCTGGATCACACCCGAGGTCGAACCGCGCCGGTACGACACCTGGTTCTTCGTCGCGGCGATGCCAACCACGCAGCTGACCCGCCGGATCCCCGGCGAATCCGACCGGCTGCTGTGGACGTCGCCGGCGGCCGCGCTCGACGACTACCTGGCGGATCGGCTACGCCTGATGCCACCCACCGCATACACCCTCGGCGAGTTGGTGAACTACACCAGCGTCGAAGAAATCATGGCAGCTGCCACCGCCCGGGACATGGAACCGATCCTGCCAAAAATCTCGTTGCGCGACGGCACGGCCCGGCTTGTGTTCCCGCATGACACCGACTATGGCTCAATCGGCTGACGGGCACGGGCGGGCAGTGGCCACGATGCCGTCCCATCCTGCCCTGCCCAGGCAGGTGACAACACTGGCGGCGGTGCTGCTCGCGCCCAATCCCGGCCCGATGACACTGGACGGCACGAACACGTGGCTGCTGCGCGCCCCCGGTGCCACCGGCTGTGTGGTCGTCGACCCCGGCCCGCCTGATCACCGGCATCTCGATGCGATCGTCGCGGCGGGACCAGTTGAGATGATCCTGCTTACCCATGGTCATATTGACCATGCCGCGGGCGCTGCTCCGCTTCACAGCCGCACGGCGGCTCCGGTCCGTGCCCTGGACATCGCCCACCGGCTCGGCGACGAGGGGCTCGCCGAAGGCGATGTGATCGTCGCTGCCGGAGTAGAGATCCGCGTGCTGGCGACGCCTGGCCACAGCGGCGACTCGCTGTCCTTCGTCCTCACCGGTGACCGCCAGCGCGGCACTGGTGGCACTGGTGGCACCGGCGGACCCGCGGCCGGCGGGCACCGAACCGGCGTGAGTGACACAAGTGCCAGCAGCGTCTCGGTGCTCACCGGCGACACAATCCTCGGGCGGGGCAGCACGGTGGTGGCGCATCCTGACGGGCGGCTCGGCGATTACCTAGCGAGCCTGCGGCGTCTGCGCGAGCTGGGCGATGCCACCGTCCTTCCTGGCCATGGGCCCGAGCTGCCGGCAGCGGGGCGGGCTTGCGACACATACCTCAGCCACCGGGAGGCCCGCCTGCGGGCGGTCCGAACAGCCGTCGAGGCAGGCGACACGACAGCCGTGGAGATCGTCCGACGGGTCTATGCCGATGTCGACCCCGCGCTGTGGCCGGCGGCGGAACTATCGGTCCACGCCCAGCTCGAGTACTTGCGCCAGCTCTCTCACTGAGGTAGTCGAATCATCGCCGCAGGCAACGGAAGGCGACGTCTTCCAGACATCCCAGATGGCTCTTTTTCCATCCGAACGTGGCTAAGATCAGCGGGAAAAGAAGATCCCGTACAGTTGGCTTATGCTCGCGGCCGGGAGGCGACTACCCGTGCGTAACGCTCCGCATTTGTCCGACTGCACCAGAACAGCTCCGGCATGGAGGCGATACCGGCAAGCCCCGTATATCGGACGGGCCGGCTGGATGTCCTTGCCACACCCCGGCTACGGGATGTTCCGATGATCACATCGCCCATCGCCGGCACCCTGCGCTGCCCACGCTGCGGCACCCCCACCGTTCCCGGCGGGCGGTTCTGCTTCCACTGCGGCTTGCCCCTCCAGACCGAAAACGGTCTGGGCGCGGACGAAGGTGCCGAGCGCCGGGTGGTCACCGTCCTGTTCGGTGACCTCTCGGACTTCACCGCGTGGGCCGAGGACCTCGATCCCGAACGGGTCGGTGAGGTCACCGACCGGGTGCTCGCCGCGCTCGCTCGCGATGTCGCCGAGGTCGGTGGACGGGTCGACAACCTGACCGGCGACGGCATCATGGCCGTGTTCGGAGCACCGACCGCGCACGAGGACGACCCGGAGCGAGCCGTCCGCGCGGCCGCCGCGATGCAGGAGACCGTCCGCCGGCTGGTCACCGACGAGGCCGGCGGTGGGCGCCATCTCGGCCTGCGGGTCGGGATCAACACCGGCGAGGTACTGGCCGGCATTCAGGCGTCACTGAGCTACACGGTGATCGGCGACACTGTCAACACCGCCGCACGGCTGTCTGACGCGGCGGCGGTCGGCGCCGTGTACGCCGGACACCACACCGTGGTCGCCACCACCTCGGTGGCAACGTGGCGGCCGCTGCCAGCGCTGAAACTCAAGGGCAAGCGTGAGCCCGTCCCGGCCTACGAACTGGTCAGTCTGCGGCCGTCCAACGTCGCCCGGCCCAGCCACGGTGACGACGCGCCGTTCACCGGCCGGGACCAGCAGCTCGCGGTTCTCGTATCCGCCTTCCGGGATGTCGTCGCCCATGGCCAGCCACGGACGGTGGTCGTCACCGGCGAGGCCGGGATCGGCAAGACCCGCATCGCGGCGGAACTCGCCCGCCAGGTCGGTACGCAGCCCGACGCCAGGGTGCTGTGGGGACGTACGGTCCGCCACGGTGACGGGCGTGACCTCGCGCCGCTGATGGACATCGTGCGGACGGCATCCGGGGTGGGTGAAGGCGACAGCCCGGACCGGGTCGCCGAACGGGTCCGGCGCACCGTCGGCCGCCTCGAGCACCCCGCCGCGCGCACCCGCATTCCCGGCGGAGTGGCGGACAAGCTGCTCGCTCTGCTGGGCGTCCCGCCAGAAGGCCGTTCAACAGTCACCGCGGAGACCCCGCCGGGTGATCCGGCGGGCCGCGACGCCCATCCCGACAGCCATGCCGTCCGGGCCGTCGACGCGATCGTCGACGACGTCGCTGTGCTGCTCGGGGGGCTGTCCGACGACGGCCCACTGGTGATCATCCTAGATGATCTGGAGTGGGCGACGACCGCGCTGTGGCAGGGATTACGGCGTTTCGCAAGCCGGCTGCGCGGACCGGTCCTGCTCGTCCTGCTCGACCGTGAGGCCCCGCCCTTGACCGGGCTGCCCAACCCGGAGCTGCTCGCGCTGGCGCCGCTGGCGGAAGCCGCCGCGGCGAGGCTGCTGCGGGACTATCTCGGCGGCGCCGAACTTGACGAGAACGCCCGCGCCGCGCTGCTCGGGCGGGTACACGGAAACCCGTTCTTCCTCACCGAGCTGCTGAACCTGCTGGTGGACCGCGGTGTACTGCACCGGGGCTCCCAGAGCGCGGGGCCAGCGCTCGTCCGCACCGAGGAGCTCGCGGCATCGGGATCCACCGTGCAGCGCACCCGCCGCCGCCAGTCGGCCGGTATCGAGCCCTCCAGCTGGGTGCTTGAGGGATCCCTGCCGGAGACCACGCTGCCGGCCGGGGTGCAGTCGGTGCTGGCGGCCCGTATCGACGACCTGGACCCGATCGCGAAGGCCGTCCTGCGGTCCGCGTCGGTGCTCGGCAGCCGGTTTCCCGCCGACGCGTTGCCCGCGCTGGAGGACCGCCGGGGCGACCAGGTCCACCGGGCGCTGGCAACCCTCACCGAACGCCAGCTCCTGCGGCCCGCGCATCCCGGGGAACCGTTGTGGACGTTCGTCCATCCGATGGCCCGCGATGTAGCCTACGCCGGCCTGCCCAAGGTGGAGCGGGCCCGCCGGCACGCGGCGGCCGCGCAATGGGGGGTGGAGTTCCTCAGCGGCTCCGAGGCGGAGGTCGCTGCCTTTGTCGGGCATCATGCCGAACGCGCCCACGACCTGGCGGCATCGATGGCGCTGCCCGCCACGGACCCCGCGTGGTCGGCTCGCGAGCCCGGCTTCCATGCCCTGGTACGGGTCGCCCGCTCGGCGCTGGCCCGCGACGATCATCGCGGCGCCAGCGACTTGATCACAAGTGCGCGCAGGCTCGGCCGCGGCATCGTCAACGAGATCGACGATCTCGGGGCAGTCGTGCTGCATGCCGAGGCGCTGGCATCCCTGCGCCGTCTGGATGAAGCCGAACGCACCCTTCGGCCCGCGCTCCGGGTCACCACCCCTGAGCTCCGGGCCGCCGCCTACCGCGTCCTCGGCGATCTCCGGCACAAGCAGGGCCGGGACGAGCAGGCCGCTACTGCGCTCGTCACCGCGCTGGAGCAGGCTCAACTCGCCGGCAGCGACCGGCTGGTAGCGGCGACCCTGCGTCAGCTTGGTCTGCTGGAATACACCGCTGGCCGGGTGCGCCACGCCGAGAAGCGGTTCACCGATGCGCTGACGCTGGCCCGCCGGGTCGGCGACCCGCGCGGGGTCGGCTGGGCGCTCCAGCACCTTGCCTGGAGCGCGACCACCCGTGGGGACTACCCGAATGCCGAAAAGTACCTGCGGGACGCCTCCGAGGTCTTCAGGCGGTTGGACGACACCGGCGGCCTGGGCTGGTGCGCTGGCACCGAGACACTGGTCTGGCTGCTGTCAGGCCAGCTCAGTCATGCTCGCCACATCGCGCGGGAGCTGATCGAGATGGCCGAGGCGATGGGCGAGCGATGGGGCCTGGCCGTGTGCCTGACCATCGACGCGATCGCCGCCGCCGAACTCGGGGACGTCGCCGAGGCCGAAGCGGAGGCCGAGCGCGCGGCGGAGTTGTTCCGTGCCACCGGTGATACCTGGGGAGCCGCGCTCACCCTCGTGGCCAAGGGGCTCGCCGCTCGCGGCGCGGGTGATCCGGAACGGGGCGCGGCCCACCTGGAGGACGCCCATGCCGCCGCCAACATGGGCCGCCACGCGGTGGTGGGTGCGCTTGCCCTGGTCCTGCTGGGGCTGACCCGGCTCGACGCCGGGCTGATCGACTCGGCTGAGCAGGCCGCGTCCCTCGCGCTGGAAACCCTGGACGGCCTTGAGCTGCAGCCCCACGCGCAGCTGGGGGCAAAAGTGCTGGTCGCCCAGGTTGCGCGGGCTCGTGGGCGGCTACAGGAGTCGATCAGTCTGCTGGAGCAGGCGCTGGCCGCCGGCGAACCGGCGACCCTGCTGTTCCCACGTCGTCAGGCCTACGCGCATCTCGCCGGCACTCTGCTGGACGCGGGCAGACCGGCCGAGGCGCTGGCTGTTGCCCGGCGAGCGGTCGAGGTGGAGGCGGAGGACATCCGCGCCCAGGTGCTGGCCTGGCGGGCGCTGGGCACCGCCCTGGTCGCCGTCGGCAAACCCGCCGAGGCTCGGGCGGCATACGAGAAGGCGCTGGATGCGGCTACCGCGACGGGCGCGGTGAGCGAGGTCTCACAGACCCGTCGACTGCTCGCCGCCGTCCCAGCGGCCGCGGCTGTCCCGGGCGCGGCGCCGGACAGCTACCCCACGGGCCTGGGCACGTCGCCAGCTGGGCCACCGACGGCGCCACTGGCCATACCGCCGACGGCGCCACCGGCCATACCCAGGCTGGCCGCTGAGCCGAGCGGGCAGGCATAGCGCAGGCCGGACGCGACGTGCCGGATCGAGCGGGTCTCACGGCGGAACGAGTCCCACAACGGAGCGGGTCTCGCGGCGGGCCCAGGCAACGCGCCAGTGCGCTGCCTGGGCCCGCCGGGGTGGGTGCGGGCCGGCCTGTGCCCCCTGCAGACCGGTTCTAGCGAGCGCGCCGGGCGAGCCTTTCCCGGTCGAGCAGAACCACCGCGCGGGAGTCCAGGCGCAGCCAGCCACGCGTGGCGAAATCCGCCAGCGCCTTGTTGACCGTCTCGCGGGACGCCCCGACCAGTTGGGCGAGCTCTTCCTGAGTAAGACCATGCTCGACCCGGACCCCGGCCGCCTCGTTGCCGGGCTGTGCCGGTTCGCCGAACCGTTCAGCCAGGTCAAGAAGGGCCTTGGCCACTCGTCCAGGCACGTCGGTGAACACCATGTCGGCCATGGAGTCGTTGGTTCGCCGCAGGCGTTGTGCCAGTACTCGAAGCAGCAGCGATGCCGCCTCGGGACGGGTGGCCAACCACGGCCGCAGCGCGGTGTGCTCCAGGGAGACCAACGATGCGTCGGTCACCGCTGTCGCGCTGGCCGTACGAGGCCCTGGGTCGAACAGCGACAGTTCACCGAAGAGGTCCCCAGGCCCCATCACCATGAGGAGATTCTCCCGGCCGTCGGACGCGGCGCGCCCGATCTTGACTTTTCCGGCAAGGATCACGAAGACACGGTCTCCGGTTTCACCTTCACGAAACAGTACTTCGCCTCGGGTAACGTTCTGGCGTTCAAGATGATCATTAAGGGCCTGTCGATCCTGTTCGGACAGGCCGGCAAACATGGGAACACGGGCAAGCAGATCGTCCACGGCGTCCGAGCATGCCAGGAGTGGAGCCAAAGGGCACGACCTGAAAGCCGTAACAGGCTGTCGGGTCTTGAACAGGTCGGCCCAATCGGGGTATTTCAGGCCCGGACGGCCCGTCCAGGAACGAGATCACGCACAGCGGCATACACGCATCGAGAGATTATATAACTCTCCGTAGTTGGAAAAACAAGAA
The DNA here is from genome assembly GCF_917627385.1 of Protofrankia sp. CiT1. GTDB lineage: Bacteria > Actinomycetota > Actinomycetes > Frankiales > Frankiaceae > Protofrankia. The sequence continues at coordinate 43,209 of NZ_CAKJTL010000186.1, forward strand.
AAATCAACGAAAGGCCAACTGGAACTCATCCTCACACCGCCCGGTGCTTACCCGGCGTCGATCGCCGCAAACGTCGGCGGTAACGCTCCAGCGCGACTGGCAGGCCCTGGGAGACGAAGGTGCTCACCTCGTCCGGCCGGGCGTTGGCAAGGAAGCCCTCCAGGCCCTGCCCCGAGTCGGCGGCACGCAGGGGACGCTCAACCCGCTCCATCGCAAGCAGCAGGGCAAGCAGCACGAGGGGAAAGGAGATCGCGGCAATCAGAAACATGGCGGGCACTATGGTGACGGATGACTGTGCGTAACCAGCACGTGGGGTCCGGATGCGTCCTGCGACATTGAACACATCCGCGACGCAGACCGGAAGCTAGCGTGATCAGCTCGCCCGTTACCCTGGATCCGTGCCCGTCACCGTCAACACCGACACGGCGAGCCCGCTGGCGCGGACACGGCGAGCCCGCAAGATCATCAGAACCCTCGGCGACCTCCACCCGGATGCCCGGATCGCGCTGAACTTCAGCAGCCCCCTGGAGCTCCTCGTCGCGACGGTCCTGTCCGCGCAGTGCACGGACAAGAAGGTCAACGAGGTGACCCCGACGCTCTTCGCGCTGTATCGCACGGCCAGCGACTATGCCGGCGCGGACCGCACGGAGCTGGAAGCCGTCCTGCGTCCGACGGGCTTCTTCCGAGCGAAGGCACATTCGATCATCGGAATCGGCGCCGCGCTGGTCGACCGTTTCGCCGGCGACGTACCCGCGCGCCTCGACGACCTCGTCACGCTGCCCGGTGTCGGCCGCAAGACCGCCAACGTGGTGCTCGGACACGCCTTCGACATACCCGGGATCACGGTGGACACCCATGTCGGACGCTTGTCCCGCAGATTCGGGCTGACCAGCAACACCGATCCGGTCAAGGTTGAGAACGACCTTGCCGAGCTGCTCGAGCGCCACGACTACACGATCGCGTCCGACCGAATGATCTTTCATGGCCGGCGGATCTGCCACTCCCGCCGCCCGGCATGCGGAGCGTGCGGCGTGGCCCGCCTGTGCCCGTCGTTCGGCCTCGGCCCGACCACCTCAGATGACGCCGCGCGGCTGGTCCGCAAGGGCGTCGAAGCGGTCAGTTGAGCCCCGGACCGCATCCGGACGACACCGGAGCTCCCCGATCGGCGCGCTACCCTCGGGACGCCACGCCGGACCAGCCAGGTCGGCCACATCAGCCAGGATGGCTCGCTGACCTGGCCGATGCCCTGCGTTCGGCCCGCCCTGACGAACTGCAATCACGTAACCACGTGCCGGCGACGAACGGCGCGCGCCCGGCAGCCGTGCTCATGCTGCTCGGAGACGGCCCGGCCGGAACGGACATCCTGCTCATCGAACGTGCGCCTGACCTGCGCAGCCACGGCGGGCAGCCGGCCTTCCCCGGTGGCGCCACCGATCCCTGCGACGCGTCCCCGGCAGCCACAGCGCTGCGGGAGGCCCGGGAGGAGGTCGGGCTGGACCCGGAATGCGTCCAGGTGCTCGCCACTGGCCCCGCTCTCTACCTGCCACCCAGCGACTTCCTGGTCACACCCGTGCTGGCGTGGTGGCACACGCCGTGCTCGGTGGCTCCGCTGGACTCGAACGAGACGTCATCGGTCGCGCGGGTGCCTGTCGCGACGTTGGCGGACCCAGCGAATCGGGTGCTGGCCCATCACCCGCGGACCGGCTACCGCGGACCGGCCTTCCGCGCACACGGCATGTTCATCTGGGGCTTCACCGGTGGGCTGCTCGCCGCGCTGCTGCGGATGGGGGGCTGGGAGCGCCCGTGGCTTCCAGCCGAGCAGGTCGAAGCCCCTGTAGCCGCCATATCAGCGCCCTCCGACGCCGAGCGGGCGCCGGAACTGACGGGTGAGTCCGGATGAGCACCCCCCGGACGATACGGTCAATCCGCTCGATGAGGGACCGGAGGCAACCATGAGCGCAATAACCGGCATGAGCCCAATGACCGGCCCGGACGACAGCGTCAAGCGCCCACCGCCCCGGCCCGGCGGACTCCAGCGCCGGCGCACCGGCGTCCCCGCGACGACAGGGACTGTTCGCGTTGCGGTGAGCGTTGTCCTCGCGATCCTCGTGGCGCTCCCGCTCGGCGGTTGCGGCAACAGCAAGACGACCAGCTCGGCGACGGCCGTCTCAAGCGCCACACCGAAGATCGAAAACGATACACAGGTCTTCGACGTCGTGGGTACCGCGTCACTTCAGTTCACGCCCGCGACGCTGATCGCGAAACCCGGAAAAATCACGGTGAACCTGACCGTCGAGCGCGGCTCACCCCCGCACAACTTCGTGATCTCGACGATCCCGGCAGCCCGGACCAACTACGCCACGACCGATACGCCACGTTCCGTCACATTCACAGTGGATCAACCTGGCCAGTACCCGTTCATCTGCACGATCCACCCGAACATGCGTGGCACACTGATAATCAGCTAACGGATAGCGGGCCGCCAGACATGTTCGACATGCTTGACATCATCCTGCTCGTCACAGTGATTGTCTTTGGCGTGTCCGGCTACCGGCAGGGCTTCGTCGTCGGGGCGCTGTCCTTCGTCGGCTTTCTCGGTGGCGGCGTGCTGGGCGCGAACATCGCCGCGCCGTTCGCACGGCTCATCGGGGCCGAGACGAACGGTGCCGTGGTCGGCATCCTGGTCGTTCTTGGACTCGCCCTGGTCGGACAGATCGCCGCCACCGCCATCGGGGCGGCACTGCGCAACCGGCTCACCTGGCAACCCGGCCAGACCGTCGACTCGGTCGCCGGCGCGTTGCTGTCGGGGATCTCAGTGCTGCTGGTGGCCTGGCTGCTGGCGACGGCCATCGACCGGTCCCCGTTCAGCACCCTCGCCGAGCATGTGCGCCGATCAGAAATCCTGACAACCGTCGACGGGGCCATGCCGGACACGTTCCGTAATGCCTTTGCGGACCTCCGCCAGCTTGCCGACCAGCGGGGCTTCCCGGAGGTCTTCTCCAGCCTCGGCGGCGGGCGAATTGTGCCCGTCGAGCCACCGGACGCGCAGGCAGCCACCACCGCGGGTGTACAGGCCGCATCGGCCAGTATTCTGAAGATCCGGGGCGTCGCGCCGTCGTGTTCCAAACAGGTCGAAGGCTCCGGTTTCGTCTACGCCGCGGAGCGGGTGATGACGAACGCCCACGTCGTCGCCGGAGTGACGCGGCCACAGGTCGAAGTGGGCAACACCATGATGGCGGCCAGGGTGGTGCTGTTCAACCCGGACACCGACATCGCGGTCCTGTACGTGCCCGGACTGCGCCGGGCCCCGCTGGCCTTTCAGGCCGATCCAGCGGGCCGCGCGGGCGATGACGCGGTCGTCGCCGGATACCCCCAGGACGGCCCTTACACGACTGCGGCGGCACGCATCCGCAATCGTCAGACAGCCAGAGCACCCAACATCTACTCGCAGGGCACGGTGCTGCGTGACATCTACGCCGTCCGCGGCCAGGTGCTGCCGGGAAACTCCGGTGGACCGCTGCTGTCCGAGGCGGGCACCGTCTACGGAGTCGTGTTCGCCGCCGCGACGAACGACTCGGCGACCGGCTATGCGCTGACCAGCGCCGAGGTGGACAGCTCGGCGAACGCCGGTCGTGTCGCGACCGCCCAGGTCAGCACCCAGGGCTGTGACTAGTGGTCGCCGCCGGAAGTT
>NZ_CAKJTL010000186.1:47375-75833 GCF_917627385.1 Protofrankia sp. CiT1
CCCTGGACGAACGTCCGGCGGCGACCACTAGAGGTGAGCTGTATCAGCGTGGCCCCGGGAGCACAACCAAAGACCGCCCGAACACAACAAACCAGACAGGCGGTTTTCGAGACACGGGTCAGCACGCGAGCCAGCTGACGATCTCTTTGGTGATGATGTCCGGTGCCTCCTCCGGGAGGAAGTGCCCCACCCCGTCCAGCAGCTTCCAGGTATAGGGACCGCTGACGTAACGCCCGGAGCCCTGCGCGGTCGAGGCCAGCATGCACCGGTCAAGACGGCCGTGCAGTTGCAACGTCGGCGCGGTCACCGGCTGCCGGCGCAGAGCCGCCGCGAACCGAGCACCGTCCGGCCGGAACAGCGATCGGAAAGCCCACCGGTGATACTCCAGGGAACTATGCGCAACCCCAGGGATCCGGATCGCCTCGCGATAGCGGTGTTCCACCTCAACAGCTGGATAACCAGGACCGCCCCACAACCGCAACAGCCGCCCTACATCTGCCGCGTCATCAGCGACCAGCTGCCGCTCCGGACGCCACGGCAGCTGGAAGGCGATCAGATGGCGGGCCGAGAGACCCTGCCCGCGCGGGCTCGCCACCATCTCGTGCCGGACCCGCAGGGGATGGGGCATTGCCAGCACGACAAGACCGCGTACCAGCCGCGGAAAAAGCGCCGCCGTCGCCCACCCCGCCACACCACCCCAGTCGTGCCCGACAATCACCGCGTCCCGCTCACCGAGCGCCCGGACCAGACCGGCAACATCATCGGACAGGGTGAACACGTCATACCCGCGTGGCGGCTTGTCGCTGGCGCCGTATCCACGCAGGTCCGCAGCCACCACCCGGTATCCGGCCGCGGCGATACCGGTCAGCTGGTGGCGCCAGGCCCACCAGAACTGTGGGAAACCATGTAGCAACAACACGAGCGGACCATCGCCAGACTCGACCACGTGCAGGCGAGTGCCATTGGCAGATATGTCACGATGCTGCCACGGACCGTCCACAAGGACGGTGCTGATCTCTGGAACAGTGGCCTCCATCGTGTCTCAGGATGACAGACCGGCGACCTGGTCGATCCGTGCCCGCCTGCCTGCCCGGCCCGCCCACAGCGCTCTGATCCACCCACCCCGGCGTTCCGCCGATGCGTCCCCCGAGCCCGCAACGGGCTATGGGTGCCCCGATGCTGCCTCGCTGGATCTCTGTGGATCTCCGTGGATCTCCGGCGGAGATCCACGGAGCCTCAGAACCTGTACAGAAAATCCAAACCAGGCTCTCAGAGCGTGTTTGAGATCGTCATTCCGGCTCGCCGCGGCCAGGCGCCCCCTGGCTGCGTTGTCGGCCACACCGATACAACTCATCCGGTATCGCTTCGGCCTGCCGCCTTGCCAGGGGGCGCCTGGACGCGGCTCACTGATCGAAAGCCCGATCTCACACACGCTCTCAGTGGCTGGAGACCGAGTTCCGCGCGCTGCCCGGCACGTGTCCGTTGGAGTGGTTTGCCGCACCACCCGCGACTGTCGTCGGATGCTTCAGCCACGCGATGTCCTCCTTGACCGTCCGCAAGGTGCGCTCGGGTGGCGAAACCTTCTTCAACCGCGTTGCCCCGAACAGAGCCAGCATCCCGGCGACGACCAGATAGAGCAGCGTGGTCAGGAAGTACGCCCAGAACCGCTCCACGCCGGCCCAGGTGAACAGCTCTCCGAACCCGATCGTGACCGCGATCAGAGCGCCGAGGCCGAGGCCCGCGGCAGCCACCAGGAACCCGACGCCAAGCGCGGCAGACATAGCCTGCTTCGAAAGCTCCGCTTTCGCGAGATCGATCTCCTGTCGGACGAGTAGTGACAGGTCTCGCGCCGCGACCGCGACAAGTTCACCGAGTGTCGCGTCTCGGCCGGCCGAGCGGTCCTGCGTTGGAGTCGACACCGTTGCTCCTCCTTCTGGTGGCCCGTGGGCCTCGGGCGCGCGAAACGATTCCTGATCGCGTACCGTTGGCCAGCGGGCACGGGTTGTCCCGCGCCGGAGTGGCTGCTGGTCGCGCGCACCGCGACACGAGGCAACGGCCGATACCGTCCAGGTCACCAGATGGTGCCCGATCGGCAACAGCCAACACATCCGCAACGCTCGTGCGTGGGTGTTCCGCGCGGGTGTTGCGACCGCCTCGGCGGCCTATGCCTCCCTCACATCCAGCTCCCCCACCTTCATACCGCTCTCGGGCCCCGGCCGGCGCGAAACAAACGATCATTTGACTGAGTACGGTGCGACAATCCTGTATCACCCGCCGCGGACGCCTCTTGCGCAGTCTGCCGTGTCCAGAGCCGGCCCGCCGGCCAGACGCGCTGTGATGCGCGCGCCTGGCCGCTCCGGGCAGTTTCGCCCAGGCCTTCGGACGCCACCGCAGGACAAACGGACCACGGCGGCGCTACGTTCGTCCAGTTGCGGAACGGCCGTCAGACGTTCCCGAGGTACTCGGGAACGCCGGAGCCGCCGCGTCGGCCACAGCAGATTCGATCATGACTCCTCCCGCGGCGGCGGAGATTCGCCGCGCCCGCGGGATGCCCAGCTGCCCATCTGTGGTGCGGGCGGGCTGTAGCGTACGGACAATGACCGCTGTAGTCGGGTCGGACCCCCTTGCCCGCCTCGCCACCCTGCCAGGTGTCACCGACGCGGTCGCCGCTGCCCGAACCTCTGTGGACACCTTGCTGCGGCACCGGGTCATGCGCCGCGACAGCGCCAGGGTGACTGCCGAGGCCTCCCTGCGCACCGCGCGCGCATCCGCGGCGCTGGACGGTCACGACATCGCGCTGGACGACCTCCGCGCACATCTCGGTCACGATCTTCGACCGGCGACAGCCGCCGGCGGCAGCGACTCTTTCAGGGCCGCGCTGGGCGCGGTCCGGCTCTACGCGGAGCTGGGGACGCTGCGTGATACCTGGGAGCACGCGCCCCGCCAGGCGCTCGCCCGCATGCATGTGCTTGTCGCGCGTGGGCTCATCGCGGACGCCGATCTCGGCCGCCCACGAGTAGCGACCTGGCCAGACCCAGGAGCCGCGTCGGCAGCCATGAACGACCCGCTGGGGGGCCCGGGCGGCCCCGCCGGCCCGGTGGGCCCTCTCGGGCTCGGCCCAGCGCCCACGCCCGCCGAAGCCACCGCGCGCTTGGACGGGCTCACCGAGTTGTTGATGGCCCGGACCGCAGCTCCGGCGATCATCGTTGCGGCGGTCGTGGAAGGTGAGCTGCTGGCCATCCGCCCGTTCGGCGGCTTCGACGGGATCATCGCCCGGGCGGCTGGACGACTGGTACTGATCAGCCGCGGCCTCGATCCCAAAGCCGTGACCGCGACCGACGTCGGGCACATCGAAGCCGGGCGGATCGACGGTCACCGTACCTACGCCAACACCCACGCCAAGGCCTACGCCGATGCGGTGCACGCCTACCTGGGGGCGGATACCCACGGCGTCGGCGCATGGGTCATTCACTATGCCCGAGCCGTGGAGCTGGGTGCCCGCGAGTCCCTCGCCATCTGCGAAGCCATCGCCCGGGCCGACTGAGATAGCACCGATCAGGTCAGGACAACGCTGCGGTGGCCGGGCGGTTTGGCCACCGGTTGAGAGGGTACGCACAACGGGCCGAGCGAGCTTACCACGCCACTGTCCGGCAATCGTGGGATCCCTGGCGGCTGACCGCGAGATCCCACGGACGGCTCCCGCGACGCCCCCCAAACGGGAGCCGTCCCTCGGCCAGCCACGCCAGTCAGCCAGGCGGCGTTGGCCACGCCGGGTTGGCCACTTCCTCAAATCTGCTTAAACCTTTATTAGACCATATGTGGCGCCTGTGGAGGAGAAAGCATCCACAGGCGCCACATAGGTCATGGTGGGCGTCCGTCCCCATTCCTGACGACGGAAGGGCCTTGCCATGACATCCGCACCGCCCGATCTCACCCACGCGGCGCCCGGAGCTGACCCGAGCCTCCGGCCGCTTGCCATAACCGATGATCCACAACTGCTCGACGACATCATCCGGCTCGCCGCGGCCGCCGGCGTCACCGTGGACGCGGTCGTCGATGCCCATCTTGCCCGCAGATACTGGAACAACGCCCCGCTTGTCGTCGTCGGCAGCGACCGGGTGACGTCGTGCGTGGTCGCTGGGCTGCAACGGCGGCCAGGCGTGGTGCTACTGAGCGCCGATCTCGACGACGGCGGCGTGTGGGAGGCAGCCGTGCGTCTCGGCGCCGAGCACGTGGCTTTTCTGCCGGACGCGGAGGAATGGCTTGTGGACGTTTTCGCGGCCGCCGCCGAACCGGACCAGCGCCGCGCCACCGTGGTAGGCGTGATCGGTGGACGGGGTGGCGCCGGGGCTACCAGCCTCGCGATCGCGCTGACTCTGGCCGCCCTGCGCCGAGATCTTCAAACGGTGCTGGTGGACGCCGACCCGCTCGGCGGTGGGATCGACCTTGCTCTAGGGATCGAGAACCGGCCAGGCGCGCGCTGGCCGGATCTCGCGGACGCCCGCGGGCGGGCGCCTCGCCGCATGCTGACCGATTCGCTGCCGTCCCTCGGGGAGCTCGCCGTACTGTCCTGGGACAGAATCAGCCCGAGCGCGATTCCACCGGTCCTGATGACCTCGATGTTGGCCAGCACCCGGCGCGGCAATGACGTGCTCGTTGTCGACCTTCCCCGGTCTCCTGACCAGGCCGCGGCTATTGCGATGCAGATGGCTACAATGATCATTGTAGTCGTGCCGGCTGAGGTCCGCGCGATCGCCGCTGCCGGCCGGATCTGCGGTACCGCAAACCGGCACTGCGCGGACGTCCGAATTGTCGTGCGCCTCCCCGGCCCGGCCCGGTTGGCTGCCGGCACCGTCGCGGACGCGCTCGCGCTGCCGGTCGCCGGGGTGCTTCGGCACGAATCGGGGCTCGCCACCGGGCTGGAACGGGGAGAACCACCGGGTAGCCGACGCCGAAGCCCACTTGCCCGGGTCAGCGGACGGATCCTCGATGAACTCGGCTTTGCCCGTACGGACGTGGCTGTATGAGCGGTTATCCGGGCGGGGGTCCGGCCGCGGGGGCGACACCGCGCCATCCGTCTGGCGCCATCGCGGTCGAACGGACCGAGCGCGCTCACCCACAGCCCGCAGCGGCCGTACCAGCCACCGCGGCCACCAGCGGCGCAACCACGGGACCACGCCCCGATGAGGCGCTCCTGGCCGGGATCCGGCGCAGGCTCGTGGACGCGGACGCAACACTGACATCCTCGCGAATCGCCGTGGCGGTCCGGGCGGAGACCGGACCTGCCGGTAACGACTCCCTCGCGCTGCATCGGTCACTGCGGTCAGAACTGATGGGTGCGGGCCCGCTCGAGCCACTGCTCGCGGACCCGTCCATAACGGACGTTCTTGTCAACGGACCCGGCGAGGTCTGGGTGGACCGAGGCGCTGGTCTCCAGCGGTCCGCCATCACCTTCGCCGACGATGACGCGGTGCGCCGCCTCGCGGTCCGGTTGGCCGCGGCAACCGGGCGACGCCTTGACGCGGCGACGCCGTTCGCGGACGCGAGACTTGGTGACGGCACCCGTCTGCATGCGGTCCTCGCCCCGATCTCGGTAACAGGGACCTGCCTGTCGCTGCGAATCCCCCGGCGGCGGCCCTTCACACTAAATGATCTTGTGGAGGTCGGGACAATACAGCCCGCTATGGTGGAGGTGTTGGACGCGCTCGTCCGCACCCGTATGACAACCCTGATCACGGGCGGGACGGGGTCAGGAAAGACCACCGTGTTGGCCGCACTCTTGGGCCGGGTCGGCCCGGACGAACGTGTCGTGATCGTGGAGGACACCGCCGAACTCGTCGTCGGTCTGGCGCACGTCGTACGGCTGGAATCCCGCCCGCCCAACATCGAGGGTGCCGGCGGAATCGACCTGCGCGATCTGGTTCGTCAAGCGCTACGGATGCGGCCTGACCGAATCGTCGTCGGCGAGGTTCGCGGGGCCGAAGTCGTGGATCTCCTCATTGCGCTTAACACCGGCCATGAGGGCAGCTTCAGCAGCGTACACGCCAATAGCGCAGCGGACCTCCCACCGCGTCTGGAGGCCCTCGCCGCGCTTGCCGGACTGGACCGCGCGGCCCTGCACAGCCAGCTTGCCTCGGCCGTACAGGCTGTCGTCCATATCAGCAGAGATCGTGACGGGACACGCAGGCTGACCGAAATCAGCGTGTTACACCGCGATCAGAGCGGGCCTGTCCGCGTACTGGCCGCCCTGCGCCTACGCCGCTGGCACGCAACGTCGATGGATCCCGAACCTGGGACGACGGCCAGCGTGGTCGTGGCCGAGGCAGGCGCACGTGTCCTTGACCAGCTGCTAGCCAAGCGCGGCGGCCCACGTCTTGGTGTGCTTCGCGGCGACCCCGGCAGCCCGCGATGCTGATGCTGGCGCTGGCCACCGCCTGCTCGGCCGCTGCCGCGGCACTCGCCTCAGGGCCGATCGGACGGCGTCCGCCACGGGTTCGGGCGGCGACGCCGGTGACCGAGCGGACCAGCACAGCCGGCGAGCTGAGTGGTCCGCCGAAACCGCCGTCCGCCCGTTTCCGACCACCGCTGGCAATATGGTCAATATGGTTGATATGGGCATTTGTGGTAGCTGTCATTGGCGCATGTTTCGGGCTGGCAGCGGCCTGCATCACCATCATCGGTACCGTGACGGCCCACCGTGCCCGACAGCGCGCCGCGATACGGCGCTGGCGCAACGCCCAACGCGCGGACGCACAGGAGATCCTGTGGGCCCTCGCCACCGAGCTTGAGGCGGGCCGGAACCCGTCCGACGCGCTGCGTACAGCCGTCGAAGACCTCGGTCGCGACGATGCCGATGCCGGCCGGCCGCTCCTGCCCCGGTACCCGCGGGACACCCGCACCCGCGTAAGCGACTCACTGGCCCTGCGTACTGGCCTTGCGCACCGGGCAGACCCCGCGACCATGCTGGCACGCTGCGAAGCAGCGACGCTACGCCAGCTTGCGGCCGCATGGCGGGTGAGCCAGATCGCCGGTATCCCGTTGGCTCCGATGGCGAACAGACTGGCCACGGTTATCCGGGACGAGCGCGAGAAAGACGGCGAGGTGTCAGCGGCGCTCGCCGGGCCACGGGCATCAGGACGGCTCGTCGCATCGCTGCCTCTCGCCGGGATCGGCCTGGGCGTGCTCATCGGCGCCTCCCCTTTGGACGTTCTGCTCCACACCCCTGCCGGAACCGCCTGTCTCGCGATCGGTATCGCGCTCGACCTCGCCGGCCTGGCATGGATCAACCGACTCACCGAACAGGCTGGCGCACACGCGGGGAGCGACCAAAACCGTTACGGCGCCCGACCAATGACGGCGGAAGCGTCGTGAACCCACCTCCGCAGTGGGCCATGCTTGCCGCCGCGGCGGCAAGCATGGCGGCGGCGTCCTGGCTGACCGGGACGACGACGCTGGGTGAGCGCGTCCAGCGCCGGACGCGCTCACTTGCACAGCCATCCCATGCCGGCACGGCACCGAACGGACAGCTGATCACTGAACACATGCCAGTGATCGGCTACTCAACATCCAACGATCATTGGATTGACAACCATTCACACAGCGAGCCACAACGAACGACGGGCCGGTCGCGGCTTCAACGGATCACGTTCGGGATAGCGGCTGCTCTCGGTCCTCTCGTCGTATTCAACGGCCCCGCGGGCGTACTGATCGGACTCGTCCTCGGGGTAGCTGCGGTCCGTCTACTGGCTGGCAGGCCGGACAACCACTCGCGGCGCCGCTACGAACGCCTTGCTGATGATCTTCCACTGGCCCTCGATCTCATTGCGGCGTGTCTAACGGCCGGTGCGCCCGTCGTGACAGCTCTGGAGACCGTTGCCGACGCGGTCACCGGGCCGCTCGGTGCGGAACTGAGCCTTGTCGGGCGTGCTTTGCGACTGGGCGCGCCCATCGACGAAGCCTGTCGCCGGCTACTCGAGCCCGGCCTCGGAGAACGACCCCCGATGGACTGGTGGGCCGCCATACGCGCGCCGGAAATCACCACGGCGGTACGCGAGATCGCGACCTTCGCACGGGCGCTGGCCCGAACCGAGGACTCGGGCGCCCGGCTGGCCGCCACTCTCGCACGGCTCGCGGACCAGACTCGGGCGCACCACCAGGAACATGCCCTGGCCGCCGCACGCCGGGCAGGAGTCACCGCGGTGGCGCCACTCGGGCTGTGCTTCCTGCCCGCGTTCCTTGCGTTGGGGGTCGTGCCGGTCATAGCGGGCGCGGGCAGGGGACTGGCGCCGCTGTAACTGTGCCTACTGGATCTGTGACTGTACCCACTGAAGCCACTGAAACTGAAGCCACTGAAGCTGTACCCGCCGAGTCCAGCCGTCCGGTCCAGTCCGGTCCGTCCGGTCCGGTCCGAGTGGCAGGGGATGGCGTGCCCATCGACGCACAACGCTGGGAGGCCAGCCCGGCGGACTGGTGAGCTCAGTTTGTCGTTTGGCCTGTCAAGCGTGTCACCGTCAGCTGGCCGCACGGTGGAAAACAAAGCGTTATCCACAACCTGGTTCTCGCACTCGCCATCGACCCACTCATACGAAATAATGGCCGTATGGACGGAGAAACATTCCGTCGCAAGCCAGAAATCCCGTAATCGGTCGGGGCCGCTGATCTGGAGGTCACCCATGATGCCCACGCTCCCGGCACGCGGCCCGCTGCGCATGACTCATTGGAGACAGCTGTTGACCAAGCTGTTCGTTGGGCTTTTCACGCACCTGGCGGCAAACGGCTCACAGTCGGGTCGAGCCGGCCGCTGGAACATCACTTCCGGAACTGTTCGGAAATTCCGCGACGACACGGGAATGTCGACTGCGGAGTACGCCGTGGGCACAGTCGCCGCAGTCGGGTTCGCCGCCGTGCTCTATGCGGTTATCCATAGTTCGGCAACCCGCACGCTACTGACCAACATCATAAATCGGGCATTGTCGATTCAGTTCTGAGGCGAATCGAAACGATATTCGGATAACGGCAAAAAATTTTGCTCACAAATTTCTGCCGACGACCGATGATTCCGAGAATGCCAACGACAATATGATTACGCTACGCCGCACCCGCTCTGGCGACACCGGAGAACCTGGCCTTCCTCACGCCGCGGCAGCCGGCAGCAAACGGCGCACGGCTGATGACAGCGGCCAGGCAACAGCCGAACTGGCGTTCGCGATCCCGTCTCTGATACTCGTGCTGCTGATCTCAATATGGCTTGTCAGCGCCGTGGCCATTCAAGCGCGGTGCGCGGAGGCGGCTCGCGTAGGGGCCCGTGCCGCCGCTCGCGGGGAAACTGACGAAACAGTGCGATTATGGTCTGGAAGAGCCGCGCCGCACGGTTCAGAAATATCTATCACTCGTGGCTTTAATTTCGTTGTGGTACGGGTCGCTCTCGACACACACGCAACCGCGGGAATCGCTTCCATCACTCCTTTCATCACTATTAAAGCATCATCAACAGCACCGCTTGAAGCAGCCGGAAGCACCGAAGAAAGCCATCTTGACAGCAGTTCCTGAGAATCAGGAAAGAAGGAGAAAAATGCCTTCGAAAGACATGATCGAAACGCGCCCGAAGGAATGGTTTCGATGGCGGCTACACGATGAATCCGACGACGGGAACATGCCGCGGAGAAAGCGTCCGGGCGACACGGGCTCGGCGACCGTACTCGTACTTTCCGCATTTCTCGTTCTTGGCGCCTTAACCGGCGTCGTCCTGATGGTGGCGATGATCGCGGTCTATCGTCAGCGGGCCGCGAACGCCGCCGACATGGCAGCGCTCGCGGCCGCCAGCGATCCATTCGGAAATCCACTGTCCAGGTGCGCCCGTGCTGACGAAATCGGATTCGCGAACCACGGCCGCGTCCTGTCCTGCATGATCTCGGGAGATATCGTGAAGATTGAAATAGCAATCGATCTGCCCGGAACGCTCAGAGGCTTTGGACCGTTGCTTGCCCAGGCCCGTGCCGGCCCGTGGAACGCAACCGCTGACGGTTCTGCCCTGAGCGCTCCGCCCACCCGCGAAAGCCACGGTCGCGCCGGTGATCCGCGCGTGGAGATGGCCCGCACCACCGGGACAGAGCCAGCTCGCAGCCTACGAAGGCGTGTCCTGCCCGGCTCCGGTCGGATCGAGTCGCCGCAGTACAGCCGCCAGCAACCGGTGCGAGGCCGGCTTGTCCAGCGGTTCGTTACCATTGCCGCACTTTGGCGAGTACACACACGATGGACATCCAGCAACGCACTCACAAGCGGCGATCACATCTCGAGTCGCCCGGAGCCAGGACCCACCGTGCAGAAAGCCCCGTTCGGCGAAGCCCGCTCCACCCGGATGGCCGTCATAGACAAATACCGTGGCCCTGCCCGTATCGGGATGCAACGCGGTGGACACCCCCCCGATATCCCACCGATCGCAGGTGGCGAACAGCGGAAGGATGCCGATCGCCGCGTGCTCGGCCGCATGGACCGCACCCGGGACATCATCTTCATCGATCTCCGCCTCGGCCAGCAGATCGTCGGTCACCGTGTACCAGACAGCCCGGGTGCGCAGATGCCGTGGGGGAAGGTCAAGCGGCTCCTCCCCCAGCACCCGTCCAGTCACGACCTGACGTCGCTGGTAGCCCACTACCCGACTACTGACCTCGACCATCCCAAGGTGCAGCTCGACCTCATCGACGCGCCGGGAACGGGCCACGTCCATCACCGTGATGTTGGTCACGTCCCTGGCCGATGTTGTCCAGCCCGGCGTGCCCGCCTCAACAAAGGCGACCGCCACATCAAGATCAAATTCGGTGACCACGTAAAAACTGCCCTGATGGAGATATACCGCGCCGCGGTGGACCGTCGCATGCGACGCCGCAGCGTCCACCGTTCCGAGCAGACGCCCGGTCGAGGCCTCCACGATCCGCACGGGCGGACCGCCGATGCCACGGATATCAACATTCGGTCGGTGTTGGTGCGTCCAGTACCAGCCTGTCGGCCGGCGCCGGAGCCGACCGCGACGCACGAGATCATCGACTGTGACCCGGGCCGCCGGCCCGAAAAGATCAAAATCAGCCTCGGTCAACGGCAGTTCGGCCGCCGCGCACTCCAAATGGGGACCGAGCACGTAAGGGTTGTCAGGATCAAGCACGGTGGCCTCGACCGGCCGGCCAAACAAGGCCTCCTGGTGGTGCACGAGATAGGTGTCAAGAGGATCATCACGAGCAATCATGATCACAAAGGCTCCCTGGCCGTCACGGCCCGCGCGACCCGCCTGCTGCCACAACGATGCGAGCGTGCCCGGATACCCGGTGATGATGGCGGCATCCAGCCCGGTAACGTCCACACCCAGTTCGAGAGCGTTCGTCGCGGCAACCCCAAGCAGCCGTCCCGAGCGCAGATCCGCCTCCAGCTCCCGGCGTTCCTCCGGCAGGTAGCCCGCACGATAGGCCGCAACTCGCTTCGCGAGCTCCTCCGACACGTCCGACAACGCTCGCCGGGCCGACTGCGCAACTGCTTCCGCCGCTCGCCGCGAGCGTACGAACGCAAGAGTACGTACACCGTCGATCACGAGATCCACAAGCAGATCCGCGGCTTCGGCGGAGGCCGAGCGGCGAACCTGCCCGCCGTGATCATTGATCGACGAGCCCCCCGGCCCTGCGAGTCCCGTCCCGCCGGGCGCCGATTCCAGGACAGCCGATACCGCTGGTTGCCGGGCCGGCATCGGTGCCGCGGGCGACGGTGCGGACGCTTCGGGACCCGCCAGCTGAAGAGCTGCCGGACAAGGCGGACCAGGCCGAGAGGACGCGGGCGGCTGCCAGGGATCGGTGAGTGGTGGTTCATACAGCACAAACCGTGTCGCGCCCCGGGGGGAGGCATCGTCCTCGACGACTTCAACATCGAGTCCGGTAAGAAGGCCGGCGGAACGGCCGGGGCCGGAGACGGTCGCCGACGCCAGGACGAACACGGGCATCGACCCGTACCGAGCAGCCACCCGTCGCAACCGCCGCAGCACGTGCGCGATGTGGGAGCCGAACACGCCCCGGTAGCCATGGCACTCGTCGACCACGACATATCGAAGACCCCGCAGGAAGACCGACCACCGCCGATGGTAGGGCAACACACCGTGATTCAACATGTCAGGATTAGTCAGTACGAACGTCGCGTGAGCCCGAACCCAGTCGCGCTCGGAGGCAGGCGTGTCGCCGTCGTAAGTAGCGGCACGCACCCCGGTCAGATTGAGCGCACGAACCGCACGGAGCTGGTCGTTCGCCAGCGCCTTGGTCGGAGCGAGGTACAGCGCCCGGGCCGATGGTCCGGCCAGCAGACCGCTGAGCACCGGCATGAGGTATCCCAGCGACTTGCCCGAAGCGGTGCCCGTCGCCAGCACGACGCTGCGTCCGCTGTGCGCATGCTCGGCGGCGAGCGCCTGATGAATCCATGGCGCGTCAATCCCCGCGGCCCTCAGCCGTGCGATCAGTACCGGATCCACCCACGCCGGCCAGGGCGCCCGCATACCGGCCCGAGCCGGGACGTACTCCACGTGTGTGACACACCGCCGACGACGGGCACGCGCGAAAAGTTGATCAAAAATCACCGCGCCACGATCCGGCGCGCCCTCGGGCACTGCGGTTCCGCCCACAGCAGCCCAGCGTAGGCCAGGACGCTCGACCCGCGCCTGGCTGGGCAAACATGCTCACGTGCCGGCTACACAGCCCTGTGTCGTTCGCTGGAGCGTCCCGACGTGACACATCGCGCTGATCGCAGCGAGACATCACACAGCCAACGATGAACAATAGAAAAACAATGAGATCACAATAATATGCAGAATGCCAGTGGATGCGGGCAACGGCTGTGTCGCGGTGAGCCGGATTGATCCGAGCGTGGGAGGGTAGTGCCGCCGTGATGCCGGCCGTCCGCCGGACGGCTGTCGAACACACGCTAGGAGGAACCGTGGACCTGTCTCTCACGACCCGTGTGGAAGGGGACTTCACGATCGTCGTCGTGGGCGGCGAGATTGACGTCTACACGGCACCGAAGTTGCGTGAGCAGCTCATCGATCTTGTGTCGGGCGGGTCGTACCACCTCATCGTCGACATGGAAAGCGTCGAGTTCCTCGACTCGACCGGTCTCGGTGTACTCGTCGGCGGCCTCAAGCGGGTCCGGGCGCACGAGGGGTCACTGCGGCTCGTCTGCACCCAGGAACGGATATTGAAAATCTTCCGGATCACCGGTCTCACGAAGGTCTTCCCCATCCATGCCTCGGTCGAGGAAGCACTCGCCGCAAAGGACTAGGGCGCGCCTGATGGATGTTGGTCGATGTGGGCACCGATCCGCGCGATCGACGATCCATCAGACACGCCCTGGCCAGCCGAGAACGTCACGAACGGGCGTTTCGCCCGGCCGGGAGGCGGGCCCGGCCGATGGGGCCCGCGGTACACGCGGCCCTGCCGCCGGCTCCCCAGCTCCAGACGGCCGAGCCGGGGAGTCCCGGCCGGGCGGCCAGACGGGCCCCGGCCGATCGCCTGCGCACCCGGGACTCCCCGCGCAACGCCGGACGTCACATGATGGATGCCCGTCGGGCGACCGGACGCAACGAAGTGGTCGGCCACACAGCGCATGTCGGAAAGTCCTGTACCCGATCATCCCCTCTCCCCCATAACGGTCAGGCACCCCAGAGCCCCCACCACCCATCGAGAGGCAGGTATTTCGACGCATGCCCATCGTCGAGTTGCGCTTCGCCGCCCTGCCCGGGCATGTCCGCACAGCCAGGCTGATCGCTGCCGCGATCAGCCGACGTTCGGGCGTGCCCGACGAGATCCTGGACGAGGTCAAGCTCGCGGTCGGTGAGGCATGTGCCCGAGCTGTCAGCGTGAACCGCCGGTCTGATCCACAAGCACCTGTAATCGTCCGGGTCAACGACGATGACGACGTGTTCGAGATATCGGTGTCCGACCGCGGGCCGCAAGACCGCGGTCGGACACCCGTCCACCACGATGGCCAGGTCCCCTCGCCCGCACTGATCGGTACCGACTGTGCCCAGGTCAGCAAGGATCAGGCCGGCGACGAGATCGGCGACGAGACGTCGCTGGTGGCTCCCGCGGGGCTCGGTCTCGCCCTCATCGAGGGCCTCGTGGACGACGTCACCGTTACCGCATGGCCCGACACACGTGGAACAGTCGTCACGATGCGCTGGCCGATCCGCAAGAAGGCGGACAAACCGATCTCAGCGATCTGACTCCGCGTCACACCGGAACCGAGGCCGCACCGGGACGCCGCGCCGGTCACCGGGGCAAGCCGCCATCGAGCGCGATTACTTATCGTAATCACGTAACATCAACGACACCAGACGGCAACCACTAGGGCATCGAAACCCACCCAGGGAACATGCACAAACCACCAAAGCACAACATTCATCAACTATGACCAACCAAAAACGAGCGCGTGTTACAGCCATGTGGATAGACTGCGCCGCATCGCACACTCGGTCGATCGGCCGGGTGAGATGCCGTGAGTGCTCCCCGTGGTACCGGACGGAGGTTCGGGGGAACGTGGGCCAGTGCGCTGGTTGCCGTATGACGGTACGACAGCGAGCCGGATAATCATCCGGACTCGTTCCAGCCGGCAGTCATGTCGGCGATCGCACTGCATACGTTGACGCGTACGCCGGCCCGGCGTCCCTTCGCGCCCGGACGGCGACCTCGAGGACGTCGTCAGGTGCGACGTCGGGCCGTGCGCGCCCATCGCCACGCCATAACTGGCGCCGGGCGGACTCGGAGGGTGCACCGACCTGACCGGGAGGGCCCATGGTCCCGATCCAAGCCGAGGCAGGTACAAACCCCGGTGGTGTCGCCATCGAACTTAGCGGAGGCCAGCTTGGGCTGGTCGCCGGTGTGGCGGCTATCGCAGCGATCGCGTTGCTGGTCGCCGGGTATCTGGTCCGCGAAGTGCTCGCCGCGAGCCAGGGAAGCCCCCGAATGATCGAGGTCGGCCGGGCCGTCCAAGAAGGCGCCGCGGCGTATCTACGACGGCAGTTCATCACTGTGGCGGGCTTCGTCGTCGTGATCCCGTTTGTGCTGCTGCTGCTGCCGGCGGACACGGCCGGCTCCCGGGTGGGACGCTCGGTGTTCTTCGTCCTCGGAGCCGTTTTCTCCGCGCTTGTCGGCTTCGTCGGCATGTCGCTCGCCACCCGTGCGAACACCCGTACCGCCGCCGCGGCCATCCAGCAGGGGGAGCGTGCCGCCATGCGGATCGCCTTCCGTACCGGCGGTGTCGTCGGGATGTTCACGGTTGGTCTGGGCCTGCTCGGAGCTGCGGTCGTCGTATTGGCCTTCCGTGACACAGCCCCGCAGGTCCTGGAAGGATTCGGGTTCGGAGCGGCGCTGCTGGCGATGTTCATGCGAGTCGGTGGAGGTATTTTCACCAAGGCCGCGGACGTAGGAGCCGATCTCGTCGGCAAGGTCGAACAGGGCATCCCCGAGGACGACCCACGCAACGCGGCCACGATCGCCGACAACGTGGGGGACAACGTCGGAGACTGCGCGGGAATGGCAGCCGACCTGTTCGAGTCCTACGCGGTGATGCTGGTAGCCGCGTTGATCCTCGGCGTCAAGGCCTTTGGCGAGAACGGCCTGGTCTTCCCGCTGCTCGTTCCCGCGGTGGGTGTACTCACCGCGATCATCGGCATCTTCTCAGTCGCCCCGCGTACCGGCGACCGCAACGGCATGGCGGCGATCAACCGAGGGTTCTTCATCTCGGCGCTGGTCTCCGCGGTCGGCGTGGTCATCGTCTCGTTCGCCTACCTGCCGGACAGCTTCGCCGGTTTCCCCGGCCTCGAGAAGAGCAGCCAGGGTGGCGACCCGCGGTTCATCGCGATCACAGCTGTCCTTATCGGCATCATACTGGCTACCGCAATCCAGCTCCTCACCGGTTACTTCACCGAAACCAACCGCAGGCCGGTTCAGGACATCGTGAAGGCATCCACCACGGGCCCGGCAACCAACATTCTTTCCGGTATCGGGGTCGGGCTGGAGTCGGCCGTGTATTCGGCGCTGCTCATCAGCGCGGCGGTCTTCGGCGCATACCTGCTCGGGTCCGGCAGTACCACAGTAGCGCTCTTCGCAGTAGCCCTGGCCGGCACCGGACTGCTGACAACGGTCGGAGTGATCGTATCCATGGACACCTTCGGTCCGGTCAGCGACAACGCCCAGGGTATTGCCGAGATGTCCGGTGAGGGCATGGACGGCGAAGGCGCCGCGATCCTCACCTCCCTCGACGCGGTCGGCAACACCACCAAGGCCATCACCAAGGGCATCGCGATCGCCACCGCGGTGCTGGCCGCCACCGCTCTGTTCGGATCGTTCACCGACACGGTCAACGAGGCGCTCATCGACGCAGGCCGGACCGCCCTGGGATCGCGCACCCTCGACATCGCCTATCCGGACGCCCTGGTCGGATTGATCATCGGCGCCTCGGTCGTGTTCCTGTTCGCCGGGCTCGCGATCAACGCGGTCGGGCGCGCCGCTGGACGGGTGGTGGAGGAGGTACGCGACCAGTTCCGAACCAAGCCAGGAATCATGGATGGTACCCAGAAGCCCGACTACGGTGCTGTTGTCGACATCTGCACCCGGGACTCACTACGAGAGCTGGTCACTCCAGGCACTCTTGCGGTTCTCGCGCCGATCGCGGTTGGCTTCGGACTCGGCTACCCACCGCTGGGCGCCTACCTTGCCGGGGCGATCGCCGGCGGCGTCCTCATGGCGGTCTTTCTCGCCAACTCCGGTGGGGCCTGGGATAACGCGAAGAAACTCGTCGAAGACGGCAACTACGGCGGCAAGGGCTCCGACGTCCACGCCGCCACCGTCATTGGTGACACCGTCGGTGATCCGTTCAAGGACACCGCCGGCCCGTCGATCAACCCTCTGATCAAGGTAATGAATCTGGTCAGCCTGTTGATCGCGCCATCTGTGGTGAAGTACTCGGTCGGCGATGACGAGAACAAACCGCTACGGATCGCCATCGCCGTCGTGGTCGTCGGGGTGATTTCCACCGTCATCATCTACTCGAAACGACGTAATACCGCACTAGGGCTTGCACCGGCAGTGACCGAACAGCGCTCGGCAGCCACCCCGAAGGCGACAGTGTAGCCAATCCCCTCATCGCTCCCACCCGGCGCACCAAGAGGAGGAGAAGGAGGGAGAAGAAGGGGGAAGGAGGAGTCACCGTCACCGCCGGAACGGGGCATCCGGCGGTGACGGACCGGGTCCCGTCAGGGCCCGCTCCGTCGACGTCAGCAGACCCGGGTGCGCGACACGGCGTACGGTCTCCTCCGGCGTCCACAACACCGGACGCCGGAGAAAGCCGCCGCGCCGCCGGCTGACATACCGGTGTGTGTCGACCTACTGTCGGGATATGGGCCCGGGAGCTCGCAACGAGCCCCAGGCCGGTTTCCACCGGCAGTTTGGCCGTCCGCACCGCAGCCCGACACCCTACGAGTCGCACAGCCGAAGTCGAACCACCCCCTGCAACGAGGAGAGAAGTGCCCCCGCGCACGAAGCCGACAAATAGCGGGACGCGCCGGTCGAACGCCGGGTCATCGAGCGCCGGGTCATCGACGCCCGTCGTCGAGCCCACGGCCTTCGGCACCGGCGCCGAGCCCGACACGGACATCGACACGTCCGGCAACGGCACCGCATCCCGTCCCAGCACGCGGACGAACACGAATAGTAATCGAACCGGTACCTCATCGACCGCTCCCAGCGGCACCGGGACCCGGCTGGTGATTGTTGAGTCACCCGCGAAGGCAAAGACCATCGCCGGGTACCTCGGCCCCGGCTGGCAGGTCGAGTCCAGTATCGGCCACATCCGGGACCTACCGCGCAACGCCGAGGAAGTGCCGGTCGCGCACAAGGGCAAACCGTGGGCCCGGCTCGGGGTGGACGTCGACAACGGCTTCGAGCCGCTCTACGTCGTCACGCCCACCAAGAAACCCCAGGTCAGCAAGCTCAAGGCGCTGGTCAAGGAAGCGAGCGAGCTCTACCTCGCCACAGATGAGGACCGCGAGGGCGAGGCGATCGCCTGGCACCTGCTGCAGACGCTGAAGCCGACCGTGCCGGTGAAACGCATGGTCTTCCACGAGATCACGCCTCAGGCGATCCAGCGAGCGGTGGACAACCCGCGCGAGATCAACGAGAACCTGGTCAACGCGCAGGAGACCCGGCGCATTCTCGACCGGCTCTACGGCTACGAGGTCAGCCCGGTGCTGTGGAAGAAGGTGATGCCGAAGCTGTCAGCCGGTCGGGTCCAGAGCGTTGCAACCCGCATCCTGGTGGAACGCGAACGCGCTCGGATGCGCTTCACCGCGGCCGAGTACTGGAACATCGAAGGGGTCTTCGGGACGCGGGCGACGCAGGCGACGGGTGACGGCGCTTCGCCGGACCGGGTACCGGCTGCCGCGGCGCCCGACAGTACTCCGCTGCCGGCGAACCTGGTCGCGCTCGACGGCCGGCGGCTGGCCACCGGACGCGACTTCAGCTCCTCCGGGGAGCTCACCGCCGCGGACGTGGTGCGGCTCGACGAGACCGCGGCGCGCGCCCTGGCCGGCAGGCTTGTCGACACGATCTTCACGGTTCGGTCGGTGGAGACCAAACCGTACCGCCGCTCTCCCTACCCGCCGTTCATGACATCCACCCTGCAGCAGGAGGCCGGCCGCAAGCTGCGCTTCTCCAGCCAGCGGACGATGCAGGTAGCGCAGAAGCTCTACGAGAACGGCTATATCACCTATATGCGGACGGACTCGACGAACCTGTCCGCAACCGCGCTCACCGCCGCCCGGGAGCAGGCCCGAACCCTCTACGGGCCGGAGTACGTGCCCGAGCGGCCCCGTACCTACACGAAAAAGGTCAAGAACGCCCAGGAGGCGCACGAGGCGATCCGACCGGCCGGGGATCACTTCCAGACCCCCGGCGAGGTGCGTGCCGCACTCCGCGACGACATCGACGGCTATCGGCTCTATGAACTGATCTGGCAGCGGACGGTCGCAAGCCAGATGGCCGACGCTCTCGGTACGTCGGCGACGGTCCGGCTCGGTGGGGTGTCCAGCGCGGGGGAGGATGCCGAGTTCTCGGCGTCGGGAAAGGTCATCACCTTCCCGGGCTTCCTGCGCGCCTACGTCGAGGGCGCGGACGACCCCGACGCGGAGCTTGAGGACCGTGAACGCCGCCTGCCAGCCGTCCGCCAGGGCGACCGGTTGGCCACCCGCGAGTTGAACCCCCGCGGGCACACGACCAGCCCGCCGCCGCGCTTCACCGAGGCGAGCCTGGTCAAGACCCTTGAGGAACTTGGCATCGGGCGGCCGTCCACCTATGCGTCGATCATCGGGACGATCCAGGACCGCGGGTACGTGTGGAAGAAGGGCAGCGCGCTGATTCCCAGCTTCGTCGCGTTCGCCGTGGTCGGCCTGTTGGAAGAGCATTTCGGTCGGCTGGTCGACTACCGCTTCACCGCCTCGATGGAGGACGACCTCGACGACATCGCGGCCGGTACGGCGGCGTCGATCGACTGGCTGACCCGGTTCTACTTCGGTTCGGACGTGGGCCAGCCGGGCGGTGTCGCGCGGTCAGGCGGGCTCAAGCACTTGGTCGGCGAGCGGCTCGGCGAGATCGACGCCCGCGAGGTGAACTCGATCCACCTGGGTACGGCGGATGACGAGCAACCCGTAATGATCAGAGTGGGTAAGTACGGTCCGTACATCCAACACGGTGACCAGCGGGCAAGCATCCCCGAAGATCTTGCTCCGGACGAGCTCACCGTGGCGAGAGCGATGGAACTGCTCGACGCGCCGAGCGGGGACCGGTCGCTTGGCACCGACCCGGACAGCGGCGCGACCATCACCGTTAAGATCGGACGTTTCGGCCCGTACGTCAGCACAGACGACGACCCGCCGCGCAGGGCGAGCCTGTTGGCCACGATGTCCGTTGAGACGGTCACCCTCGCCGATGCGCGCAAACTGCTCACCCTGCCCCGATCGCTGGGCGTTGCACAGGACGGCGAAGAGGTGACGGCCCAGAATGGCCGGTACGGACCCTACGTCAAGAAGGGAGCGGAGAGCCGGTCGCTGGAGTCTGAGGAGCAGTTGTTCACCGTGACATTGGATGAGGCCCTGGCGCTGATCGCA
The DNA here is from genome assembly GCF_917627385.1 of Protofrankia sp. CiT1. Lineage (GTDB taxonomy): Bacteria > Actinomycetota > Actinomycetes > Frankiales > Frankiaceae > Protofrankia. Next base: position 67,558 of record NZ_CAKJTL010000186.1, read on the forward strand.
CAGCCGAAGGCACGAGGACGCAAGCGAGCCGCGCAAGCCCCGCCGCTGCGCGAACTCGGCGCCGACCCGGCCAGCGGTGCGCCGATGGTGCTGCGGGAGGGCCGATTCGGCCCATACGTCACCGATGGTGAGACGAACGCGAGCCTCCGCAAGGGCGACGAGGTTGCGTCGATCACTGTGGAACGGGCAGCCGAGCTACTGGCCGAACGGCGCGCCCGCGGGCCGGCGCCCAAACGGCGGACAGCGCGCGCTGCCGCATCAGGCGCCAAGGAGCCGGCCGCCACGAAACGGGCCACCGTCCGGAAAGCCCCGGCCAAGAAGGCCCCGGCGAAGAAGGCTGCGAGCGAGAAAAGCACGACCGGGACGGACGGCGGCACGACGGGCACCTCGTCAACCCAACCACGCCGGACGGACTGATGGGCGACCCGGTAGGCGGTGACCACGGCCCACCCCGTTCGCGGCCAGCCCCGGCAGCGTCGTCGGATGGTGGCGGACCGTCTACCGGCAGCACATCACCGACGCCCGCCGCAACCCGTGATGATCCGCGCCAGCACACCGAAGGAGATTTCCGCGCGGTCCTGCGGATCGCGCAGTTCCGCCAGCTCTGGCTGGCGCTGGCCCTGTCCAGCCTGGGTGACTGGATGGGCCTGCTCGCGACGACCGCGCTGGCCAGCTCACTGCGGGCGAGCTTCTCCGACAAGGCATTCGCCATCGGCTCCGTACTGATCGTCCGACTGCTGCCAGCGCTGATCTTCGGACCGCTCGCCGGTGTCGTGGCGGACCGGCTCGACCGACGGTTGACGATGGTCGTCGCGGACATCCTGCGGTTCGGGCTGTTCATGTCCATTCCGCTGGTCGGGACGCTGACCTGGCTGCTCGTCGCATCGCTGCTGATCGAGTGCGTGAGCCTGTTCTGGAACCCGGCCAAGGACGCGAGCGTGCCGAACCTGGTACCCGCACGGCGGCTCGCCGCGGCGAACACGCTGAGTCTGATCACCACGTACGGTTCAGCGCCACTGGGTGCGGCGGTCTTCTCGCTGTTGGCCACCCTGTCGCGGGCGTTGGCGACCAGTGTGTCCTTCTTCGAGACCTCCCCGCTGGACCTCGCGCTCTTCTTCAACGCGACGACGTTCCTGGTATCAGCAATTGTGATCTTCCGGCTGCGCGGGATCGGCCGGACAGCACTCCAACGCGCCGATGCGCACCCCGGGCTGTGGTCGTCGATCACGGAGGGCTGGCGGTTCGTCGGTCACAACCGGCTGGTCCGCGGTCTGGTGATCGGTATTCTCGGGGGGTTCGCCGGTGCCGGCTGCGTGGTGGCGCTCGGGCGGCTCTACGTCCAGATTCTCGGCGGTGGCGACTCCGCGTACGGTGTCCTGTTCGGCGCGGTGTTCGTGGGACTCGCCACCGGGATGGCGCTGGGACCGCGGCTGCTCGGTGACTTCAGCCGGTCCCGCCTGTTCGGCCTGAGCGTCACCGCGGCCGGGGTGGCCATGCTGGCGGTAGCCGTCATGCCCAACCTTGTTCTCGCCTGTGTCCTGGTCGTCTTCGTCGGCATGTTCGCCGGGATCGCATGGGTCACCGGTTACACCCTGTTGCAGGCAGCGGTAAGCGACGAGTTGCGTGGACGAACCTTCGCGCTGGTCCAGTCCCTGGTCCGTATCGACCTGTTGGTGGTGCTCGCGGCCGCGCCGGCGCTGGTGGGAATCATCGGATCACACCGCATCAGCCTGTTTGGCGGCGTCCAGCTCCGTGCCGACGGGGTCACGATCGTCCTGTTTGCCGGCGGCCTGCTCGCGGTGGCCGTCGGCCTGTTCGCCTACCGGCAGATGGATCAGCGTACCGGCATCGCGATCATTCCCGAGCTGCGGAACGCCCTGCTGGGGCGTGAGACATCACCACAGCGTCCTCGCCATGCCGGCCTGTTCGTGGCCCTCGAAGGTGGCGAGGGATCCGGTAAATCGACACAGGCCGAACATTTACGATCATGGCTCGCGTCCGCGGGGCGTGAAGTTGTGATCACCCATGAGCCCGGCGGGACCGCCATCGGCGCAACGCTACGGAAACTGTTGCTGGACCCCACGACGCGGCTGCACCCTCGTACCGAGGCGCTGCTGTACGCCGCTGACCGTGCCGAGCATGTCGCGCGGGTCATCGAGCCGGCGCTGGCGCGGGGCGCGGTCGTCGTCAGTGACCGCTTCATCGACTCATCCGTTGCCTATCAGGGCGCCGGCCGTCAACTCGGGGCGGACGGGGTCGCGGCGCTGTCGCGGTGGGCCACCCAGTCCCTGGTCCCCGACATCACGATCCTCCTCGATCTTCCCGCCGAGATCGGCCTCCGTCGGGTCCGAGAACGGGCCGAGCGGAACAGCTCGACCCGCGACCCGAGCGGCCCGGCTACCAGCCCCACAGCCGGCATCGACCGGATCGAGGCGGAGCGGCTTGCCTTTCACGAACGGGTGCGTGAGGGGTTCCACCGACTCGCTGACAGCGCGCCAGGCCGCTACGTGGTACTCGACGCGGACCAGCCGCCCCGGACGCTGCACAACAAGATCCGGGATGTCATCAACGAACGGTTGCGCGCTGATCGCGACTCAGTCGCCGCGGACCCGCCTGTTGGGCCTGCCTCCACCGGACCAGCTGAGGGCATGCGGGCTGAGAGCATGCGGGCTGAGAGCACTGCCACCGAGGCGACTACGGCGGTTACGGCCGAGCTGTTGCCCGGCCGCCCCACAGCAACGAGGAAAACTCCGTCGGCTCGATAACCCGCCTGCCGTCCAGCGGCTCCCCACGGGCCGTGGTGCGGCCCGCCGGTAACCGTCGACCAGCGGCGTCAGAGAATGGACGGGTGAGCGTGTGGGATGCCCTGATCGGCCAGGAACCGGTCATCGAGGCCCTCGCGGGCGCAGCCAGCACGGCAGCCGGGGTGACCGGGAGCGGTGGGCTCGTCGCGGCCAGAGCCACTATGACCCATTCATGGCTGTTCACCGGCCCGGCGGGCGCTGGGCGGTCGACGGCAGCGCGTGCCTTCGCGGCGGCGTTGAACTGCGAGAACTCCCCCCCAGGATGCGGTGGGTGTCATGGCTGCCACACCGTCCTGACGGACACCGCGTCCGATCTGCGCTCGGTACGCCCGGAGGGGCTGTCGCTGGGTGTGAAGGACATCCGGGAGCTGGTGCGCGACGCCGCGAGCGCGCCGACATCGGGCCGCTGGCGGGTGCTGCTTCTCGAAGACGCCGACCGGCTTACCGATCAGGCCGCCAACGCCCTGCTCAAGGCGTTGGAGGAGCCCGCCAAGCGATCGGTGTTCCTCCTTTGCGCGCCGTCGGTCGACGACGTCCTGCCGACAGTGCGGTCGCGCTGCCGAGTCGTCTCGCTGCGCCTGCCCACCCCCGCACAGGTCGCCGCGGTGCTGGGACGGGACGGGATCGATCCCGCCCTTGCCCAGTTTGCGGCCCAGGCGGCCGCAGGCGATGTGGACCGGGCCCGGTCGCTGGCCGCCGACGAAGCGGCGCGGGACCGGCGCACCGAGGTCCTGCGTATCCCGACCCGCCTGCAACGCACCGGGGACTGTCTCGACGCGGCCGCGGACCTGGTGGCCGCCGCGAACGCCGACGCGGACGCGGCGAACACGAATCGTGACGAGGCCGAAACCGAGGCGTTGAAGATCTCGCTCGGTGTGGGTGCAACATCCGCTGGCAGCACGGCGAAGCGTGCGCGGGCACCAAAGCCCGGCGCGAAGACCCGGGCCGTGGCCGTTCGGGGTGCCGCCGGAGCTCTCAAGGAACTGGCGAAAACGCAGAAAAGCCGTGGCCGACGGACCGTGCTCGACTCTCTTGACCGGGCGCTGGTCGACCTCGCCGGCTGGTATCGGGACGTGCTCGTCGTCCAGCTGGGTGCACCGGTCGACGCGATCCACCCGGACCAGGGCGATGCCGTGACACGGGCCGCGCGGGCGTCCACCCCGGAGCAGACGCTGCGCCGGCTCGAGGCGGTGCTGAGGTACCGGCGGAAGCTGGCGGATAATCCCGCCCTCGTCCCGCTACTGGCTATAGAAGCACTCACCCTCGAACTGCGCGCCGGATAGATCATTACCCACCGTACCGGCAACAGTGTCAGTAAGTCATTCCGTGTCATGAACAGGGGACAACATAGTATGCTCCGGATGTGAGTGGAATCATCCGGGCACGAGTCCGTCCCGCCGGCAGCCGAATTCTTGGCGTGGGCGCCTATCGTCCCATAAAAATAGTATCCAACGCTGAGATCTGTCAACGGATAGACTCCACTCCCGAGTGGATAGAATCTCGGTCCGGTATTCGCAGCAGGCGATTCGCTGCTGTGGATGAATCACTGGGAGCAATGGCAGCCACGGCCGGTGGCAAAGCTCTGGCCAGCGCCGGCATCGGAGTCCCGGATGTCGATTGCATCGTGGTGGCCACCATGTCCCATGTCACGCAGTCGCCATCGGTGGCCACCGACGTGGCTAACCGGCTCGGCGCCCGGCAGGCGGCCGCGTTCGACCTCTCAGCCGCGTGCGCGGGCTTCTGCCATGCTCTTGCGGTGGCCAGCGACATGGTGCTCGCCGGCAGCGCCACGTACGTTCTGGTGATCGGCGCCGAACGGATGTCGGACATCATCGACCCGCATGACCGCGGAACGGCTTTTCTTTTCGGGGACGGCGCCGGAGCGATTGTCGTCGGGCCGTCGGAAACAGCGGGCATCGGGCCAGTCGTATGGGGTTCTGATTCCTCGGGCCGGGACGCGATCGGACACGACCGCTCCTATCTGGAATGGCGCGACAACCCAGAGCTGCCATGGCCGACAATGCGGATGGCGGGGCAGCGGGTATACCGGTGGGCATCATGGCAGATGGCGCCCGTCGCGCGCCAGGCCCTCGACATGGCCGGGATCAGCGCGGACGAGCTCGCCGCCTTCATTCCCCATCAGGCCAACATCCGCATCATTGACATGCTCTGCAAGGTGCTCGCCCTGCCCGGCACCGTGACCGTCGCCCGGGACGTCGCGGTGCACGGGAACACCTCGGGTGCGTCCATTCCGCTCGCGATGGACGAGGTTCTCGCGAGCGGTGAGGTGCCCTCGGGTGGCCTTGCGCTGCTCATCGGCTTCGGCGCGGGTCTCGTCTACGCGGCCCAGGTCGTCCGGCTCCCCTGACCTCCGGCCCCTGGACCTCCGGGGGCACGGGTGTTCGGCAGGGGCCCGTCTCCCGCCGGCACGGGCTACCTGTCGGCGACGGCGGCCCCGGAACCACGAGCGCTCCGGGGGCGCGGCACGGGGCTGGCACCCATCCGCTCCGGCGCGGCCACCGCGATGCCGTCAGCACCCGACGACGGCCGGACGTTCGGAAGCGAGGCGGCGGCGACCACGGCCACGGCGAGCCCGGCGGTCATCAGCAGGAACGCGTTCGTGTAACCGCTTTCATGCGGCAGTTTTCCCGCGCCTGCACCGGCTGCGATGACAGTGGCGGTAACGGTGGTGCCGATGGAACCACCGATCGTCCGGATGTTGGCGTTCATCCCGGACGCGATTCCGGTCTGGTCAGGGCGAACCGCTACAACCACGAGGTGTGACATCGCCGCGAACCCCAGCCCGATACCTACTCCCAGCAACGAGGTGGCGATGTAAATCATGTAGCTCTGGCTGTGCGCGAACGTGAGGACGCTGGTGGCGGAAGTCGCGATGAGCGTACCCAGGAGGAGCGGGATCTTCGTACCGTACCGGGCTCCGATGCGGCCGGCGAATATTCCGGCTACCAGCATGAATACGCTGGCCGGCACCATGTAGAGGCCAGCTGCGGTGACGCTCGCCCCGAACCCGTAGCCTGCCGACCGAGGCGTTTCCACGAACTGCGGTACGAACACCATTACCGAGAACATCGTGAAGCCAAAGAGGACCGCGGTGATGTTCGTCCGGTACACCGTGGGAATCCGCATCATCCGCATGTCCACAAGCGGCTCGGCACTACGGCTCTCAACAGCGAGCCAGAGTGCGATGAGCAGCCCCGCCAACGCGAACAGACCGAGAACCGAGGCGGATTCCCATCCCCACCGGGGCCCCTGGCTGATCCCGAGAAGCAGCGCGACAAGCCAGGCGGCAAGCAGCAACGCGCCGGTGACCGACACGTTTCCACCCACGCGGACGGGTGATTCCGGCACCCGCAGCATGGTCGTCACCAGCGCCACGGCAATGGCCATCGCGGGCAGCCAGAACAGCCAGTGATAGCCTAGGTGGCTGCTGATCGGCCCGGAGATGACCGTCCCCGTCCCGGAACCAACCCCGAGCACAGCTGACACGACACCGATCGCGCTGCCGACCTTCTCCGGCGAAAACTCGTCCCGGATGATCCCGAACGCGAGCGGGAAGATCGCTCCACCCACCCCCTGGACGACCCTGGCAAAGAGCATCACGGGCAGTGACGTCGCAAGCGCGGCAATCACTGTGCCGATACCAAGCACCGCGAGCATAACGACGAGCACGCGCTTCTTACCGCAGACATCTCCGAGACGCCCGAGGATCGGGGTCGCCACGGATGCGCTGAGCAGGTAGGCCGTCATGATCCAGGCAATGCCCGCCTGGCTCGCGCCGAACTCCGCCCGGATCGTCGGCAGCGCTGGCGCGATCATCGTCTGCAGCAGCGAGAAGGTCAGCGCCGACAGGCTGAGAGCCGCGAAGGTCACCGATGACGAGCGTCTTCCATCCACCCCGGCCGTCATACTGGACAGTCCTCTCGCTCGCCGATAGGAGCACATCCCATGATCAATAAAACATATAAAGGATGATACTCAGTATCATTGACGATACCAAGTATCTATGCATCGAAAACGGCGCCGGGATGTGGCCTACACTTCATCTCTGGAGATCGACTTGAGATCGGCTTGGCGACGTAGATCACCACCTCGCGAAACAGCCGCGGAGCAACAATGATCATTGTGGTAGCCCCGAACATCAACGGACGCATCCGACGCCCACGACCACGCAGGTGACTTCTATGACCAACCCGACCGGGATAACCGCCTTCCGGGAACGGCTACGGACGACCGTCCGCGGTGACCTGGCGCAGGTCGCAGTCGAGCTGTTCCTCGAGCACGGCTTCGATGCCGTCACGGTGGATGCGATCGCCGCGGCGGCCGGCGTGTCCCGCAGCACCTTCTTCAGGTATTTTCAGACGAAGGAGGATGCGGTCTTGGCGCACGTCGAGGCCCGTGGGGAGCAGTTCCGCCAGGCCGCGCTGGCCCGGCCGGCCGACGAGCCCGCGCTCCTGGCTGCACGCAACGCCCTCACCCCCCTGATCGAAGACATGAGCCGCAACCGCGAGCGGTCCGTGGCGATCAACGGCCTGATTGAGAGAACCCCGTCGCTGCGTGCCCGCAGGATCGACAAACAGCTGGTCCTGCGCACGATGCTGGCCGATGCGATGGCGAACCGGATGGCGACGGATCCAGCGACCGACCTCCGGCCCGCGCTCATCGCCGGCGTCACCCTGAGCGTGTTCGAAGCCGCCCACACGGCGTGGCTGAGCGCCAACGACGACACCGACCTGGCCGATCTGGTGGACGAGGCGTTCGTGACGGTGGGCGTGGCGTTCGCCACAGCTGCCGTACAGCCCTGAACAAGCCGCCGCGGTCCAGTCCAGATATTGACGGGCCCGAACAGCAACAACGGACGCAGGCAATTTTGCCTGGAAACACATTTCCTCACCAAATTAGAACAATATAAACACAACAAACGACGGACCGCACCAGCTCCACCTTCACACGGAGATCTGATCAAAAACTCTTTGACCTGCTGATATACCCATCCGCAGGGCATTGAACCGGGTCCGTGTAGCCTCATCGTCCGATGATGACTTTGCTGCCGCCCGCCCATGCCAGGCCTGCTGAAGCCCGTCGCCTAGACACTTCCCCCAGCTACGGATCGTGCGCACCCTGTTGTGTCGCAGCCTTCTCGAGCGGAGGAGGTCGAGTGTGAAACACCAAGAAATCTTCAAAAAAACACGGAGACCACTCCGAAACACAACACTGACTGATTCAACGCGTCTGACAACGGAGCAACACGAAGCCGGCCGGATCACTGCCGAGAACAGGTACGCACATGCACCCGGCAGCCCGAGGACCTCGGTGCGCAAGGTGCTGTCGCGGCGCGGCCGGCTCTGGCTCGCCGGCCTGGGTGTGCTGACGATCGCAACCACGAGCCTCGGCTGCCGCATCGCTCCCACCGGCCGTAACGAGGTCGAGAGCGCGATGGTGGCAGCCACACCC
>NZ_CAKJTL010000187.1 GCF_917627385.1 Protofrankia sp. CiT1
GGGCTGGTGGGGCCGGTGAGGGGGGCGGCACGGTAGCCCGCGACGAGGGCAGTGGTGATCGCGTTGCGGGTTTCGGGGCTGGAGGAGAGGTGGTCGGCGGCGACATCGAGTTGCAGCGCGGTGCGGGAATCGAGATCACGGAGGTTGCCGGCCTGGGCGATGAGTTGCCGGACGATCGCCTCTCGCTTCTGGGTGACAGCCTCTCGCTTCTGGGTGACAGCCTCGCGGTACTGGGTGCGCGCGGTCACCGCGGCGGTGACCGCGGCGACCAGCAGCACGCTCAGGGTCGTGAAGGCCGCGGTGAGCTGACGGCGGCGGCGGGTACGGGCCCGGGCAGCGTGACCGACGCTGGCAGCCAGGAACTCCCGGGCGAGGGCCGTCAGCATGTCCGGGGTCAGCGTCGTGTGGGCGTGCCGCGTCCGGTCGGGATCCCACAGCTGCCCGTCGGGTCGGTGGTCGCGGTCCCACTGGTCGGCGGCGTCGGTGAGCAGCGCAGCCAGCCGCAGGCGGTCGGTGGCCTCGGCAATGGCATGGGCCAGGGGCGGCCAGACGGTGAGAAGGCGTTCATGGGCGACCTCCACGGTCGCCACACCCCCGCGCGGGGCATCGATGACCAGCAGACGGCGAGTCACGAACGGAGTCAGGTCGCTGCGGGCCGCGGCCGGGAGCTGGTCGAGGGAGATCCGCCGCCGGATGGGACGACCGTCGGCGTCCATGCTGACGAGCAGAAGCAGACTCGCCAAGGCCTGCACATCGGTGTGACCGGTGCCGGCCGTGGCATCGGCGAGCGCGGCGCCGGCGTGTTCGATCAGCGCACCGCGCGCACCACCGAGCTGGTCGTACAGCGCCGCGGACAGGGTGGTGGTGCCGAGGGTACGGGCGGCGAGGTAGAGCCGTTGCAGGGTATAGGCCAGCAGCGGCAGCGCCCGGCCGTCGCCGGTATCGGCGACCATACGGGCCACCAGGTCGTCATCGATCGTCAGTCCGGCCAGGCGCGCGGGGCCGGCGATCACGACGGGCAGCAGGTCCCGGTCCAACGGTGCGAGGACCTCGGCCCGCACCCGTAACCCGACCGGCGCGGCACTGTCCACCAACCGGTCCAAATATTCCGACCGCAGCGTGGCGACCACCCGCGCCCGACCCGCGGTCACCCGCGCCAACATGGTCAGGAATGCCGCCCGCTCGGCGTCGGTGGCGCGGACGAGGAGTTCCTCGGCCTGGTCGATAACCACCAGCAGCCGATCCGCCGGTGCCGCGGCCGTGAGGAGTTCCTCCACAACCCGCCCCGGTGCGGGCCCGGACAGCCGGCCGGTCAGGGCGTCGGCGTCCCAGCCGAGGCCGTGGCGGCGGCCGGTGGCGGCCACGGCCAGGGCGAGCGCGGTCAGCGGCTGGCCGCCGGGCGTCACGGGGGGGATGACCAGCCAGGCGTCGTCGCCGGCCAGGGCTGCGGCCAGCCCGGCGGCCGCCAGCGACGACTTCCCGCAGCCAGACGGGCCGGTGATCACCATCAGGCCGTCGGTGTCCCCGCCGGGCGCGGAGAGCTGGTCGACGAGGCGGCGGGTTTCCGGCCCACGTCCCTGGAACACGACCGCGCGGGAGGCATCAAAGGCCGCCAAGCCGGGAAACGGGGACCGGCCCGGCTCCCAGACCGCCTCCCACGGACGCGCCGGCCCGGGAAACCGCGGCGCTCCCCCCGCCCGGGACGGGGTTCCGGGGAAGCCGGGGGCCGCGTCCGGCTTGGCCCGGCCCGAGGCCGCCGCGGCCAGGAGCTGGTCCCGGGCCGCGCGGGCGTCCAGGCCGAACAGGTCGACCCCGACCACCTGCCCCAGCAGCCCGGGGAGCGGGCAGTCCTCGACCCGGACCACCAGCAGCCGGCGACCCGCCCCGGTCGGGTCCGCGGCCCACGCGGTCTGCCACTCAGCGGCCCCATAGGTGGAGATCAGATAGGCCGCCGAGAGCACAGCGACCGTCCGCGCCGTCGTCGCGGCCGCCCGGTCCAGCTCGCCGACACGATGGGCGCCCGGGGTGAAATCCCAGGCTCGCAGGATCACCTGATAGCCCGCGTCCTCCAGGTGCCAGCCGATCCACTCGGCCCACGGTCGATCCGCCTCCGTGTAGGAGACGAAAAACGCGGCGCCGCCGCGGCCGGGGACCGCGACGGCCATACGGTCTCCCCTCGTGGTCAGGTACCGACAGAGTGCCACAAACCCACGCGCGGCCGGGCAGCGCCCCTGGGCGCTGCCGCTGACCCGATCGGACACCGGACCGCTGCACAGCCCAGCCCTACCGCCGCCGTGACCACCGTGCTCGGGGAACACGGTGACCATCGCGTCGGACCGGGAGGTACCGGCGGGAACTGGAAGCGGGCTGACCTGCGCGGATGCATCTTCACCCAGGTTGGCGCCAGCAACCAGACGGTTTTCCCAAGCTTGTGACGTCTCCTGAGCGATACTCACGCCGACGGGACGAGCAGGTGTAGCAACCGCTGTAGCAACAGCGCCGGACGTGGGCGGACGTCCCCCGTCGTTGACGGACATCGCGAGCTGGACAGGCATAGAGAACAAAGATGGCAATGATTGCCTTCTAAGCGCCAAGTCATGGCCTGAGATGGGCTGGGCGCCGAGCGGTGGGTGACTAACTGGATGACGATGCCCATGGGCACCGCCGGACGTCTATGGACGTCAGCGGACGCCGCTGTTGACCCGACCGGCGCTGGGGAGCACGTCAAGACCACTTGATATTGCTTCGGGGCGAGGAGGTCGGTTCCCTGCGGCCGGCAGACGGTGGTTGGCTGGACGGTCATGGACGGCATCCTGGCCGTGTCCGGGTGCTATCGCTGGCGGGGCGACGTGGCGTCCCGCCGGAGGCGGCCGTTTCAGTTTCCGTCTCATTCATCCCCGGCCAGCAGAGTCCGCCAACGTACGGGCAAGCTCTATCGGCCCAGGTCAGGGATATAGACGACCGATCGTGAACGGTATGTCGCAGACCTCGAAAGCGTGTGAGGGGGCAACCCCTCCGTGGGTTCAAATCCCACCTCCACCGCTCTCTACCAGGCCAGTCAGTCGCACCGGCGCACCCACGCCTGAATCTGCCCGTTGATCATTTGGTTTCACTTCCGGTCTCATTCGGTCCGCCGGTGGGCGCCGGACCATCCCCCGGAAAGATCCTTCGGCTGCTTCCCCCACGCCCCTTGACGACGAGCAGGATGACGAGCAACCGCCAGTGTTCACCCTTGTGTGTCTGGCGCGGGCCGATTCGGGGTGTCGAGCTCTGTGAAGACACTTCGCGTTGTCTGTTTGTGCAGGTCAGCCAGTTGCGCTGTGCGTGCACGTACCCTGACTACAGGCACGCTCGGGGAGGGGTACGACGTGGTGGACGATCCGGGCGCTCGTCTGCGGGCTCTCCGGCTGCGGCGTGGCTTCTCACAGGAGAGGCTGGCTGACGAGGCTGGGCTGAGCGTGTCGACGGTGCGGAAGATTGAGCAGGGTGGAAGCGCGCGAATCGAAACGCTGCGCACACTGGCCGGTGCGTTGGATACGGAGACGTCGTCGCTGTTCGGGGCGCGTTCGCCTGAGCCGGTGACTGATGCGATGGAAGACGAGAAGCTGAATCTGCTGCCGCTGCGCCAGGTCCTCACGCCTGCTGTCGGCTTGATCGGCGTTTCGCGGTCGCCTGCTGGCAGGTCAGTGACCATGCCGGCTTGCGCCGGCACCCTGTCCTGATGAGGATGTTGGGGCCGTCCGGTCCGACGTCGTTGCTCTGTGGTGCTGTGAGCCCGTAGGTCAG
>NZ_CAKJTL010000188.1 GCF_917627385.1 Protofrankia sp. CiT1
GTGCTGGTGCGCGCACCGGTCCATCCGCGGCAATGCGGGCGTCCATGGTGTCAAGGATGTGATCCCAGCTCCCGGCGAGCCGCAGCACCAGGCTCCCGACGACAGCGGTGCGGGGAAGGTGCGGATGCGGGCGGGTGGGTGCCCGCCGCATCGATCGTCGGAACGCGGTGGCCATCCGGCGCCGGTCGTCTGGGGAGAGCGCCTTGTCAAGATCGGCGACCAGGGCCTCCTCCGCCGCGATGTGCTGTTCCTCAAGCTCGGCAAGACGCTCACGCAGCCTGCCCATCGACTCGTCCGGCCGGTGGACGTCGCCCTGGATGTACTGGGAGATGCCGCGTAGCACCGACGCGGTTTCCCGTCCCTGGGCACACAGTTCGGCGATGCGCGGCCGACTGTCCGGGAGGCGGCGACGCGCCATGGGATAGACGGATGTCTGCACGGCGTACATATGGGCGCTGATCGCCGCAACCGCCGTGTCGGCGGCTCGCAACGCGCGTCTCGGATCCCCCGAGGTCGCGGCCTCGGTGAAGGTAAGACCAACAAGGTGTGTCGCGGCGTCATGCGACGCTTTGATCATTTCAGGCAGGGACGTCCCGCTCGAATCGTCCCGCTCGCCGGCTCTGGCCTTCTCGGTCGTCGCCGTCCCCTCCGGCCCTGTTGTGGACATCATTGCCACCCCCAAGCCTGCGCACTGCCAATACGGGACCGCTAGGCGACGACCGAGCCGCCAGCGGCTGAATCGACGCTCCTTGGAGCGCCCGGCAGCGGGGCTGTCCGGCTCGCGCCGCCCAGGCGGCGCCGCGCGTCATCGCTCCCCATCCATCGCCGTGCGATACAGGGGTACCCGGCTCGTCGGCCCCCACCCACCACCGCCGGTGGCTCCCCGCGCAGCCTCGCGATGCACGCACCCCAACCCCGCTCCTTGATCCACACCCCTATTGCCAGACGCTCTTAATCATCAGACAAACTCTATACCCAACATTTCAACTTCGCTATCCATCGTCAATCACAACAGATCACCCAGCTGTTCAATCACGGCCGGCGCGCACGGCAACCAACACCTGGCCTGGCACAAACCGCCCATCGCCCGCAAGATCGCGAACCACCACCGTCGCCGTCGGCTGGCCCGCAAGACGCCGGTGGCGTCAAGAGCCGCGCCGCATCCGGCTCGGATACCCCCGCGCCTCCGGATGAGGATCTAGCGGTCGCCGCCGGAAGTTGTTCGGGGTATGTCGGATGCCAGGCGGATGCGTCGCGAGGCGGCGCAGGCCCCGGTAGCGGTGTTCTACCGGGGGCGACGACAACGACATGAGGCGCCGGCTGGCGCCGGCAGGCCCTGGGCGAACTTCCGGCAGCGACCACTAGCGAAAAGCCTGCCGAGGCACCGGCCATGGACAGTGTTGAGACTGTTTCAGATCATCCGTAGAAACGATCAGCAAGGCACAAATCATGATCAAATATTCAGTACCGCCACTTCAGTACGGCCACGAAGCTCCGGCAACAGGACTGTCCGGCTCGCCGCGCCCAGGCGCCCTCTGGCCGCGTTGTCAGCCAAACCGAGACAACTCATCCGGTATCGCTTCGGCCTCCCGCCTTGCCAGGGGCCGCCTGGACGCGGCTCACTGATCGAAAGCCTGATCTCCCACACGCTCTCAGCGGGGCATGATCGGAGAAGGGCTCGTCGAGCACCCCCGCCGGTAACGAGGATCAGGCAGGTACGGGTAGAAGTACTGACAAGAAGGCCACAAAAAGTCCAGCCGCGACCGATTGGAACAGGATGGTTACTCAATGCCGTGGCGCCAGCCAGCGAAGCACCGTTCGACCGCACGGCGATGCGCGCCAGCGCCCGCCCGAAACACTGGTACCCAAAAAAGCCAGACCGGCATAACTATCGACCGCATAACAATTAAGCGAAGGACATGAACAGGATGATCCGGAAATGAACAACAAGGAGTCTGCTGACGACAGCGGTAATCGGCACAACGGGCAGCTTCCGTTCGCACAGGCTGCCGCCAGCCATCCGTCAACCGCGGCAGGATGGCTGGCCGGCGCCCTGAGCAAGCCCGTGTCACTGGTCCGGATGGTCCCCAAACGCCGCCGCATACGCCCGGAGAGTCCTTCGACACCGCCCGGCCGAGTGATCGCGTGTCACATATACCGGGACGGCTACCGCGATCCGCGATCGATCCACCATACCGATGCGCTGCGTGTTGCCCGGGATCACCGCGGCAGTTTTGCCTGGCTCGGCCTGTACGAACCGAGCACGACGGAACTGTCCAATATCGCCGATGTCTACGGGCTGCATCCGCTCGCGGTCGAGGACGCCGTCACCGCCCATCAACGGCCGAAACTGGAGCGATACGGGGAGACCCTTTTCGTCGTCCTCAAGACCGCCTGTTACGTGGAACACGAGGAGCTGACCTCGACATCGGAGATCGTCAACACCGGCGAGGTCATGGTGTTTCTCGGCCAGGATTTCGTAGTCACGGTCCGGCATGGGGAACATGGCGGGCTCCAAGCCCTGCGCAGCCGGCTGGAAGCGCACCCGGAAATGCTCCGCCACGGACCGTCGGCTGTCCTCCACGCTATCTGCGACCAGATTGTCGACGATTACCTGGCGGTTACCGAGAAGATTGAAATCGACATCGACGACGCCGAGGGATCGGTCTTTCACCGATCGATTCCGCCCGATGCCAGTAAAGTTTACCAGCTCAAACGTGAGGTGCTTGAGCTCAAGCACGCTGTCACGCCACTCGCCGCTCCGCTGCGAGCGCTCACCGAACCGGACGTCGGCGGGATTGCCCCGCGCATTCAGGAATACTTCCGTGACGTGGCCGACCACCTCGAACAGGTCACCGAACGAATAGCTCGATTCGACGAGCTGCTGTCGTCAATTATTCAGGCGACCTTGACACAGGTGGCCATCGCGCAAAACGAGGACATGCGCCGCATCAGTGCCTGGGTCGCCATCGCCGCGGTTCCGACAGCGGTTGCCGCCATTTACGGGATGAATTTCGAGCACATGCCCGAACTGCGGCAGCCGTGGGGATATCCCGCTGCTCTCTGCTTGATGGCGGCAATCTGCTTCACCCTGCACCGAGCCTTCAAACGGAATGGCTGGCTGTAGCCTCGTACCGTGGTACGCTCAAATATCAACTGATAGCATGATGGACGCTCGTGAATATTGCTGCTGGCTTTCGCGGCCGGTCCGGTCAGCTCGCCGGTGGAGCCGATACACCGACGAGCTGACCGGTATAGCAGAAGGCCGCGATCATCATTTTTTGCGTGGCTGACGCCCAAAAACCGACCGAACTCATGTTTCGTGGTGCCCCGTGTGTAAAAATTGAGCAGGGTGTTGAAGGCGCCACAATACCAGGCAAATTATCCACCGAGCTGGCCGCGCCGCGAAGCTCCCGCCAGACGCGGGTGGCCTCCGTTCGAGCCAGCACAACTGACACAACCAGTGCCACAGGCCGGGCCATGGGAATTACCACGGCGCGGCCCCGCCGACCCGGCTGGGATACCGCCCGTCAGGACTATACCGTACCCAGCAGGACCGTACCGCGGCTTCGTTCGATAGCTATTTCATACTAGGAACAACGACATATCACCCGACAGCGGGATTCACGGAGACCACGCTGTCGGCTACCGTAATCGCCTGTGTCAGGCCTTCGTGCGGGAGTTCACAGTCAACTGCCGTCCCAGCCGCGGGCTAGCGGCAGCGTACGGTTACAATCCGTTCTCAGTCGCAACGCGGGCGTGGGTGGCAATGACGACGCCCCCCGCCGTATCCACACCATCACCTGTGACGTCGACCGCGACATCCGCGACATCCGCGACGCGATCCGATGACCCAGCCGACATACCCGGTCCGTAACGATCTTATCGCCGAGCTGGCGACAAGACTGGAGCAGCTCGATCAGATCCTTGGGCGGCTGGAGGATGCCGAGCGGCAGGCCGCCGACGCCAGCGAGCGCCTGATGCGCACCCGGCGGTGGCAGGAGGAGACGGTCCGCGCGATCCAGGACGAGCGAGCGCAGATGCGCACCCATCAGCGGGCGCTGGACGATCTCGCGGACCGCGCGCAGGCGGCCGTCGAGGCCCTGTCCGGCCAGTACCGCTCCCTGCCCCCGGAGATTCACGAACTCGCGGTCGAACTGCACGTCCTGCAGACCGCGGGCCTGCTCTCCCGCCGCGACACCCGCGCCCGGCGCCGCTGACGCCGACCCGTCCCAGGCCGCGGACATCCTCTCGCACAGCGGATTTCGGAGCGCGAAATCCCATAACGGCTGACACAGTGTGTAATCTAGCGAGCCTATTCATTAAGACAATTTTCGCTACTACATGTCAGCGATATATAGCTGTCGGCACTCAAGCACCCCCCCGTCGCCGGACCGTCACCGCTATGGCGTAATGTCATCTTCCGCATCCTGTGGGTCATGGCATGGCAAGCCTCCGTCTAGGCGACCTGTCGCAGTGGCCAGCAGATCAAGATAGAGCGGCGAGTGATCGGCAAGGAGGATGGGAGGAACCGCTATGGTCACTTCTGCGAGTACTCGCCGTAGTTGTGAGGGACTAGTATTTGCTGGCACCATCCTTTTGAACTAGTCTCGCGCCGACGTCACGACAACACCGGGCCGAACGCCGAATCCTGCCCACGGCCCCGGTGTCCCCTCCGAGTCGTCACCAGGGCAGGAGCGGGGGACCCATCCTCCACCGGTTGGCACCGAGCCACGATGCCGACCTAGGGGTGAAGTGAGTCGTGTGCTGGTCGCACGGCCCACCGGGCAGCCCAGCCCGAACCCGACAGCTCACCTCGCAGGCGAACGGGAAGGATCACAGTCTTGTCTGCGCCCGATGTGCAGCTTGATCCGGCAATATGGCCATGTTCGTCGCCGACGGCGTCGCTGTCCTCGCTGCGACCTCAGGCCGAGACATCTGGGCGTCCTGCCCGCGGCAGGCACCGCGCGCCCGCTCCGCCGTCGGCCCCCGGCCGCGTCCGGACACGTGCCGCGGTCGCGGCGATGACAACCGGCACGGTTGCGGTGTCAGGCGTCGCGCTGGCCGGCTGCGCCCCGACCGACTCAGGGATGGACGAGACTTCGGTCAGTTCCCGGATCACCCTTGGCTCTCAGTTCGGAAGCCAGGCGTCACTCGCCGGTCTGCGCACGTCCGTTATCAACCCGGCCACCTCGGTTGGCCCCGGGTCCATCACCAGCCATGTGATCGATCAGGCTGACCTGCACCCCAAGTCAGGTGTCGCGCTCAGGGTCACTAATCCGGACGTGTCAGTACAGGCCGACCAGCCCATTGACATGGGCTTCTCCCTCGAGGACGGGACGACCCACGCGCCGCTGTCAAACCAGCTCATCAAAATTCAGGTAAAGCTGCCTGACGGCTGGGCAACATTCAAGCACCTGTATACTAACGAGCAGGGCTTTGCGAGTTACACTGCCAAGGTCCTCACCACCACACAGATCACTGCTATCTTCGACGGAACGGATGCCCTGCAGTCGGCTCGCTCCTCGAACGTTGGTACTATGACGGTGGTGCCCAGTTCGGTCCCCGCGCCTCCGGCGCAGGCCGCCGGCTCGGCCGCTGCTGCCGCGTTTCGGGTATCCACCTCCGATACAGCGGATGCTACGATGCCAGTCGGATCGCTCGGTGAAAGAGCTGTCTATCTGGCCGCGCAGCAAGCCGGCAAGCCTTACGTGTATGGTGCGGAGGGCCCCTACTCCTTCGACTGTTCCGGCCTGGTTCAGTATGTTTTCAAACAGCTCGGCCGCAGTCTCCCCCGCACCGCGGAAGAACAGTACGAAGCCACGGCCCATGTGTCGCAGTACAATAAGCAGGTCGGCGACCTCATCTTCTTTGGTACGCCGGGAAACATCTACCACATCGGCATCTATGCCGGTGGTGGCAAGATGTGGGCGGCACCAAAGTCCGGTGAAGTCGTTTCGCTCAGAGATATCTACACCACGTCATACTCAGTCGGCCGGGTCAGTTAGCGGCCAGCGGCCTCGCTCGTTGACTCCTTCATCTCACTGATATGACTGACGCAGTCAGCCTCTGAAAAACATATAGCGGGTTCACGCGTGTCCTCCCCCTCCGGTCACGCGTGAACCTCACCGCCAGATCGGTGTTGTCGATATAAACACCGGTCTGGCGGTCCCAAACCACAACTGGATGTCTCCAAAGACTTCCGCTGGTCGGATCGAGCCAACCCCCCCGGCTCGCAATGCCCGGCGGAACACGGGCTTCCCCGGCCTTTCGCACTGAACCCCCCCCACAGTGCGCTTGGCCGGCGGAGGTCCTGGGCTCCCGCTGGTCGGCCGTGCCACCCCCCCGGCCAAGCCGACCGGCGGGAGCCCTCTCAACGACAGCCGACGAGGCGGGTCGAGGATTGATCCACAAATTGCCGGGATCTCCAGCTCGCTTCAGACCGAAGGCCACGCGAAAACACCATCATCGCGTGGCCTTCGGTGGCCGCTTAGAGTGACCGGCAATAGGGCGTTCGATCAGGGAGCGGCGACCGCTTAGCCCTTGATGTCCTTTGAGAATTTCCACAGCTCGCTGGTCGTGGCTTCGTTCCATTTCCGCCCTGGCGCAAGAGCCACTGACTTGACATGGACCCGTGAAGGACACGCGGGGAGCGGCCCGACCGTGTTCACCGTCCCGACCGCCGTGAACAGTGGCTGCTGGGCGGGGTCGAGCGGGCCGCAGGCCACCGTGAGCGCGAGACGGCCGCCCTCTCCCGCACCCCAGATGTAGATCCGGGACATATCGATGTTCGATCGCTCCTTGGCGACGTAACGGACCACGTCCCACAGATACCGCGCGTCCTGACCGTTGGTCTGCCAGGTACTGGCCACCGCCTCCGGATACACCAGAGCGAACTTCTGTTGATCAGCAAGCGCGGACACCTTACTGTCCTTCTCGATCGTCGCCGCGTCACTCTCGTCGTCATGCAGGACGAGGAGCAGCGGCACCGGCTTCTCGGGCTTGGCCTCGGCGTGGACCGCAAGCTCCCGGCCCGCGGACTCGTAGCCCGCCGGAATCTCGGCGCGCTCGGTCTTCACCTCGGGTGAGTGATGCCCGTAGGCGAGGGCAACGACGACCACGCCAGCGGCCACCAGCACCCGTCGACGGTTCTTGCTCCACAGCTCTTTCCCGGCTTTGAGCGGATTCGACGCCACCAGACAACCGAACCACACCGAGAGCCGTTGATTCGGCAGATTCGACACGTGGCGTGGACGAGTCGGGCACCACAGCCGTGGTCTGGCACACACCTGTGCGGGTTGACGCCAACGGCAACCAGCCGGGCGGACGCGGCCAGGCGCCAGCGGCCGCTCCACGGATCCGTCGCGGCGGCCCCAGGACACCCGCTTCGTGCCGATGGTGTATCCACAAGAATCTGTAGAGATCCGAGACGCCGCGGACGGATGACATGGCGTAGGGATGAGGCCGAGGTGGACAATGAACAAGCACTCGATCATCGGGCGCTGGAGAAGATCGAGCATGAGCTGGCCGTGCTCGGCCGCCGGGCCGAACGGTTCCGCATGGCCATCGCGGACGACTCCGGCCCGCCTCTCGACCGTTCCGCCTATCTGCTTCTCAGCTATCTGTATGACCACGGCTCGGTACGGTTGACCACCCTCGGCGCGGTGTTCGCCCTCGACATCTCGACGGTGAGCCGCCAAGTCGCCGCGCTGGCCACCGAGGGGCTGGTGGAACGCGCCACCGATCCCACCGATCGCCGGGCCAGCCTGGTGACCCTGAGCGCACGCGGACGCGATCGCTACGTCGTCACCCGGGCAGCGCGGGTAACGAGCATCAGCGGCTTGGTGAGCGGCTGGGAAAAGGACGAACGCGACAGTTTCGGAACGCTTCTCGGTCGTCTCAACGCGGCGATTGCCGAACGCGACAGGGCACAGCTGCCGCCACGGAGTCAGGACGCGACATCGAGAGCGCGCAGCCGCGCCTGACGCAGTAGCTGTATCTCAGCCGGCTCAGCCAGCGCCGGCAGCGGGCCGTGCACCCAGGACAGCAACAGATCGGCCAGTGCGGGGTTCTGCGCGAGGACCGGGCCGTGCAGATAGGTACCAATCACGTGGTGATCCACGATGCCGTCGGTCTGGTCTATGGTGCCGTTACCGACGCCCTTGCGTACCACGCCCAACGGCCTGCCCCGGCCGCCAGCCAATCGTCGAGTACGCCCGGCGTGGTTCTCGTAACCGAGCAGCACCGGAAGACCCAGGTCGGATGTTGGTTCCACGACGATGTCACCGACCGCGCGGGGCGGCGCCGGCTGGTCAGCCGGGTCGAACGACCGGCGCGTCTCCACATCCACCAAGCCGAGCCCGTCATGCACCTCGTCGCCAGCGGGAAAAGATGCGCCGATCACCTGATAGCCGGCACACACCGCGAGGACGACAGCACCTTCGTTGACCGCTCGCAGCAGCGATGTGCTTCTGCGCAGGCCGTCAGCAGCCAGCACCTGCGGTGCGTCCTCACCCCCGCCCAGCAGGTAGATGTCGCAGCCGCCGGGCACCACCTCACCGGCCGGAACGTTGATCACCTCAGCCGCCAGCCCTCGCCAACGCAGCCGCTGTGCCAACACGATCGCGTTGCCGCCGTCACCATAGGTTCCGAGCAGCTCCGGATAGATCAGAGCGATGCGGGTCGCCGAGTCGGAGATCATACCGCCATCCTGGTCATCTGGTTGTCCCCACCGGGGCAACCCGCCCCAGAATGTCACGGAAGGCGGTGTAGTTGGCGACCACGTCCACGGTCTTGTCAAAGACCGTGGACGCCGCGCTCTCGGCGTCGGGGTGCACCGTGTGCGGAACCTCCGCATAGGCCAGCCGGACGCTCATGTCCTCCTTACGCTCGCCGGTCACCAGCACGTCGCGGCCCGCGAGCCGCTCGAACGGGACATCCCAGATCCAGGAAGGATCACGGCCGTCAGCGGTCTGGGAGTTGAAATCTATGATCACTGGGCGCGCGGGTGCCGTGTTGAGCAGCTCCATCATCTCCACCCAGCCGGCCGGGTTCTTGGCCAGCAGGAGCCGCCCGCGTACACCACTCTCACCGAGCTCGACCTCCTGATAGCGACCTTGGACGTCATCGAGACCGGTCATCGCGGCAAGCGCGTCCGCGACCTCGACCCCGAAGAGCTTCGCGGCGGCGGCGGCCATCGCCGCGTTGCCGAGGTTCACCCGCCCCGGCAGGTCGATGGAGGCCCTGATGTGACGACCGAACCACAGCAGTTCGCCAGGCCCGGTGACGGCGACGATCGGCTCCGGGCGGGCCAGCCCGCAGTCGCACCACCACCCCGAAGAGTTGCGATGCAGCAGCCGGGCACACTGCGGACACACCATCGCATCCGCTGTCCAGTTCTGCCCGACCGACACCCAGATCTGGTTCGACCACCCGGACGCGGCCCAGGCGACCAGCGGGTCGTCGACGTTGGCGACCACTGTCGCGGCGGGCAGATCCGCCCCGAGCTCACGCCAGAGGCTCGCGATCCGCCGGGTCTCGTTCGACCGGTCGAGCTGGTCACGGCTAATGTTGAGCAGCACAACCGCCCGGGGAAGGATCTGCCTGGCGACCTTGGGCAACCAGATTTCGTCCACCTCGAGCGCGGCGGCCGCGTCGAAGGGCGGACGGGACAACGCGGCGAGCACCCCCGGCGCCATGTTCGCGCCGCCGCTGTTGCTCTTCACCGGGCCGAGGGTGCCCAGCGCGCGGGCCAGCAGCCGAGTGGTCGTGGTCTTGCCGTTGGTCCCGCTGACGCAGACCGCCATCCGGCCGGCCGCGACCTCGGTGAGGATCCGCGGGGATACCTGTAGGGCGAGCTTACCGCCGATCATCTCGCCTGATCCACGTCCCAGCCGGCGGGAGGCTGAGGACGCGAGTTTCTCCACCGCGAGCGCGGCGCGGGTCCGGGTGGAGAAACGGCGTGGGGGTGGTGTGGTCATCGCCTCATCAGCGTGCCATGACTCGTCTCGCCTGTTACAGAGACCCTGTACATCTCCACAGGGTGCCACGCCCAGGCTGGCGCCGACGACGGTGAAATCGTCAGATCCGGGCATGGTGCTCGCGGAGCCAGGCCAACGGATCCACCGGGCGGTCCCCGACATGCACCTCGAAATGCAGGTGGGGGCCGGTGGAATGACCTTCGTTTCCCACCAGGGCGATCTGCTGACCAGCCGCGACGGTTCCTCCCCGGACCGTGAGGACCCGCATGTGCCCGTAAAGCGTCTCGACACCATCCCCGTGCTGCAGCACAATCTCGTTCCCAAAGCCGGAGGCGGGCCCGGCGTAGAGTACATAACCGGCGGCGGCGGCCATGATGGGAGTGCCGAGTGGCGCGGCGATGTCAAGCCCGAGATGACGCTCGGAGCCGGCGGTGGGGTTGAAACCGCGGGAGATCGTCCCGATCACCGGTGGCACCCAGCCCGGCGCCACCGAATCGGCCGCGGCTGGTGGCTGCGGCGGCCGCGGTGCCGCTCCGGGCGCGGGCGGATCATCCTGTGGCGGTGTTCCAGGCGTGGACCAGCTCGAAGCCGAGGGAGCCGAGGGAACCGCCGCGGGTGGCGGCAGAACAGTCCGCAGCGACATGACCCGCAGGCCCTGGACAGCTTGGCGGGCTGTGGCGGCAAGCAGCACCGGGTCCGGCGTCCCGGGGACGACGAGCGCCACCGCGCTGTCGGCGACCAGGCCGAGCGCGGCGGACCGGGATCGGTCCACCACCACCCCGACACCCGGCAGACGAATTGTTGCCAACGCACCGATTCGTAAACCAACCGGCCGGTCATGGCCGACATCAACCTGGCCGCCCAACCGCACATCCAGCGCCGCCGCAACACTGTGCGCAACCGCGATCTCCCCATCCGCGATTCGCTGCCACAGCGCGGTGACCTCGGCAGTGCCCGCGGGCGCGACGGTACGCAGCACGTTTGGATCAGCCCCAAGCGCGCCTGTACGGCCACTTCCCACACTCACCTCGGCAAAATCGGCGACAACCGCCTCGGATGCGCCCACGGCCCGGCCGAGTCGATCGATCTCAGTCCGGGTAAGACTGCGATCAGTGGTGACGAAGAGGTACGGATCGGTGCGGTGAGTCAGCGGACCCACCGAGGCTCGGGGACCCACAAGCGCGCCGAACGCAGCCGCGACGGGCGGATGGGCACCAGCCCGCGTCCTCAGGCTGACGCTTCCCGCGCCGAGTACGCTCACGCTCACCACTGTGCCCGCCAGTAACAGCGCAGCCGCCGCACCGGCAACCAGCGGCGGCACACCGGCCGAGCCGCGCCAACCGCGGTGGGTGTCGGCATCCGCCGCCGGAACAGCCGCCCGGACACCCGGCTGGGTCCACACCCAACGTCACCCCCGTAGTAATCTTCCAGACCGTCGGCCGCACGAAAACAGCGCGACAGCATGATTGCGCCGTCCTTGGTGCGTTAAGTCCGCCAGTAAGCTGATCAGGTACAAGTGTGCTGCAAGGTGTGATATGACGTGCCCGATATGGGCGTCCGATGGGCGAAAGCACGGTGACTGTCGTCCGACCGGGGCATGCCCCAGCCCACGCGGCGGCGGACAGCGGCTCGCCGGGTCCGGTGACCGCTCGGGCGGCTCCGCGGGCTGGGCGACCACCGTGGTCGCCACAACGCCAAGCGGAGGCACGGAGCCGGGTGCTGAAGTGGGTATGGACTCGATAGAAGGACGTGGGGGAGTTCGGTGACGCAGAGAGCCAGTGCCATCGGCCGCGAGCGCGGACGCTGGAGCGCACACGAGATCAGTCTTGACGACGCGGAAGACCTTGACGGGCTCGCGGATTTCATGCATGACATCTCCGCCGAACTCGTCATCGCCTTCATCGAGGAGGATGACGAGTACCTGGGCATTGTCCGGATCGACGGTGACACCGGTGATCCCAGAGTGTTCCTGTCCGACCATCGGGTGCTGTTCACCTCGGCGCTGGCCGATCGGCTGTTCGCGGGTGCGCTGCCGCCGGCGGGCAGTGCCGCCATCGACGACGAGTCCGACGACCTGCTCGCGGGCGCCACACCAGCAGGTGACATCGACTTGCTTGCGGACGTCGGCACGGACGCGGACGCCCTCCTCGAACTGATTACGGAAAAGGGTCTGCTACCTGCCGACGTCATATTCGCGATCAGTGAACGCGCTGGCTGCGCGGATATTCTGGACGAAATCGGGAACTGAGGTGGCGGCCGGACACGGCGGCGTGGCCCGCTTCGCCGATCTGATGGGTGCCGCGCTGGAAGAGGCCGAACGGGCTCTGCTCACGGGGGACGTTCCGGTGGGTGCCGTCGTGTCCGCCGCGGACGGAACCATCATCGGCCGGGGCTGTAACGCCCGGGAGGCCGACCAGGATCCGACCGCTCACGCGGAGGTGGTCGCGTTGCGCGCCGCGGCGGCGGCAGCCGGCTCATGGCGGCTGTCGGCCGCAACCCTGGTTGTCACCCTGGAACCATGCACGATGTGCGCGGGCGCGCTGGTCCTCGCCCGGGTCGGCCGGCTGGTCTACGGAGCGTATGACCCCAAGGCCGGAGCAGCCGGATCAGTGTGGGATGCCGTCCGCGACCCGCGGCTCAACCATCGCCCCGAGGTGATCACAGGCGTACGGGAAGAGGAATGCGCACGCCTGCTCACGGACTTTTTCGCCACCCGCCGACTCCCGCGCCGGACATCCGGTTCATGATTGACTAACAGCACCCGACCACTAAAAGCGACCGGCTCGCGCCGCCGCGCGCCCGCCGACAGGCAATCGCCAGCATGCCCGCCGCGTCCAGTAAGCTAGCTAGCGGTGGAGTCGCCTAGTGGCCGAGGGCGCACGCCTCGAAAGCGTGTGAGGGGGCAACCCCTCCGTGGGTTCAAATCCCACCTCCACCGCTCTCTACCAGGCCAGTCAGTCGCACCGGCGCACCCACGCCTGAATCTGCCCGTTGATCATTTGGTCTCACTTCCGGTCTCATTCGGTCCGCCGGTGGGCGCCGGACCATCCCCCGGAAAGATCCTTCGACTGCTTCCCCCACGCCCCTTGACGACGAGCAGGATGACGAGCAACCGCTTCCACTCCGTGGTGTCGGTACGAGGATTGAGAGGACCGCCGGTAGGAGTGGTGAACAGCCAGCCGCCTTCAGTCCAGAGCGGACCAGCGTCAAGCCGTTCTCGGTTCTGCTCCTCCCTGTGCTTCCGGAGCAACGTCACACGCTCGTCCGGAAGACCGATCCCCCGCTTCCCAGCCTTCGACTTCGTGTCGGCCGTGTCGGGCCGGGTCGGGCGCCGTTGCGGGCAATAGCCACCGTGCTTATGCCCACCGGGTGACCCGTCGCAGCCGTGCGCCCACTTGGGGCGTAGCCGGGCGCGTCGGACGCGAAGCGTCCCTTCGTCGAGGTCGACATCGGGCCACTGCAATCCGAGAGCCTCCCCCTGCCGCAGGCCGAGGGCCAGCACGATGGCCACCGCGTGCTGTTGCGCCGAGTGGCGGCGGCTTCGAGGATGCGCTTTACTTCCCCCACGTCGTACGGCTCGATGTCCTCTTCCGTGAGCCTGGGTGGCTTCGCGAGGGTCGCCGGGTTCCGGGCGATGTACCCACGGCGCACGGCTTCGTTGAGCGCGGTGCGGACCGTGCGATGCGCCTGGTGCGCCGTAGCCGCCCTGCTCCCGTTCCTCATCATCTTTCGGTAGAGCCGTTCGAGGTGTTCCGGTTCGAGCCGGTCAATGCGATGTGCACCGACGCCGGGAACGAGGTGAACGCGGACCGCGACGCGGTAACCCGACAGCGTGTTGTCGGCCACGGTACCCGGGACGATGTTCTCAACCCAGTGAGCTTTTTCAAAGTTGGTTTTCTTACATCCCCTCCTGTTCAAGGACGAAGACGGCCTGGGCGAACGTGCCGACCCTGCGTGGGCAGCCACGGTAGCGGTCGAAGATGTGCAGTTCTTCAGGGCCGCGAACCCACGCTCGCCGAGTCTGCGAGTGGCCGCGAGGGCACGGTTGAACGCCTTGAGTTCTGACGAAACGGACATCGGTCGGGGATTGCATGCTCGCGGTGTCGCCGATGGGTGGGGGCCGACGCTCACCATGCCGATGAACGCGGCGCTCGCGATACCAACGAGTATTCCGGCGAAGCGGGCCCTGTCATCGGCACGGTGTCGGCTGACGTCGGCACGGTGTCGCGGTGACCCGCGCGGAAACCCCAAGCAGCATCATCCTGGTTACCACTGCTAACAGGTGCGCTGATACCCGAGGTCAGGGATGTATTGGCGCCAGGTGGTCTCCGGCAGGCCGCTGCCGAGCAGGTGACATGCCTCTGACGCCGCATGGTCACGGATATACGTGAGACGGGTCAGGTCCCACAGCCGAACCGTGTTGTCGCCGCTGCCGGCGGCGAGTGTGCGCCCGTCCGGGGAGAACGCCACCGAGCGGAC
>NZ_CAKJTL010000189.1:0-23204 GCF_917627385.1 Protofrankia sp. CiT1
ATCCCCACCCCCGAGACAGCCCCACCAACAACCCACAACACCCCGGTTCGGGGCTCTCCCCCGCCTCGGTTCTCCTGCTCGATGCGCTCGGGCGCGGCCGGTCAGGCCATGGTCTCCAGGATGGCGGCGATGTCCGCCGGCTCGGTGCACGGATTGATGATCGCGAAGCGGGTCACCGTCTCCCCCTCGTGAACGGTCGGGGTGACGAAGGCGAAGCCTGACTGCAGCAGCTTTTCCGTCCACTCGTAGTATGTCTGCGGCGGCCAGTTCAGACGCCGCAGAACAACCACGGAAAGTTGGGGTTCACGCACGAGCTCCACGTAGGGCAGCGCCCGGATCTGCTCTGCCGCGGCGCGGGCGGTGGCCAACGACTTCTCGACAGCGGCACTGTACGCACGGGTACCGTGCACGGCGAGCGAGAACCAGAAGGGCAGGCCGCGCGCCCGCCGGGACAGGCCGATCGCGTAGTCCGCCGGGTTCCAGGCGTCTGGGGACTCCAGGACCTTGAGGTAACCCGCCTTCTGCGCATGTGCCGCGCGGGCCAGCGCTGGTTCTCGGTAAATCAGCGCGCAGGCGTCGAACGGCGCGAACAACCATTTATGCGGGTCGACGATGAAAGAATCCGCCGCCGCCACGCCGGCAAAAAGATGACGGACTGATTCCGCGGCCAACGCGGCCAGCCCGTAGGCACCGTCCACATGTACCCAGATACCACGTTCACGGGCTACTTCGACAATACCTCGAATATCGTCGACAATACCGAACTGCGTGGTACCGGCTGTTGCCACGACCGCGAAGACCGTGTCCGACACAGCGGTACCGGCAAGATCCAGTGCCTTCGCCAGGGCAGCGCCGGTGAACCGTCCATCGGGGTCCGTCGGAACAACCAGGACGTCGACACCCATAATCCGGGCGGCGGTCTCGATCGAGGAATGTGCCTCGGAACCGCAGACGACGCGCCACGCTATGGGCCCGGTGTTGGGACCTGTCGCCCGGTGCCTGGCCTGCTGCGCCGCGTGCCTGGCCGTGACCAGCGCGGAAAGGTTACCAACCGTCCCCCCCTGGACGAAGACACCGCCGGCCTGGAGTGGGAAACCGGCCAGCTCGGCCAGCCAGCGTAGTGCCTGGTTTTCCGCGTAGACGGCGCCAGCGCCCTCCAGCCAGCTGCCCGCGTATACCGAGGAGGCTCCGACAACAAGATCGAACAGGACTGCGGCCTTGGTGGGAGCCGCCGGGATGAACGAGAGGTTGCGTGGATGATCGACCGAAATGCAGGCCCTGGACAAGAGCGTGTCGAAAAGGTCGAGCACCGCGACGCCGCCCATACCGTCGGGAGTTATGGTCTCGCCCACCGTGGCGGCGAGGTCCGCATGTGACCGGGAGCCGTCCAGCGGGACCGGATGCATACGCAGGCGCTCCCGCGCATAGTCAACAATAGCCTGGGTCAGATCCTCGCTATCCCTGTCATAACGATGCACGGAACAGATTATAGCCAGCCGCACCTGACAATAGAGGCCGAATATCACGGCGAAAATATGTGCATTTCATGTGCATTGACGCACAGTCGGAAACATGCAAAAAATAATACGGAACAGGAACGTCCGGCGACAGGGGCCTGGATCAAGGAGCGGGGCTGGGGCGCGTGCCTCGCGAGGCGGCGGAGGGAGCCACCGGAGGTGCTGGGTGGCGACCGACGAGCCGGGGTACCCGTGCATCGCGCAGCGATGGACGGGGAGCGATGACGCGAGGTGCGTGCCCCAACCCCGCGACGCCGCGTCCCCTGTTGCCGGTCGCTCTTACCGCCGGAGCCCCCAGCTGCCGCGCTCCAGGTGTGCACCGCACGGCGATCGTCACGGACGCGAGCCGATCCGAGCCCGCGGAACGGGGCGTGGCGCCCAGACGGATCATGAATGATCAACAAAAAGTTGACCATCGACCAACTGGCCGTCAGTCAGTTGGTCGACAGCACGACCGCAGCCTTCTCAACGGGACCGGCCGAACAGCCCGGATCGGTGGCAGGCCGCAGCCTGCCCTTTGACGGGTATCCGAGTGCCGATGACGGGTATCGGAGCGCCGACCGTGGGCCACGATTACCCGCGGTCAGAGGCAGATGCTCGCTGGATCGCCCCAGGCGCGCGCGGAGCCGCGATCGCGCGCCCCGTGGCCTGCTGACTCGGCTCAGACGTCCTGCTTGCCCCGCCTGCGAAAGAGGAAACCGCCGCCAGCGATGGCGGCCAACAGGGCGATCAGCGCGAAACGCTTCATTGCGTACCTCCACGATGCGGACAAAAGGCGTTACAGAACATTCCAACACCGGCATCGCCCCTGGCGCATCGGCCATGGGACACACCAGCAATATCATCTTGACCAACGGACCGAACCACGCGGATCGGTGACGACCAAGCCTGAGCATGCCATGCCCACCGCCAACGGGAGAGCAGGCAGGCCCGGATACCGACCCATCATACGGACGCCGTTTCCCAGCCGCCGGGCAGCCCAACCGCGACGATCTCAAAGAAGATCACGAATAGCTATGGTCTGATCCCGGCCGGGGCCGACCCCAACCGCTGACACCGGCGCTCCGGCCAGCTCCTCAACAGCCTTCACGTAGTCGCGAGCGGCCCGCGGCAGCTGGTCGAAGGAGGTGGCTCCCGCAATGTTCTCACCCCAGCCCGGCAGCTCATCGTAAATGGGCCTGGCGTGGTGAAACTCGGTCTGCGTCATGGGCATGTCGTCGTGACGTACACCATGAACATCATATCCGACACAGATCGGAACTCGATCAAATCCAGACAAAACATCCAATTTGGTGAGAAAAATATCAGTCAGTCCGTTCACCCGTACGGCGTAGCGGGCGATGACAGCGTCGAACCAGCCGGTACGCCGCGCTCGACCGGTGGTCACACCAAACTCGCCGCCCACGGCACGGAGCTCATCGCCGACCTTGTCGGTGAGCTCTGTCGGAAACGGGCCAGCGCCGACCCGGGTCGTGTATGCCTTGCAGATACCGATCACCCGCGTGATCCGAGTCGGACCGATGCCCGAACCGGTCGCGGCCCCGCCCGCCGTCGGGTTCGACGAGGTGACAAACGGATAGGTTCCATGATCAACATCTAGCAGCGTACCCTGCGAGCCCTCAAGCAGGACAACCTTACCATCACGTAATGCCCGATCGAGGACAAGCCCGGTATCGACGATATGCGGCCCGAGCTGGCGAGCGTATCCGGCGTACTCCTCGACGATCGCATCCGCGTCGAGAGCCCGCCGATTATAGATCTTGGTCAGTATCTGGTTCTTCTCCCGCAGCGCCAGCTCCAGCTTGGCCCGGAAGATCCCGGGATCGAGCAGATCCTGGACGCGAATCCCGGTCCGGGCGATCTTGTCACCGTACGTCGGACCTATCCCGCGACCCGTCGTCCCGATCCGGGCCTTGCCAAGGTAACGCTCTGTAACCTTATCGAGCGCACGATGATGCGGCATGATCAAATGAGCGTCCGCACTGATCAGCAGGCGGGATACATCGATACCACGGGCGGTCAGCCCGTCCATCTCCTGGAGCAGGACCCCAGGATCGATCACAACACCGTTACCGATCACGGGCACACAGTCTGTCCGTAGCACACCGCTCGGAATCAGATGCAAAGCGTAGCTTTCCTCGCCGATGACAACTGTGTGTCCGGCGTTGTTACCGCCCTGGTAACGGACGACGAAGTCAACCGCCCCACCAAGGAGGTCAGTCGCTTTTCCCTTGCCTTCATCGCCCCACTGGGCGCCGATGAGCACGAGCGCGGGCACCGAGCGAGGTTACCTGGCCCGCCGGCCATGGAGTGCGGAAGGCCAGCGCACCCTGATATCGATCTAGCCCGACAAGGGAGAAGCCGCGCCTTCTCCAGACCTTTGCACGCTCCGTGGCACGCCAATCAGCCAGAAAAAGAATCATGGTTCTTTCGGCTTCCGGCGACCTAGGAAGATCCAGAAGAGACTCAAAAAAGATCATCATGCAGGGCGCCCCAGGGCACCCGAGGTGCGCGGGGGGACATACTTGATCGTCTAAAAGAAAGTCCTACTTGCATTACCAAGAGTTACTGTGGAGGCTGTTCTGGTAACAGGAGTAGTCGATCGGGACGGGGGTGTCACGGTGGCCGCTGTCACCGCCCGGTCCGTGCCTGCCGAAGGCTCCGGCCAGAGCACCGGCACGGCGGACGACCTGGCATCGGAGAGCGCTTCCGCCAACCGACGGCGACACGAACAAACGATCAGCAGGGAGCCGTCGGTCCCTTCGCCGCATCCGTCCAACAGATCCCTATCAGCACAGCCGGTCCAGCCGCCAACGCCGGCCGGGGACCCGCCTGGGAGAGGCCTGACCACACTGAATCTGCCCAATACCCCCCTGCCGCCAGCGCTGCGGCAACCCGACGGGGACGGCTCACCGGACAGCTCGCCACCCGTCGCGGCCGCGTCAGCCGACCCCCGGCCCGACAGCCTGGTCGGTCCGCTCACGGTTCACTGGACACCGGCACTGCGCACCAATCTCGTTCGCCAGTCGCAGGCAGCGAGCCCGGTTGTCGGTATACGGGCCTGGCCAGTCGGCTTCTCGCCCATCGGCGACCTGCTTCCCGCCACGCTGCCCGAGGTGCTCAACCGCGGCAGCCATGCGGTGCGCAGCGCCAAGCAGGTCGAGGAGCAGCGCAAGGAACGCGCGGACGCCATCGCCAACTACGCGGTCGCGCAGATTGCCGAGTTCCTCGCCATCTGCGCGGCCGAGGAGCTTGCCCCGACCTTCGCGATCCGAGTGATCGCGGACCAGGAACCGGATCCACCCGCCGACGGGACGCCTCGACGCGGGCGGCGCGCCCAGCCACGAGCCTGGCCGATACTCCACTGGCGCAATCAGAGTTTCCCGTATACCGGCCGATCCCTGCACCTGTTCGTGGACTCCGCCGGGCGGACCTTCGAAAGCCGCGAGGATCCCGGGCCACGGGCCGTCCTCGGTCGCGAGGTCCGGGTGTGGCCGGTGGACCTCCACACGGTCATCGGGGCCATGGCGGAAGTCGACGCCCGGCGCTGCGCGCACCAGCTCGTCTACGCCATGGCGCACCTGCTCTGGAATGCCGGCATCAGCCTGTAAGCGCCAGCTCCGTAACCGCCAGCTCCGTAACCGCCAGCTTCGCCCGCAAGTCCGGATAGCGCGGTCGGCACGGGCGCTACCCTGTACCGCGTGCCCTCCCCCACCGACCGCGACGACCGCGACGCGGGCGCCGTGACCGGAGACGAGTCCGGACGCTGCGCGCTGGCAGCCCGCCGCCGGCAGACCAGGCCGGCACGGGTGGCGAGGTGAAGATCCTCGTCGTCGGTTCGGGCGGCCGGGAACACGCGCTGTGCCGAGCGCTGGCGCGTGACCCGGCGGTGGGCTCGTTGGTCTGCGCCCCCGGTAACGCCGGCACCGCCGAGCTGGCACAACCGCATCCGCTCGATGTCACGGACCCGGACGCAGTGGCCGACCTGGCCGAAGCCGTCCAGGCGGAGCTGACCATCATCGGCCCGGAGATCCCCCTGGTTGCCGGCGCGGCCGACAAGCTGCGGGCCAGCGGCCAACGCTGCTTCGGGCCGACCGCCGCGGCCGCGCGGCTGGAGGGCAGCAAAGCCTTTGCCAAGAACGTGATGCGCGCGGCCGGCGTTCCCACCGCATCATCACGTGATCACACCGAGGTCGAGCCAGCCCTCGCCGATCTCGACGAGTTCGGCCCGCCATACGTCGTCAAGTACGACGGTCTCGCCGCGGGCAAGGGCGTCACCGTCACCGCTGACCGGCAGGCCGCGGTCCGCGCGGTGCACGCCTGCCTGCGCAATCCGGGCGACCGGGTCGTGATCGAGGAGTATCTGGACGGGCCAGAGGTCTCCCTGTTCGCGATCGTGACCGAAGCCGGAGCCGTCATTCCCCTGCTGCCCGCCCAGGACCACAAGCGGGTCGGGGACGGCGACGCCGGACCGAACACCGGCGGGATGGGCGCATATGCGCCGCTTCCGTGGGTACCGCACGGCTTGTCCACCCAGGTCGTCCAGACGGTTATCCAGCCCACCGTGGACGAGATGGCGCGCCGCGGCACCCCCTTCCACGGCCTTCTCTACGCCGGTCTCGCCCTGACCTCCCGCGGTGTACGGGTGATCGAGTTCAACGTCAGGTTCGGGGACCCCGAGATACAGGCGATCCTGGCCCTGCTGTCCAGCCCACTGACCGGCGTCCTGACCGGGCAGCAGGCACCGGTGTGGCGGTCCGGCGCCGCGGTCACGGTCGTCGTCGCGGCGGCCGGCTATCCGCGGGCGCCGAGAGTCGGTGATCCGATCAGTGGTCTTGCCGCCGCCAGTGCCCTCACCGGCGTGGACATCCTGCATGCCGGAACCCGCCGGGACACCGATGGCAGAATCGTGTCGTCCGGCGGGCGCGTGCTGTGCGTCACCGCGATCGGCTCGCATCTGGAGGCCGCGAGAGGATCAGCCTACGAAGCCGTCAGCCGCATCTCCCTGGCCGGCGCACACTACCGGACCGACATCGGGGACCCGGGCCGGTTGGGCTACTCCGGGCCTCCGGCCGTGCGACCCACATCATGATCGCACGCCCTTTGGCCCACATCCTCCGCCAGGCCTCCGGCCGTGCGACCCACCACGATCGCACGCCCTTTGGCCCAGTTGGCT
Organism: Protofrankia sp. CiT1; assembly: GCF_917627385.1. Lineage (GTDB taxonomy): Bacteria > Actinomycetota > Actinomycetes > Frankiales > Frankiaceae > Protofrankia. The sequence continues at coordinate 6,694 of NZ_CAKJTL010000189.1, forward strand.
ACGGGTAGGGGCACACCGAGAAAGTGAGTGAACGAGCAGGTATGAACATGGCCGACCAGACCATCTCCACCGCGTTGCCGCCCAAGGTGGCCATCGTGTATGGCTCTCCCTCCGACGCGCAGACGATGAGCAAGGCAGGCGCGACGCTAGAACGTTTCGGAGTCCCCTACGAGCAGGTCTCCCTGTCAGCTCATCGCGCCCCCCACGCCCTCGCCCGGTACGTGGGTGAGCTGCGGACCCGCGGGATCGCGGTCGCCATCGCCGGTGCCGGCCTCGCCGCCGCCCTGCCCGGCGCGGTCGCCGCGCTCACGACGCTGCCCGTGATCGGCGTCCCGATCTCGGGTGGGGCGCTGGACGGTATGGACGCCCTGCTCGCCATTGCGCAGATGCCGCCCGGCGTCCCCGTTGCCACGGTCGGGCTGAACAACTCCACGAACGCGGCCGTGCTGGCTGCCCAGATCCTCGCGCTGAGCGACCCGGACCTACACCTCCTGCTCACCGCGTTCAAGGACGACTTCGAGAAGGCCGCCGCCGCGGGCCTCGCGGAGATGCTGCCCCCCAGCAGCTGACCGCATGGCGGGCAACCGGACTGATCAACACTGATCAACACTGGACAGCCGCTGTTCAGCCCCGCTGAACAGCACCGAACAGCCCGCTGGGACGGGTCACAGGATGGGCGCGGGAAAGTACCCCGCGGCGTCGGGGTAGCGACGTACTACGTCGTCAACACGGGTATGGAAGTCCGCGACCTGCGCCTGGGCCGCGCCCGTGAAGGCAAGCGGCTCGGCCAGCACCGACGACAGCTCGGCGGCATCCAGCCCCAGCCGCTCGTCGCTGGCGAGCCGCTTCATCAAATCGTTGTGGTCAGCTCCCTTCTCCCGCATCGCGAGGGCGACCGCGACCGCATGCTCACGGATGACCTCGTGGGCGGTCTCCCGCCCGGCCCCACGGCGCACCGCCGCCATCAGGACCTTGGTCGTGGCCAGGAACGGCAGGTTGCGGTCCAGCTCCCGGGCGATCACCGCCGGGTAGGCCCCGAAGTCGTCGAGGACGGTGAGGAACGTCTCGTAGAGCCCGTCCGCGGCGAAGAAGGCGCCTGGAAGAGCCACCCTGCGCACGACCGAACAGGACACATCCCCCTCGTTCCACTGGTTCCCGGCAAGCTCACCGGTCATGGCCGTGAACCCGCGCAGCACCACAGCCAGGCCACTGACTCGCTCGCACGAACGCGTGTTCATCTTGTGCGGCATCGCCGACGAGCCCACCTGGCCGGCGGCGAAACCCTCGGTAACCAGTTCATGGCCGGCCATCAGCCGGATGGTCACCGCGAGACTCGCTGGCGCCGCCACCGCCTGCGCCAACGCGCTGAGGACGTCGAAGTCGAGCGACCGCGGGTAGACCTGCCCGACGTTGACCAGCACCCGTCCGAAGCCGAGGAAATCCGCGATCCGCCGCTCCAGCTCGGCAAGTTTCGCCGGATCCGCGGCAAGCAGGTCGAGCATGTCCTGCCCGGTCCCGACCGGGCCCTTCATCCCACGCAGCGGATAGCGGGCGAGCAGCTCCTCGACTCGCTCGAAGGCGACGAGCAGCTCCTGCCCGGCCGACGCGAAGCGTTTGCCGAGCGTGGTGGCCTGCGCGGGGACGTTGTGGCTGCGGCCGGTCAGCACCAGTGTGTCGTATTCGGCGGCCAAGCGCCCGAGGCGGGCCAGCGCCGCGACCATGCGTCTCTGGATCACCAACAACGAGCCGCGTACCTGGAGCTGTTCGACGTTCTCGGTAAGATCCCGCGATGTCATGCCCTTGTGTATATGCTCATGGCCGGCAAGAGCGTTGAACTCCTCGATCCGGGCCTTGACGTCATGCCGGCGGATCCGCTCCCGCCGCGCGATCGAATCGAGATCGACCTCGGGGAGCACCCGCTCATAGTCTTCGATCACCCCCGCGGGGACGTCGAGGCCCAGGTCCCGCTGGGCGCGCAACACCGCCAGCCACAACCTGCGTTCCTGGACAACCTTGTTCGCCGGTGACCACAGGTCGGTCAGCTCAGCCGAGGCATAGCGGGTCGCCAGGACGTCAGGGATCACATACTCGGTCGCCATACAGGCCATCGTGCCCCACTCCGGGCCCGGATCCCCAGCGCCGGATCCCCGCCGCCGGATCTCTGAGCAACCGGATCTTTCAAGGTCCGCATGGTCAGGATTCGTACGGTCAGTCAGTGGATGAGGATCTCCAAGATGATCATTAGGAAACCGAGCACCGCGCTGCTGCCCGCATAGCACACCAGGCGCCAGCCAACCAGCTGAGAGGCCCGGCCGGCCACCGTGCTCCAGATCCCGAGCAGGACTACCGACGTCCACAAGGCCGCCTGCTGGGCGCCCTCCACCGTGGCACCCTCCCCGGCGGCGATGGCCAGCACCGCCATCGGCGGCACAGCCGCCTGCACGATCGGCCAGTGCTCAGCCAGTGCCGCGCGGACCTCACCCAGCGACAGTCCCGCGCCCGTACTGAGCCGGCTGCTGATGACGCGCGCGTAGCCGTGCGCGAGCCAGAAGACAACGACGGTCACGGCGACCGTCAGCGCGATCTCGTAGCTCTGGGTCTGCTGCGGATCCTCGGCCGCGACGACGGCCGCGACGAGAATCGTCCCGTAGATGGCGTTTGCGGGGTCGCCGGTCGGCAGGATCAGCCACCGGACGACACCCCGACGCCACGCCGACACCCCGGCAGCGACAGCCGGCCCAGCCACCTCGGTGTGGGCGTCCGCGGATGGCAGCGGCGATTGTCGCTCCGTCACGATCCCCCTTACGACAACGCCCGGGAGCCAGCGGCGCCGGATGGCCTTGCCCAGCCCGTGCCTGGCCCGCCAAGGTCGTTGACTTAGAGCGCCCGAGGACAGGACTGTCCGGCTCGCGGCTCCCCGCGTCCCGCCCGGCCGCGTTGTCGTCGGTCGGCGCCCAGTACCAGGGCGCCTTCCTCCGCCGCCTTGCCGGATCGGGCGCGGATGAGCCGCTCACTGATCGAACGCCCTATCCTCGGGCGCTCTTACCGTTACATCGTCGGACGCGGACAGCGAGTCCGCACGTCGGGACATGTGCATCGGAGCACGCCGCGGCCTGGCCGCACCGCCGCCACCCGTACCACCTGTGCCGCCCGCTGCCCGCTGCCCGCTGCCCGCGATTGCCTACCGGCGCTCGATACGACCGGCGGGGCTCGATACGGTCTGGGTATGCCGCTGACGCACGAGGAGTTCGCCGGGCTCACCCACCTCGGATCCGGCAAGGTACGGGAAATATTCGCTGTCGGCGACGATGCGGTCCTGCTTGTCGCCAGCGACCGGATCTCCGCCTTCGACGTCGTGCTGCCGACTGACATCCCCGACAAGGGCGCCGTTCTCACCGGGCTGTCCCTATGGTGGTTCGACCAGCTCGCCGACATCGTGCCGTCCCATGTGATCAGCGCGAACGTGGACGAGTACCCCGATGAGCTGTCGCCCTATGCCGAACAGCTACGCGGCCGGTCGATGCTGTGCCGGCGGCTGTCCATGGTGCCGATCGAGTGCGTGGCCCGCGGATACCTGACCGGCAGCGGACTCAACGACTACCAGCGCACCGGCGCGGTCAGCGGCCACGCCCTGCCGGCCGCGCTCCTCGACGGCAGCAGGCTGCCGGCACCGATCTACACACCGTCGACGAAAGCCCCGGTCGGCGAGCACGACGAGAACATCAGCCGGGCGGACGCGGCCGCCCGCGTCGGCACCCAGCTCGCCGCCGAGGTGGAGAGACTCACGTTGGCAATCTTCGAACGCGCCACCGGCCTCGCTGCCGAGCGCGGCATCATTCTCGCCGATACCAAGTTCGAGTTCGGTCATGACACCGACAACGTGCTACGGCTGGCCGACGAGGTGCTGACCCCGGACTCGTCCAGATTCTGGCCGGTCGACAAGTGGCAGCCCGGCCGCCCCCAGCCGTCCTTCGACAAGCAGTTCGTCCGTGACTATCTGATCTCCAGTGGCTGGGACCGCTCCGCGCCCGGCCCCGAACTTCCCGACCAGATCGTCGAGGCCACCCGCGCCCGTTATGTGGAGGCGTACGAACGCCTGACAGGTATGTCCTTCGCCGACTACATCGCCGCGGCATAGGCTGACGCGCGGTGGTCCGGTGCCGGTGGGTTCGACCGCGTGGTCACGCCGGATGCTCGTCTGTCCGTACCGGACCCGGTGCGCGGCCAGCGCCGGTTCTTTCACTGTCGCGGCCAGCCGCCCGTGTCCGTGCTCGTGTCCGTGTTTTCCGGGCTTCCGGTCAACTGCGGGCGGATGTCCGTCAGGCCGGGACAAGCCAAGGCCGGGCCACTGCCGTCGCCATTAGTTGATCTTCTTATAGAAGCTCTTTCTGTTCGCCCCGGCATGAAGATGGACATGAGTGCGATGTGCGGTGGGCAACAGTTGAGCGCGGGCGATTGCGGGCGCGTTACGCTGACCGCCGACGTCCGGTACCCCCACGAGGACTGGAACGACACTGATGGCCAAAGCTGGAACCACGACTTCGGCGCGCCCCCGACCCTCCGGCGGCGGAGAGCCCGCGCTGGCACACAGCCGAGCAGATCTTGAGGGACTGCTGCATTCATTACCTTTAGTGCCCAACCAAACGCGTGCGGTCGTAATGACGATGGGGGCATTGCACGCCGGGCACAGCGAACTGATCCGGGCCGCTCGCGCACGCGCCGATCAACTGATCGTAACGATCTTTGTCAACCCGCTCCAGTTCGGCCCGCGGGAGGATCTCTCGCGCTACCCCCGGACGCTCGACGCCGACCTGGAAATATGCGCCCGCGAGGGAGTGGACATAATCTTCGCGCCGGCGATCGTGCACGAGGCCCCACCGGCGGTCCGGGTCTGCGCCGGCCCACTCGGCGATCTGCTGGAAGGCGCGAGCCGTCCCGGTCATTTCGACGGTGTTCTCACAATCGTCGCGACACTGCTGCACCTCACCCGCCCGCAGCTGGCCTTCTTCGGCAAGAAGGACGCCCAGCAGCTCGTCCTTGTCCGCCGTATGGTGCGAGACCTCGCCTTCCCGACCGAAGTCGTCGGGGTGTCAACCGTCCGGGCACCGGATGGGCTGGCCCTGTCCAGCCGCAACGCCTACCTGACGACCCATCAGCACCAGGCCGCGCTCGCGCTGTCGCGGGCGCTGGCCGTGGGGGTGAGCGTCGCGGACGAAGGCGCTGACGTGGTGCTCGAGGCCGCCGGGAACGTCCTTGCGTCCGAACCCGGCATTGACGTTGACTACCTCACTCTCGCCAGTCCCGACGACCTGACACCGGTACGCACCGGCCAGGCGCTGCTGCTGGTGGCGGCTCGTGTCGGCACCACCCGACTGATCGACAACATTGAGCTCACGCTGCCCGAGGAGGCCGGCTGACCGTGTTCCGGACCATGCTCAAATCAAAGATCCATCGAGCCACGGTCACTCAGGCCGACCTGCACTATGTTGGCTCGGTAACGATTGATGCCGGCCTGCTGGAGGATGCGGATCTGCTCCCCGGCGAGCAGGTCACAATCGTTGACATCGACAACGGTGCCCGGCTGGAGACCTATGCGATCGCCGGCCCGCGGGGCAGCGGGGTCATCGGGATCAACGGCGCCGCGGCCAGGCTCGTCCATCCCGGCGATCTGGTGATCATATTGTCGTACGCGGTCATGACCGATACGGACGCCCGCCGGTTCGCTCCACGGGTGCTCTTCGTGGATGCCGCCAACCGGGTCGTCGCCCACGGGGACGACCCGGCGCAGGCAATCCCGGACGACCCGTCGAGCCTGCGCGGGGACATCGTCGGCCAGCACGCCGCCCAGAGCGCCGCGATCCAGCCGGCGGGACGGCTGGCGTCAGCCGGCCAGGCATCGGCCAACCACCGGATCCGTACGTGACGGTCCTGCCATGCCGGCTCGGCGCGCCCCGGCCGGGGTGGACCCGCGAAACCGACATCGTCGTGATCGGGTCCGGGATCGCCGGGCTGACCGCCGTGCTGCACGCCCGCACGGCCGTGCCCGGCGGTCGGGTGCTACTGGTCACCAAGGCGCGCCTCGACGAGGGCTCGACCAGGTGGGCACAGGGCGGGATTGCCGCGGCGCTCGCTCCGGAGGACTCCCCCGACGATCACCTGACTGACACCCTGGTCGCCGGAGTCGGGCTGTGTGACGTCGATGCCGTCCGGATCCTGGTCACCGAAGGCCCGGCCCGGGTTCGGGAGCTCGCCGACCTCGGTGCCGCGTTCGACCGCGACAGCTCCACCGGTGGGTTCGCGTTGACCCGGGAAGGCGGCCACCTGCGCAACCGAGTTGTGCACGCCGGCGGGGACGCCACCGGCCTGGAGGTCGAGCGGGCGCTGATCGCGGCGCTGCGCGCGGACCCGGGTGTCGAGGTGATCGAACACGCGCTCGTCCTCGACCTGCTGTTGGACGCGGACGGCAACGCCGCCGGAGTGACCCTGCACGTCCTCGGTGAGGGGACGGCAGACGGCGTGGGCGCCGTAACCGCCCGCGCGGTGATCCTCGCGACCGGCGGGATGGGACAGGTATTCGCTTCGACCACGAATCCGCCGGTCTCGACGGGGGACGGCGTGGCGCTGGCCCTGCGGGCCGGGGCAATCGTCACCGACCTGGAGTTCGTCCAGTTTCACCCGACCGCGCTGTGGCTGGCCGGACCCGGCGCCGCCGGTACGGCCCACAACCGAGGCGACCTCGTGCCCGGCCAGCAGCCCCTGGTCAGCGAGGCCATGCGGGGCGAGGGCGCCCGGCTGGTGGACGCCGCCGGCACCGCTGTCATGGCAGGTGTCCACCCGCTGGCGGATCTCGCCCCACGCGACGTCGTGGCGAAACAGATGTCGCGCGTCATGGCGGCCCAGGGCGTCGATCATCTCTACCTGGACGCCCGCGGGCTGGGCGGCTCCACGCTGCTGCGCCGCTTCCCGACGATCACCGCCCGCTGCCGGGCCGCCGGGGTGGACCCGGTCAGCACCCCGATTCCGGTCGCTCCGGCCGCGCACTATGCCAGCGGTGGTGTCCGGACGGACAGTTGGGGCCGCACCAGCGTCCCCGGTCTCTATGCCTGCGGCGAGGTCGCGTGCACAGGCGTGCACGGCGCGAACCGGCTGGCCTCCAACAGCCTGCTGGAAGGGCTGGTTTTCGCCGCCCGGATCGCCACCGACCTCGCCCGGGGGCTGCCGGCACCGGCGCGGCCCGAGGACCCGGTGGTGGGACGCGGCTCGGCCGGGCTTACCGGCCCCGCAACCCGCGCCAGCCTGGCCCGGGCGATGGCCGACGGCGCGGGGGTGCTGCGCAGCGCGGACAGCCTGCGCAGGAGCGCCAGAACGCTCACCGCCCTCGGGATGCCACGGGCTGGCGGGAACACGGTCACAGCCGGGCCGGACGCCTGGGAGACGACGAATCTGCGGACGGTCGCCACCGTGCTGGTCGCTGCCGCGGCGATGCGTCATGAGACGCGAGGCTCCCACTGGCGGGAGGATTTCCCCGACACCGATGATGGTGCGTGGCGTGGCCACATCCTCACCCGTCTGGATGCGGAGGGTGAGCTATCAGTGACATACGAGGCGTTGGATATTTCGGATATGTCAAACGCCGCGGGTGGCCCGCGCGTCCCGGACGCGAGCGCCGCCACGGGGCGGGCGTCGGACGCCGCCTGATGCCGCCATCACCGCCGCTGCCACCCCCAGCGTCGCTGCCCACGCCGGCCGGCGGCGAGCCGTCGCCGAGCGTGTCACCACTGTCAGCGGCAACCCGGGGCAGGCTGCTAGCCGCCGGTCTCGACCCGGAAGCGGTCATCGGGCTCGTCCGCCGGGCCCTTGTTGAAGATCTTGCCGACGGCCCGGCGGGACCGGTGGACGCGACGTCGGTCGCGACCGTGACGCCGGGGCTGCACGGCCGGGCCGCGATCGTCTCACGTGCGCCCGGGATCGTCGCCGGCCTCTCAGTGGCGGCCGCGGTGTTCGAGCTGGTTCTGGCCGAAGAGTACGGGCTACGGTATGACACGGCTGATGCCGAGCAGGCGCCGCAGTCTGTCGCCGAGCCTGTCGCCGAGCCTGTCGGGGAGCTGAACACAAAGATCATTTTTTCGGACGGCGACCGGGTGAACCCCGGTGACACCGTCCTGACCGTGGCCGGCCCGGTACTCGCGCTGCTCACCGCGGAGCGCAGCGCGCTGAACCTGATATGTCACCTGTCCGGGATCGCGACCGCGACCCGCCGCTGGGTAGACGCGGTCAACGGCACCGGCGCATTGATCCGCGACACCCGCAAGACCCTGCCAGGGCTACGTGCTCTGGAGAAGTACGCGGTACGTTGCGGCGGCGGGGTCAACCACCGGATGTCGCTGGCGGACGCCGCGCTCGTGAAGGACAACCACCTGATCGCCGCGGGCGGAGTGCTGGCGGCCTTCACCGCCGTGCGCACCCGTTTCCCCGGTCTGCCGATCGAAGTGGAATGCGACACGCCGGCCCAGGTAACCGAGGCTGTGACAGCTGGTGCGGATCTGATTCTCTGCGACAACATGGCCCCGGACGAGTTACGTGAATCGGTCGCGATCGCGCACCCGGCCGGGGTGCGGGTGGAGGCCAGCGGAGGGCTGACGCTACGGGTCGCGCGGGCGGTCGCCGAGACCGGTGTCGACTTCCTGGCGGTGGGCGCGCTGACCCACTCCGCGCCCGCGCTGGATCTCGGTCTCGATCTGAGTCTTGAGCCGAGCCCGGATTCTGGTGGCCAGCCCGGTCGCACCACGGAGACGGAGACGGAGACGGAGACGGACTGATGCTGCTCGCGATCGACATCGGCAACACCAACACCGTTCTAGGCGTCTTCGACAACGACGAGCTCATCGATTCCTGGCGGATACGTACCGACCCGCACGCCACGGCGGACGAACTGTCACTGCTGTTCCGCGGGCTGCTGCGGGGCTACAACGTCAACGGGGTATCGGTCTGCTCCACGGTGCCGGCGGCGTTACGAGAGATCCGCCGCATGCTGGTACGGACGTTTGACGGGATCCCCGCGGTCGTGGTAGAGCCCGGCACCCGCACCGGAGTGCCGATCCTCATCGACAACCCCAAGGAAGCCGGCGCCGACCGCATCATGAACACCCTCGCCGCACACCACCTGTACGGGGGGCCGGCGATCGTTGTCGACTTCGGGACGTCCACGAATCTGGATGTCGTCTCCAGCCGGGGTGAGTTCCTCGGTGGCGCCCTCGCTCCCGGCATCGAGATCGCCCTTGACGCGCTTGCGTCGCGGGCCGCGCAGCTACGGAAGGTCGAGCTCACACCGCCGCGGTCAGTGATCGGGAAAAGTACGGTGGAGGCGCTGCAGTCAGGAATGATCTATGGTGTGGTCGGGCAGGTGGACGGCCTGGTACGGCGCATCATCAACGAGCTGGACACAGCGCCCGTGGTTATCGCGACCGGCGGGCTCGCCTCGTTGATCATTGCTGAAAGCGAGACGCTGGCGTATCACGAACCGCATCTCACCCTTATCGGGCTGCGCCTGGTCTTCGCCAAGAACACGTAGACGGGTTTTCGACCCTCAGGCCAGGACCCCGCCAGACCGCCAGCGCCTGCGGACCTCACCCGCTGGTACGGGCCTCCCACGTCTGCCGGGTGATGGCGTAGACGTTGTTGTCCCGCCATGGGCCGATGGCGGACGCCTCACCTTGGAAGGTCATCCCGAGCTTCCGGGCGATCGCGTTCATCCCGGCGTTGTCCCGGTTCGTGAAGGTGACGATCTCGCCCACGGCAAGGGTGGCGAACCCCCAGGCGATCGCGGCACGGCATGCTTCCATACCGAGTCCTTCCCCCCAGCGGTCCCGGCGGATCGACACGGCGACCTCGACCCCGGGCCATCCTGGACCGAAGTAGAGCCCGGCCCGACCGAGGAATTCGCCGGTGCCCTTATCCTCGATGGCCCACATGCCATGGCCGAGCAGCACCCACATACCGATCAGATGGCTGATCAGCCGCTCTGTAGCGTCCCGGTCGAAGGTGCCGTTGAGGTGGCGCATAGTCTCCTCGTCGGCGTTCATCGCCGCGTACGGGTCGATATCACCCGCCCGCCAGCAGCGCAGGATCAGCCGGTCGGTGACCACGGTGGGTACGACGATGACGGTCGGCTTGCCGAGCGGGCCGCTCACGCCGTCAGCTCCGCCCGTGGTGCGGCAGCGAGCCGGTCACGGAAGTCTCTGACCGCAGGTAGCGCGCGATGGTCGGCCAGCATGGTCAGCATCTCCCCGGCGCGGTGGGTCACGGTGTGGGTGGGATGGCCATCGACGACGTCCAGGACCTGGATACCGACCCGGGCAGCCTCTTCCGGCTCTGGGCGTTCCCGGGAGATCAACGCTGCGGACAGGGTGAGCAGAGCATGTCCCCACTCCTCCCGGTTCGCTCGCGGCCCGGCGGCTTCATGCGCGGCTACGGACTGCCGCGCCCATGGCTCCGCCTCCTGGCCGTGCCCGATCGACGCGAGAGTGCCGGCCGTGAACATGCCCGCAGCCGCCTCCCCGAGCGGGAGGTCCCCCAGCTGCTGCGGTCCATCAGCCAGGGAGCGGTGCATCAGCGCCAGTTCGGCCCGGGCCGCCGCCGCGTTGCCGAGGCGTCCGTGGGCGCGTGCCCGGTACGCTGCGTTCCGGGCACGAAGGTACGGCGGATCAGACGGGCACCCGTCGAAGACAGCCACGGCCGCCTCATACCGCTTCCGGTAGTAGGCGATCGACGAGTGCATCCCGGCAACCGACGCGAGCAACACCGTGTCCTGCGTCTGCTCGGCGTACTGTCCGGCGAGCACGGCGAGATGCCGAGCCATGGCGAAGTCACCGAAGTTGAACGCTAGCCGGGAAGCGAAGTAGGACAGCCTTCCGGCCGCCAGGCTCAACTGGCGATGTACGGCCAGGCTGCTCCGGCCCTTCAGCGCGGCGTCAACCTGAAGCCAGCGCCGTTCAACCTGGGGAAGAAGCACGGCGTGCGGGGTGACGGCGTAGACCGCGGCGATGCGGTCGATGTCGTCATCAATGTCCACGAGCGTCAGCGGATCAGGGTCGCCGCGCGCGATCTCCCGGGAGGTGTCCGCAGCAAGCGCGGACAGCATGGTGAACGCGCCTGCCCCCAACATCTGCCGCCGGTCCGTGGAACTCACCTCCTGCGGTTCGCCGATGCCGTGTCGCGCCCGGTAGATCCGCGCACGGAGCTGCACCAACTCTCCACCGGCACCCACCGCGGTGTCGATAGCCTCCACAACCACATCGGACGGCAGAAACCGGCCAGCTTCGGCCCGACTGATCCCAGCCCGGTCCAGGTTGGTACGCCGAGCGAGCTCGGCCAGACTGTGCATGCCCGCTTCGAGGCGTAACGCGCGGATACGCCCCGCAAGATGCGCGACCGCAGCCTGATCGTCCACCCGTGCCCCTCCTGCCCAGCATGACGACACGTGCGTGAGGCATGCGTGAGGCGTGCGTCAACGGCGTCTCACGCGATCACAACTAGCCACCTGTCACGCACCGTCATGAAATGTACCGTGTCAGCACGATAACCAGCTGACCACCTAGCCGATACGCACATGGGGGATCATGAGCGACGGCAGACCGCCAACGTCTGCGGGCCTCACCCGTCGGTACGGGCCTCCCACGTCTGCCGGGTGATGGCGTAAACGACGCTCGGCCGACCGTGAAGGGACCAGTCGCCATCCAGGATCAATCCGATCTTTTCCATTACTCGGCGGCTCTGGATGTTGTCCGGGTGGCAGATCGAGATGACCCGCTCGACACCGACGTGGACGAACGCGAACTCGAGCGCCGCCATGCCAGCTTCGGGTGCCAGGCCCTGCCCCCACCGGTCGCGCCGCACCGTCCAGGCCACCTCGACACCCGGCCAGCCCATCTCTTCATACAGCCCGGCGCGGCCGACGAACTCTCCGGACAGCCGATCTCGGATGATCCACATCCCGAAGCCGCGCAACGCCCAGTGGCCAAGCTGGAAAGCGGCATGGCGCCACACCGCCTCTTCGTCCATCGGCCCGCCGCCGGTATAGCGGCTCATATCCGGATCCTGAGTCATCCGCGAGTACGGGCCGATGTCCTCGGCCCGCCAGTCCCGTAGGAGCAGCCGTTCGGTGAGCACCGTGGGGATCTGCCGGGTAGCAGACGGCGGTCCGAGGGTGAGGGTCACGGGGCGCTCCCGGCGGTCAGTACGAGATGGGAACGGGCGGACAGAGCGTCCTCTAAATCACGGACCGGAGCGAGCTCCCGATAGGGGTGTAACTGGGTCATGGTACGGCGCAGGTTCGCGGCCACGGTCGATGTCAAGCAGCCGTCCAGTAGCGCCACCACGGCCAAGGTGCGGACCGCCGCCTCTTCTGGTTCAGGACTCTCCCGCGTCAGCAGCGCCGCGGCTAGCGCAAGCAGTGCATGTCCCCGTTCCTCGAAGCCACCGTGGCCGGAGTCGTACAGCGCCACCGCGGCGCGGGCCATCGGTTCGGCTTCGTCGCCCGCACCCATGCGGGCGAGTACTCCGCCGGCGAACATGCCGGCCGCCGCTGGCCCGAACGAGGACATCCCGGGGCGCGCCGGTAAATCGACTACCGTCTGACGCATCCGGTACAGCGCATCCCGCGCGGACCGGGCATCGTCGGTCGCGGCCCGCGCGCGGGCTTCGTAGGCGGCAAGTCGTGCCGCGGTGTACGGGTGGGGGAATCGCTGGGCAGCCTCCGCCGCGACCCGGACGGCATCCTCGTACCGGCCGCCGTAGAACGCCATCGTGGACGCCATCCCGGCGACGGACGCGGCCAGCACTGGTTCCTCGGCATCCTCGGCATGGTTCTCGGCGAGGGTGAGGAACCGCCGTGACGTGATCGTATCCCCCATGTTGAACGCCAGCCGGCACAGCATGTAGGCGCAGAAGCCCGCGGCCACGGTGAGGCGCCGGTGCGCCCGCAAGCGGGTTGCATCCCGAAGCCTGCCCTCCGCCTGCCGCCAGGTGTCGAACACCTTCGGGGCGAGCGCGTCATGCGCCGTGGTGGTGAACACGGCCGCGTGCTGGTCGACCTTGTCCTCGATTTCGGCGACCGTCAGCGGATCCGGGCCGGTGGCTGACCACTGCCGGTAGGCATCCGCCGCGAGGATGCCGGCCGCCGTCAGCTCGAAGACCTCCCGCCTGTCCGTGGAACTCACCTCCCCGCCGTCAGGTTCGCCGATTCCGTGCCGCGCCCGGTGGATCCGCGCGCGGAGCTGCACCAGCTCTCCACCGGCACCCACCGCGGTGTCGATGGCCTCCACAACCACATCGGACGGCAGAAACCGGCCAGCTTCGGCCCGACTGATCCCAGCCCGGTCCAGGTTGGTACGCCGAGCGAGCTCGGCCAGACTGTGCATGCCCGCGGCAAGGCGTAACACGCGAATACGCCCCGCAAGATGCGCAACCGCAGCCTGATCGTCCACCCGTACCCTCTCCTGCCCAGCGTAACGACACGTGCGTGAGGCGTGCGTGACGGATGCGTCAACAGCGTCTCACGCGATCACAGCTAGCCACCTGTCGCGCACCGTCATGAAATGTGTCGCGTCAGCACGATAACCAGCCGACCACCCAGCCGATACGCACATGGGAGATGTCGTGGTACCACCAAAGACCTACACCCGCCGGCCGGTCGCGTCCGCCCGGCTCCACCGGCAGTCCGATGAGCCCCGGTTCCCGCGGCTCGACCAGTCCGTCCCCTGTGTGATCGTCGAGCTTGGCCCGGACGGGCGCCCGGACAGTGCGTTACTGATCTTTCCGACGGCACGTGCGGCCGAGGCACACGCCCAGGCGTACCGGCTCGCCGACTACCGAGTAGTTCCGGCCGTGTTCGCGCGCCTTCGTCCGCCCCGGCTGGAGGCATGAAGAGCAGGCACGCGGACCATTCAGCGGGAGACGAATCGGGACAGCGCGGGTGAACAGGCAGGAGGATACGCGCGGTGCGCGCGTTCTCATAAGTAAGATCACCAAAAGTGTTGACCTGCGCGTAAGCGTCGGGGTCGATACGGACGAGCTGATCAGGGTGCTGGAGACCTACGTGCCGGGTGGCGCACGGCTGCGGCTGGCCATGCGGGACGGGCAGGAGCTCGTTTTCAGATTTGAGCGGATTTGAGCGCTACATCCGATCATTCACGTTGATCGACTACAGGCCTTGACCCGCTTGAGCAGCCAGGTTCGTCGGGTGCAGCCTCGGCGGCACGACGCGCCGCCCGTAGAGGTGGCTTCCATGCCAAGGCCAACCCACCGTGGTCAGGCCACGGTCCAGGACGCTCACAGCGCCGAACAGGCAGACGCCGGTGCCAGGGGCCAGCCGGGCAGGTTCCGCACGACCATCCAGACAAGCGCGCCAGCGGCCAGCCCGTGCGCAAGCGCTCTGGGAACAGGTGCCTGCTCACCCAGCCAGGCAGCCCGTGCCCGCCGCCAGCCCAGGTGGACCAGAACAGGGCTACAGAGCAGCACGAAGAGATTGTCGTGAACCGCGGCCCGCAACCGACCGTGCAACAGATCGTGAACCAGCCGAAGCCCGCCGCACGCCGGGCAGTCAAGCCCGGTGACAAACTTCGCCGGGCACACCGGCATGACCGCGGCCGCATCGTGTGGGTCGACGACGGCAAGGTAACCCACGCCCAGCGCGCCCGCGGCCGCGCCAAGCAGCAGGCGGGTACGGCTCGTTCCCACGACCGAGCGGCCCTGATCAATCACGAAGTGGCCGGCCCTGTACATCGCGAACATTGCCGGTGAGCATCAGGACCCCGTCGATCAACGCCCAGACCCCGAAACCACCGCAGGTGAACAACTGGGCGAGTGCGATGGCGGTGTCGCCCAGGTACCAGCGTCCGGCCCCGAACACACCCAGGAAAATCTGCAGCAGGCCGGCGACGAGCTTCTGTTTATCCGAGTACGGTTCGCCGGTGACCGGATCACGTCCGAATGGGGCTGATACATCGTATTGTCTCTGGGCATAACCTGGCGGGGCGGGATATGCCGGGCTGGCCGGGTAGTACCCCGGGCTCGGCGGATAGCCAGGACCCGCCTGATAGCCGGGTACGCCCTGCTGCCCTGCGCCGGCCTGATAGCCAGCGCTCTGTTGCTGCCCCGGGCTCTGATACCCGGGATTTGGCTGCCCCGGGCTCTGGTACCCGGGATTTGGCTGCCCCGGGCTCTGGTACCCGGGATTTGGCTGGCCGGGACTTGGCGGATACGCGGGAACGGCCTGATATGCGGCGTTCGACGGGCGCACCGCGGGCGCGGCCGGCGGCGGCTGCACAACCCATGGCGACGAAGGCTGGACGGCGGGCTGCGGAGCCGGCGGGCGGGGGATAGGCGCCGGTATCTGCCGACTGGGCTGAACCAGAAGGTCAGCGGCATCACGGACGTCGTCGGCGAGGCGTAGTCCGATTCCGGCACGGGCGGTCCAGCGAGGGCCGTAACCGCGGGCCGCGGCAGCGGCAAGATCAAGAGCGAAGGCGTGTGCGGAGGGCTGGCGAGCGGCCGGATCCTTGGCCAGCGCCCGCAGAACAGCCTCGGCCACCGGAGCGGGCACACCCACTAACGGTGGTGGCGGAGAGTAAAGGTGATGATAACCCAGGGCATGCGACGACAGAGCCGGATCGAACAGCGGTGTCCCGACGAGCAGCTCGTACAGGAGCACCCCGAGGGCATACAGGTCGGTGGGCGGCCCCAGCCGACCGCCGACGAGCTGTTCGGGCGCCATGTACTTCGGGGTCCCGATGAGCATGCTCGCGGTGGCCGCCGACCCGTCGAAAATCTTCGCGATCCCGAAGTCGGTGACCTTGAGCAGGCCTCCGGTGTCGAACAAAATGTTGTCGGGCTTGATGTCGCGGTGCAGTACCCCCTGGGCATGCGCGCAGGTCAGCGCCGCGGCCACCGCCAGACCGACCGCGCAGGCACCCTCCGGTGGGATGCCCGCCCGCCGACGGGTCAGCGTCCCCCCACCCAGCAACTCCATGACGATCAGATGCAGCTCGTCGGCCTCGACGTAATCGTAGACCCGCACGACATGCGGATGATCCATCGCGGCGAGGATCCGTGCCTCGGCTTTGAAACCGCCTGGCGCGTTCTCCTGCGCCGGAGACAGCACCTTGATCGCAACATTGCGATCAAGGTCGCGGTGCCGGCCCGCTAACACCAGCCCGAAGGCGCCCGCGCCCAGCTTGGCGCCCAACTCGTAGCTGGGGAGCGCCTCGGCCACCTGCGCCTCGTTGATGATCACGAGGTGGACGCCGCCACATGCCGACACCCGCTGAACAGCATCACAAAATCACCCATACATCCCTCAACGCGATGGGGTAATCCTAACCCCGCCCGATCCCGCAGACGGAACCGGAACGCCAGCGCGCCGGACAGGGTGCTCATGGACGCACCGGCGCCCGCGGGTCAGCAGCCCGGCGGGGCTGCCACCTCGACCGGACAACCCGACTTAGAGCGCCCGG
>NZ_CAKJTL010000189.1:23752-37955 GCF_917627385.1 Protofrankia sp. CiT1
ACCTTACGGACCGTGATCTGCCCATCCGGCCCGAACGACTTCACCACGACCGAGTGCCGCAGCCCCTCGGCCACCAGCGGCAGATCATGAAGAGTCGACGGCATCAGCTGACCGAGAACGAAGTAGTCAACGTCCTGCCAGCCGTTCTTCAGTTTCCCGCGAACCGCGGGGTCAAGATCAAGTTTATAGAACCAGATTGGGTCCGGCTTCTTGCCCGCAATCACGAGATCGGTCCAGATGTTGTCATCGGTCACGACGGTGTGACCATTGGGAATGTTCTCGATATACCAACGCGCAGCGTCCCGGCTCGGCTTGCTGTCATCGGCGGTCAGCGCCGTACCCAGCTTCGGCGCCCACTCGCCGGGCAGCGCCACCAATCCAGCGATCACCACGCCGACCACCAGGGCCAGTCGGGTGGCCCTGGCCGCGGCGACCCGGCGCCGGCTGGCAAGCGTGTGCGGCTCGCGGTCCACGCTGTCGGGTGCGCCGCCTACCGGTCCGCGGGGAAGGGTCACGTCCAGCATGCCGGCCGCGCACAGTGCCGCGAACGGCAACATCGCCGTCACATAGGCATACGGCATGTAGCCGTCGCGGAACATGAAGACAACCTGGATCAGCAGGAGCGCCGCGACCATCCGAAGACGCCTGACGAAAAGTGCCGGGATTGCGGTGACGACGCCGGCACCCAGCAGATAGGGATCCATGTGCAGCCACAGACCGGCCATGCCCTGTGTGCCGCTACCCGCCTGCAGCAGGCTTCCGCTCGCGGTCCGCTCGAAGAGCTGCCATGTGACCGCCCGGATGAGCGAGACGTGACCCGTCCCCTCGAACAGCTCGTTCTTCGCCACCGCGTACAGGACGTAGATCCCACAGATCAGCGTCAGGAACCCGAGGAAATTGCGGCGCACGAACCGCCAGTTACGCGGGTCGCGATTCTGCCGGAGCAGAAGGTAGACGCCCGGCAGGAGCATCAGGGACGTTTCCTTCGACCAGAAGGCGAACGCCATGAAGACGCCGGAGGCGACGGCTGCCCCCACGCTGCGGCGTGTTGACACCGCGCAGACCAGCGCTGCCAGCACCCACAGCACCGCGATGTTGTCGAGGAACGCAAGCCGCTGATACCACACCGCGAGCGGTGCCAGGGAGAACAACCCGACAGCGAGACCGGCGAAAACACGGCGAAACCCGAGACGGCGGGCAAGCAGGTACAGGAGCGCGCAACTGACCAGGTGGACGACGAGCATGCACTCACGCGCGGCCGTCACCGCCGACGGCGCCCGCTCGAATGCGTTTGTGACGGTCGTGTAGACGGCTATGAGCAGCCAGCCGCCGAAAGGATGGTCATACCAATACGTGTAGTGGGTGATCTGGCCCCGGTACTGCATGGCGTATGCCTGGGCCGCGTACGTGCCCTCGTCATCGTTGATCCGGCCCGGCCAGCCATCGAGGTTGAGTCCGTGCACCAGCCCACAGACGACGAGAAGCGCTGTCAGCAGAGCCAGACTCCGCCAGTGGCGGGACAGCCAGCCGGCGATACGCGCTCGGGTGACGGTAACGCGGTCCCCGGGTGCCCGGCCGGCCCGAGAAGCACCGCCGTCGGCGACAGTGCCCGGGGGCGCGACCGGCAGCGTGGTCGTGGTCACGAAACCCCTTTGAGCTCGGCGGTACCCGGTATCACCACGTGGTGGGCACCGACATGTGTGGTCTTCTCCCACTGGACCTTGCCCTGGAGCAGCCGCACCATAGCGCGCAGCGCCGCCGCGGACAGGACCAGCTGATACACCGGCGCGCTCACCAGCAATCGGGCACTGTCGAGAAATCCTACCTTGAGCTGATATGCATCAGCAAACTCCCGGAAAGCGGCCTGTTCCATCATGGTCATCATGACCATTGCCAGCAGCGGGAGCCAGAAGATAATCACAAGCCCCACCGGAGCCGACAGAAAAAATGTGAGTAGCACAGACGTCGGCAACGCCAGCCCGGCGGCTGCCTGGAAAAATGGCATCAACAGCATTTCAACGGCGAGCGCTCGCCGGCGCCGCCCCGGGAGCTGACGCCAGTCGCCTTTTTGGAACACCTGGATGAAACCCATCATCCACCGGGTCCGCTGGACCACCAGTTTGCCCAGTGTCTCCGGTGTCTCTTCGCGGGTGGTGAGCTCCGGATGATAGAAGACCATGGTCTCGACGCCTGCCACCGAGGCTCGTACACCGAGATCACAGTCCTCGGTCAGGCAGGAGACATCCCAGCCGCCCAACTGGTTGAGGACCTCGCGCCGGATGAAGACCGTGTTGCCACCGAGCGGAATGAAACGCGCCACCGCCTGGTAGCGCAGCCTCGACATGAACCAGATGTAGTACTCAAGGCAGTTACGTGCCCGCCACCATGATGTGGCGCTGTTGCACCACGAGGTCACAGCGCGCAACAGCCCGGCTGACTCCGGTCGTCGCCAGCCCGTCCCGCGGAAATTCATCAGCTGGACACCGCCTTGGAAAATCCCGACCTCGGGATGATGGCTGGCCAGCGTGTTCACGTAACCGAGCAGACCGTCCGCGATCAATGACTCCGCGTCTACGATACCGATCAGATCACCGCGGCAGTACCGCCGCGCGTCCTCGAGTGAGAGCGGCTTGCTGCGCATTGCGCTGCGCGGTGTCACCACCCGCACGTTGGGATGGCTGTCGGCAAACTCCTGCGCCACCGCACGTGTCTCCCGGTCAACCTCATCGTCGGACACGACGACAACGAGATCGAAAAGATCCGCTGGATAGGAACCGGCCAGCACCTGGGCAAGGGTGCGCCCGAGGACGGGCTCCTCCCGCGCGGGCACGATCAGTGAAAAAGTGTGCCGAGCCGGCGCGCGGTCCTCCAGGTTCACGTGGTCAACCCGCTCCGGCCGCTGCCAGCTGTACTGCGCTCGGGCCAGGGTCAGGCCGGCGACGAACAGCATCGCGAGCGACACCGTGCTCCAGCCGACGAGTACCACGCCGTCGCGATGCGGATACAACGCATTGGCCGTCACCACGACTAGCGGTACTGTCGACAAGGCGAGACAGCCTCGAAAGAAACGAAACAGCGGGGTGTCCGCGGTGGATCCGAGGACAAGCCAGTCACAGACCAACGGGTAGGTGAAGGCCACCACCGCCGCGCTCACCAGGGCAGCAAACAGGTGGCGCATGCTGGCCTGGCCGATGACCGTGGCGCCGTGGTCGGTTCTGGCCAGCTCGACGAAAATGAGCCAGCCGACCGTCTCGGTCGAGCCGCGGGCGGCGACGGACCAGAACCAGTTCCCGTTTTGGCGACGCCGGGTGAAATCATGTCCCAGACCCCGCAGGAGAAGTGCCGAAGCTACTGCTGAATACCCGTACGCGGCCCGGTCACCCACGCCGAGAAACCACGCGAACACGACCAGCACCGTGACGCGGACGAACACGCTCGTCCCACCGCCGACCGCGAAACGCAGCCGTCCGGGCAGGCTCTCCAAACGGGCTCGCGGCGACGGTGCTGGAGCAGGCGCATGGATGGAGTTCACAGATTCCTACCTGAATTGTCTAGTAGGCCCGCGGGACACGCAATGTAAACGGCCCGCTCCGGCCGGGATTGGCGAATTCTCACGAAACGGCTACCAGCCGGGGGAGGTCCGCCGCATAATCCGCGACCGTGGTATCGGAAAAGTAGCGAACATGCTCGGTGTTATCGGCACCGTAGCCGGCGACCTGGGCCGCGTGCACCACGTCGTACTGACCGCCCGGCACCTGTTGCGCACTCGCGAGCGGCACGCCAGCGGCCTTTTGGGCAGCAGCAAGCTGTGCTGGTGAACCGGTGAGCCCGATGAATGTGGGATCAAACTGGTTCAACCATCGACGGAGTACTCCCGCGGTGTCCCGGCCGGGGTCGGTCGTAACGAAGACGACCATTATTGCGGAGCCGACGGGCGAGCTCACCAGTTGCTTGGCCGCGGCGATGTCAGCCATTGTCGTCGGGCAGACATCCGGGCAGTTCGTGTAGCCGAAGAACAGCAGTGTGGCCCGGCCAGCCGTTTCCTTCGCGAAGTCGAAGCTCCGGCCGGAGAGGTCGGCCAGGGTGAACGACGGCCGGGGCCGGGAAACCCGCACGGCGGTGCCATGCCAGCCATCCGCCGCCGTCCCAACGACGGATGACGGGCGTGCGGACGATCGCGCCAGCGCCGGTGCGGGCGGCGATGAGCCGGTGTCCGCCGGGTGTGCGGCCGTACCCGTCGACGAGACGGCACACCCGGCGAGACAGCACAATGCCACGGCCACGATCCAGTGACGGGTGGGTCGCCGACGCCCGGAAGGAACATCGAATCGCAGTGGCATTCCGCAGCCTTTCTGGGGTTACCCGGCGCAGACGGTCGTACCGCGGGGTGCCGTATTGCCAGGGCCGGCGAGATGCTTGCTGTCCGTGCCGATCACTTTGAGCGGGCCGAATCCGGCCGCTCGCAGAAAGGCACAGTCGACCGCGTGGCCGCCGGGAGCGGTCTTCGGGACGCAGACACTGGAATTACCCGCCGCGTCCGCGTAATTGTGGTCACACCCGTCCACCCACAGCGTCGCCGGGGAGGGGCGACCATTTCCATGCGGCTGCACCCGACCGCTGAGATCCCGGTTACCTGGGCCCCAGGAATGCTCAACCGCGACCTGGCGGACGTGTCCGCCGGCCGGCATGGCCGAGTTCGGCTCGGTCACCCGCAGGGCGACGAGCAGCCCAGCAGCGACGCATGCCACGGCGGTCATGCCGAGCAGAATTCTTTTTCTGGTCATCCGACATGCACCCACTTAGCCACGGACGGTACCCCGTTCATATCCTGGGCGAACATCATGTAATAGCCGGCTGGCAGCAGGTTGGGATTGTCCGGCACTGTCACGCTGACATCCTGGCCCGTTCCGGACAGCGGCAGGTCGACACTGCGCTGGTTCGGGTCGGACTGATGGGTCACCGACGCTGGGCGGATCAGTGTGACGCGACCGATGTTCCCGCTCACTGTCAGCTTCTGCGCCGACCCGTAGTCGAACTGGTCGGCAGCGTTGGAAATTGTCGGGCGATCCCTGGACATGTACCAAGGGGAGTAGATCGAAATACCCAGATCGAATTCGCCGGTAGCCGGATTGTTCCCGATCGTCGCCACCCGGCCGTCCGGCAGCAGGAACGCCTCCGAGTGGTACATCCGATCGGCCGGGTCCGCCGGCAGCGACGTGAACGCGTTGGCCGCTGGGTCGTAGATGGACGCCTCGTGCACGGCGAACTCGGGATAGTTGTGCTTCGCGCCGCCGGTCTCGAACACCTTGCCGTCGGGCAGAATGACGGCGCTCACGTACATCTTGGCCGCCGGCAGGTCCGGCCCGGCCGTCCACTGTGGATCATCCTTGCTGAGATCGATGATGTCCGTGTGGTTCGTCGGGTCCAGATCACTGTAGGAGTTGCCGCCGCCGAAGTTCGCAACCTTCTGGGCCTGCGCCGGCGGCAGCAGAACCGTGGCGCCCTGATCCCGGAAGTCGATATCCCGCAGCCCCGGGACATCGGTGATTGTTCCAGTGTCGACATCGTAGATCTCCGACCCGGAGGTGTTCGGGAGCGCGTTGCCGAAGGTGTGCGTACCGCCGTAGAAGAGCCGGCCGTCCGACATCAGCACCATGGTCGGATAGAGACCCCAGTAGAAATACGTCTGCGGCACGTTGTTGAAGGGCTTCCACTGGCCTTTCTTGGAGTCGAACATCTCGACCGCGACGTTTCCGGATCCGTTCTCGTTGAGCCCGCCGGTGGCGAACACGTCACCGTTACCGAGGTTCACTAGGGAGGGGTACCAGTGCCCGCCCCCCGGCGTGTCATTTGTCTTGGTATAGGTACCGGCCACCGGGTCAAAGATGTAGCTGCTCGCGAGACCCTTGTAGTTGGTTGTGGGTGTCGGGTACGCGAGTGTGCCGCCGGCCAGCAGGATTCGTCCGTCAGCCAGCTGGGTGTGCCCGACGCAGAACAGGTCCTCTTGCGTGGGAACATCGGCGAACTCACCGGTTGACGGGTTCCAGACCTTGGAGACGAACTGGTTCTTCGCGGCCGCTGCCCCGTTGTTACCAGATCCGGCAACAAGCAGAACGTTCCCTGTACGCAGCACGGTGGCATGCACCGAACGCACCGGGGAGTCGTACGGCAGGGTCTGCCAGGAGCCCTGGCAGTCGCCCGTGCAACCACCCGGTGGCGGTGGTGGCAGTTCCCCCGCGGCTCCCCCACCGGTGTAACCGGCCCGCACAAGCCCGCTGCCACCGCCCTGGTAGTACTCGACGCTGACCACGTGTTTCCCGGCGGTGACGGGCACTGTCGCCGTGTAGGTCGTCGGCCCCTGGTCCTGCCATTGGTTGATGGCAAGCGTGCCGTCGACGTAGACGCGCACGCCATCGTCAGCCGTCACCGTGAGCGTGCTGTTCCCAGCTCGGAACTGGTCAGTCCGGCTCCAGCGCGCGGAGAAGTTGTACGCTCCGATGCCGTCCACCCCCGGCCCCTTCTCACCGAAATCGTGGCTGAGTGTGCCCTCACAGCGTTCGGCCTTCGGCGCTCCCGACAGGATTCTGTTGGGGAAGTAGGACGCGGCCCACTGGGTGGACAGGCAGGTCAGCGACGAAGGCGGAGCCATGGCGGCGTACGACACCCGTGCAACCGCACCACCGCCGTGTTCGAAGTACTCGACCTTGACCGTATGGTCGCCCGCCGTGACCGTCGGGCTGGCGGTGAAAGTGGTCGGCCCCTGGTCCCGCCACTGGTCGATCACCAATGTGTCATCGACATAGACCCGAATACCGTCGTCAGCTTCGGCGGTGAACGTGACGGTCCCGGCCGCAAACTTCTCGGTCCGGACCCACCGGACCGAGAAGTTGTCCGCATTGATACCGGGGACGTCCGGTGCACCGTTCCCCCAGTCATGGCTGATGGCATCCTCGCACCGCCCGCGCGGGGTACCCGTGAGGGTGATTCCGGAGAAATACGAAGCCGTCCACTGGGTGGGCGCACAGGTCGGTGGGGGCGGCACCGGTGGTGCGTAACTGAACTGAGCGACGGCGCCTCCAGCGTTCTGGTAGTACTCCACGACAATCGTGTGCTCACCGGCAGTCACCGAGGGGTTCGCGGTGTAGGTGGTCGGTCCCTGGTCCTTCCACCCGGTTATGACAGTGGCGCCGTCCAGGAGTACCCGGATTCCGTCGTCGGCGGTCGCGGTGAAGCCGTACTCACCCGAATCCAGATAGAGCGTCCGGCTCCACCGGACCGAATAGCCGGACCCGCCGAGGCCACCGATCCCGGGGCCCGTCTCCCCCCAGTCAAAACTGATGTCGCGGTCACAACGCGAACCCGCTGCCGGCCCGGACAGCGTCATGTTGGCGAAGTAGTCGGCGGCCCATTGTGTGTCCGGGCAGGTGACCGCCTTCGCCGTGCCTGGGTCGACGACGGCTAGCACAGCGAACTGGATGGAGAGGATAGCGAGGAGCCCAGTCAGGACACGCCGGTGCCCCAACCTCCGGCGTCTTCCCCTAAACATTTCCGTTGCTCCTGACCGAAATTTTTCGCCGGATCATTCCTAAGCCTCCCCGGCGGTGCCGGCTGCCGACCGTCGAGGCCCGCGGAAAAAACTCCGCGCCGTACGCCTATGCTCGCTGTAGACAATCCGGTCGACCAACACGTAACGAACACTGACAACGATTGCCAAAGTAGCGAGAGTGGCTGCCCCGATACTTGTATGCCAACGGTCCACAAAAATTCCGAGCAGCGGCAGACGGACGACGAGATCGACGTTGTTCAACAAGGCGAACGACACGTACCGTCGAATCACTGACTGTTTTCCGCGCTCCCAGACAAACAGGTCACAACCGGCGAAGTTCCACAGGATGGCAACCTGTGTAGCGATCACCGCGGCTGGCAGATAATGCATTCCAGCGTGGTGCAGAAGCGCTGTTCC
Organism: Protofrankia sp. CiT1; assembly: GCF_917627385.1. GTDB lineage: Bacteria > Actinomycetota > Actinomycetes > Frankiales > Frankiaceae > Protofrankia. Next base: position 31,716 of record NZ_CAKJTL010000189.1, read on the forward strand.
AAAAACATTCGGCAATATCCCGGAGACGCCTACGAGCACAAACCGTGCCGCCCGTGGCAGCCGGAGCGACAAGAGCAGCCGCATAAAGCGGACGCCCTCCGACGCCGAAGCGTTCGATGTTCCGGCATGACGTTCACCGAATACATAACCGACCTCGACGACCCGCAACCGGCCGGCCCGGACCAGCAGCTCAAGCAGGATCTTGTACCCGTCCGGACGGAGCTGGTCGAGGTCCAGCGCCGCGATGCGGACGAGGAAGAACCCGCTCATGACGTCCGACACACCACGCAGGCGCAGCGGGAAAAGTATGCGGGACAGCAGGTTCGCGCCGGATGACACAAGTCGGCGGCCACTGTTCGCCAAGCCCGGGGCACTACCGCCGTTGGCGTACCGGCTACCGATAACAACATCGACATCTCCCGCGCCAGCCGCGGCAAAAAGTTCGGGAATCACCTCCGGTGGATGCTGCAGATCACCATCGATGATCACAGCATAGTCGGCGCGGCATAGTCGAATGCCTTCGGTAACAGCTCCGCCAAGTCCGCCTACCCGGTAGGGCGCGGGACGGTGATGGATACGGACCCGTATGCGGACCGAACCACGGAGCGCATTTATGATCTCCGGTGTGGCATCGTCCGAATCGTCGACAAAGATAATCTCGCTGGGCAGATCGGCCAGCGCGGCGTCAAGCCGGCGCAGGAGCGCCTCGATATTCGCGGCCTCGTTCCGAGTCGGCACTACCACCGACACCATTACTTGCTCGTCCAGTCGGTGGCCGGTCACGGCTGTGGTGCGCATGCTCGAAAGCACCGCCGAGGAAGCTCGTGGCCGCGGCACCAGGTCTACCAGCTGCGCATCGAAAATGCGCTCGTCAGGCATGCTCATCCGCTGGTCTCCCCCCGTTCGGGACGGCGGCCGACGCGGCAACCGTCCACTGGGTACGTCAGATGCCATGACCGGGATTTCCCGGCCTGGCAGGTCAGCTGTTGTCGCGCTCCTTTGCTGTTCACCGGCTTCACCCGGGCCCCCAAACGCGCTCCCGGGACTCCCGCCGGAAAAACCCAGCACAAAACCAGCATGCTCGGTGTCGGCGGCCAGTCTCCCGAAATCCGCACCAGGCGGATTCGGCCCACCGCGAATGCTGTCGCCGAAGAGATCAGGTCAGGCGGGAAGTACCCACCTCGATAAGTTTCCGACCCAGCCGGATCAGAACGAAAACAGCTCGGCTGACAGGCATCCGACAGGTTGGTTTCAGTAAGAAGTCGGGACAAGAACTACGAATATGGCTCCCCGGATCAACTCCGCTGATGGGCTCGCGGCCCGAAGGTGCAAGGTGGGCCAAAGGTGGCGCGATCATCCTCTTTCGCGCCACCGGCGGCCCGAAGGTGCAAGGTGCAAGGTGGGCCAAAGGTGGCGCGATCATCCTCTTTCGCGCCACCGGCGGCCCGAAGGTGCAAGGTGCAAATCGTTCCGGTGTGCAGCGAACGTACCAGGAGCTGATCGAGGCCATGGGCAGCCGAGATGTTACCCACACGTATCGGTTGGTTTTCATCGCTGATGATCACGTCGCGAAATCGACCAATACTACCGTCAGTAATGCGCTGACGTGCGAAAACTACTTAGCGTCATCAAAACGGATTCGCCAACCGGATGCTGTTTACAAGCTATGAACCGCGCCACAGACATCCTTACCGGGGCCTGTGTTTGGCCTTCCGTTGTGCCTGAAGTTATGAGTGACATATATGCGACAGCGCGAGGCTTCGATGCGCTACGGCACTGCTTGGATGCCCGGCTCCGCCGGCCTGCTCACCCTGGTGCGTAATGTCACGCCAGCACAGATTCGAAACACGCCCTAACACGGTCGGCAGCCTGGAACCGCCGGTCAGCCACCGGCCGCGCGATCCTGTCCGTCCGCGTCGCCGGTGGGCACCAACACTCCCGGCAGCCTTGGAAGGACATAGAAAGGACCGCTCGCGGGACGGGGCCATTTCTGTCATCGGCTGCCGGGAGGCGTAGCGGTCATCTGGCTGCGGGCAATACACCATATTTGTCGATCCCGGACCGCACCAGCGAGAGCGCGGTCGGGTCGGCGGCGAGATTCACCTGGTCCATGAAACTGAGTGCGAACAGGCCCATGGATGTCGCCTGCCGAATATAGGCGTCGGTGAACAAGGTTCTCAGATCGGCGGTCCACGTTTTCTGAGAACCGTTATCCGGCTTGAAGTGAGCCACCATGACGGGACCGTACTGCCCAAGCATCCGAGTCATGTCCAGGATGTCCTGGCTGTTCGAGTCCGACTGCATTGCCTGGAAGCTCTGGAAGTCAGACTGGCGCATCACGTCCGCGAAGTAGGGGAACATCGACCGGCCGCCGCCCGTACTCGGGTCGTCGTAACGGGCCTGCCAGCCTCCCCAGCCCAAGGAGACCTTGGCGTTCGGAGCCACCGAGTGGAAGATGGACATTGCCGCCAGGTATTTGTCCTTGAGGGCAAGGTAGTAGTTCGTCACCTCCGGGCTCGGCGCCCAGGCGTTGGTCTGGCAGGCGTAGGTCTGGAACTCCGTGAACAGCGTGACATAGAGCGGTGGACCACCGGCCGCGCCCTTGAAGATATCAGCAAGCTGGCGGGCGTCATCGAGAAAAGCTGTGGACAGCGGGTAGTCGCGGCCACAGGCCGGGCCATGGGAGGTCTGGTTGGTACCGACCTTGCCGGTTCCGTCAAGCCAGACCACGAGATGAATCGAACGGCCGGACGCATAGGTCTGCGGAATTCGATTGCTCGCCCAATCTCGGAGGAATCCGAGGTCGCTGGGCGAGTTGTACCAGGTGGTGAACATTCCGAGCCCGGCCGCGATGGGTGACGCCGCGTCGCTGTCCAGAGCCGGTCCGAGGCCGAAAAGAAGCTTTCCGGAGCTGTTCGCGGTGGGTGGCGAGGCGAGCGGGGCTGACGGCGGCGATACGAGGCTCGGCGGGATCCCCGGGGACGTGGTCACCCGCATGGCCGGCGACGCTGTCGATGCCGGTGGCGCCGAAGACGCCTCACCGACCGCCGGGCCGGCCCCGGGCCGCCCGTTGCTGCCCGCGGCCGACGCCAGGGCGACCGGTAGAGTGGATGATGACGCCGACGCACCCGCGGCTGGCTGGGAGACGGCCCGCGTCGGGGGCTGGCAACCGGCTAAACCGAGGAAGGCCGCGGTCACGAGTGACATGAAGCCGACAGTCGCGGGGCCGGTACGAGCAAGCTTTGCGGTCACAAGCAGGTCCCGTCTGATCGAGATCAGTGGGCACAGCCTACGGGGCTGCCCTCAGGAGGCATCAACCGGATGCCCCATAGGCTGAATTAATGCCACAAAGTAACCGAGCCGGCGATGGCGGCGACCGTGTCATCCCGTCCGTTGCAGGATCTTGCCATAGCCATCCGCATAGCTGACGTCGAGCTCGTGCGAGACGCGGAGAAGGACGGGACCGCGCACGTAGATGTACTCGGCCTTCGCCGGGTCCACAGCCTGCGACATGAGGAAACGCTGTCGCTGCTGAGCGTCGGCGGGAGTGCGGAAGACCTCCACGCAACCGCCCAGCCAGACGCTTCCCGGATTCGTGTCCGGCAGCCCGTCGCGGGGTACCCGGCTGTCGACGAAGGCTGCCTTGGAGATGTAGCCACTCGATTGACCGAAAAGATGGTCACTGTCCGTCGCAGCCGTATAGACAATGCTCGATGTCACCGGAAGCCCAGAAGCCTTGAGCTGAGCGATCAGCTCCGACGCGCTGAGGTCGCCTGGTGTGCCCGGCTGCGCGGGAGCGATCTGGGGGTCGGCAGGCAGCGTGGGGGCGGACTGGCCCGCCCCGGCGATCGCCCCCGCGGCGGGCGAGGCTACCGTGCCCGCGACAGTCGCTGCCGTACCGGTCATGGCGCTGCCGCCGCCCGAAGCACGACCTGACGAGCACGCGGCCACGAGCAGCGTGCACATAATGACCACTCTCACTGTCTTCGACACCGAACTCCCCATGGCCGTGTCTCGCGTCGTCATGTCCTGGAATGGTGGGCCGGACTGAATCGGCCATCGGCTCCGCCCGCCGTCAGGCCCCGGTCCATCCGGCCGTGCTGATCCGATCTGTTGGCCGGATCAGCACGGCCACTGTCGGGATGGATGTCAGGCGTCCCCGGGCCCGCAGGCCGTGCCGTCCCCGTTCGTGTCCAGCTTCAGTTGATCGCGCTTGTTCACCGGTATCGGGCCCAGGCCGTGCTGCCGCAGCCACTGGCAGCGGTCATGAGTGCCCGGTGGGAAGTTCACCGGGACGCACTGGGTCGGCAGCCCATAGTGGTGATCACACCCATCGACGTACTCGCTGGTAAGCCTGACCGCCGGTACCGGGGTCACCCGCTGATCGCTCGTTGTTGGCAACAAGCCCGGAGCCGGCGCCGGCGAACCCGTGATCGTCACCCCGGGGCTGGCGGATACGGCGCCGCCAGGGGCCGTGCCGGCACCCGGACTGGCGGTGGCCACATATGGGGACGTGGCCGCCGCCGGCCTGGGTGTCGCGGCGCTGGAAACTCCCGTATCGGTGTTTCCCACCACCGTCACCGCGACGGCGAGGAACACCGCGACCATACTCCGCCTGAGGACACGGTCGAGTCTTCCCGGTTCATCGGCCATGAGGGCTCTGCTCCTTCCGGTAGCCCGTCTCATCCCACATGCACCCAGCGAGCGACCGACGGAATGTTGTTGGCATCGGTGACGAACAACATGTAATCGCCGGGCGGGGCAATGTTTGCGTTGGCGGTGAGCGTCACTGTCAGCTGACCGTCGTTGTTGACGGTTATGGGGAGGTCCACCGAACGCTGGTTCGGGTCCGACGAGTGCGTTACCGCCGCCGGCCGGATCAGCTGCGCGGACTTGATGACGACGTTGGACGTCGTGCCCACCGACTGGGTCGAACCATAGGCCCACGTGGCCGCCGCCGCCGTGATCGTCGGTCGGATCCCGTTCAACAGGTAAGGTGGCGTGTAGATCGAGATCCGCATGTCGAACGAACCGTCACCCGGATTGTTCCCGATCGCGAGAACATGGCCGTCCGGCAGCAGCAGTGCCGACGAATGGTACGTCCTCGGAATCGGGTCGGTGGCCATCGGTGTGAAGCTGTTCGCGACCGGATCGTACATCGACGCCTCGTACACCGGGTCGGCCCGATTATGTAGGCCGCCACCAGTCTCGAACACCTTCCCATCCGGGAGGATGACCGCGGAGACGTACATCTTGCCGGTCGGCAGGTTCGCACCAGGAACATAGGCCGGATTCGCCTTGGACAGATCGATGAGATCCATCGTGTTGTTCGCGTCAACGTTGGTCTCGATGTTTCCCCCGCCGAAGGTGGCGACGCGTTGGGCCTGCGCCGGTGGCAGCAGAACCGACATCGACTGGTCCCGCTGATCTTTCAGCCGGAGTCCGGGCACATCGGTCACCTGACCGGTGTCAACGTTGTAAAGATTAGCCCCGGGGCCACCGTTGACGTTGTTGCCGAACACGTGTGATCCGGTGTAGAACAACCGGCCGTCCTGCAGAAGAATCATTGCTGGGTACAGCCCCCAGAAACGGTAGGTCTGGGTCGGCCGCGGCTTGTTCCACTGTCCGCTGGCACTGTAGAAGCGCTCGACCTCGACTGAACCGTTGCCGTTCTCGTCCAGCCCGCCGAGCGAGATCACGTCACCGTTACCGAGCTCCGTGGCGGACGGATACCAGTGACCCGTGTTGAGATCGTTCACCCGCACGTACTGATTCGTCGCCGGATCGAAGGTATAGGAGGACTTGATGCCTTCGTAGCCGTGGTCCGCGGTCGGGTACGCCTTGTTCCCACCCATCACCAGCAGTCGACCGTCGGTAAGCTGGACGTGACCGGTACAGAAGAAGTCATCAGGAGTGGAGACATTGGCGAAGGCGCCCGTGGTGGGATTCCACACCGACGTCTTGAAGGTACCGGCCGCGAACTGGTTAGGGTCATTACCCGACCCCGCGATGAGCAGCACGTTACCATTCTTGAGAAGTGCGGCATGGATGGCCCGGACAGGTGACTGGTAGCTGAGCACCTGCCATGAGCCCTTGGTGCACGCATCACCCGCCGTGCAGGTGGAGTGTTCGATCTGGGAGTAGTCATCCGTGGTCAACGTGCCGTTCCCCGCCAGCGAGACACCCCACGCGAGCATGTCCACCCCGGCCGGAATCACCGGCGTCGTCACGTTCGCCTGT
>NZ_CAKJTL010000190.1:0-15548 GCF_917627385.1 Protofrankia sp. CiT1
CATATTCGTCGCGGCAGCCAGGGCCACCCGTGGCGCGGCTGCCACGGGCCCGAGAAGCGCCGTGAACATGACCGCCACGGATAGCGCGCCGAGTGATCTGGCAGTTTGCCAGCGCCGCCATCGGCGACGGCGCCCGATATTTTCAGGACCTGTCATCGACAATCATCTTCTCCAGAGTTCTCGGGGCAGCCGCCCAGGTCCCCACCAGCAGTGGGGCGGTAAACTGCCGGCAAGGCTGTGGGACTTGCCGCGGTTGTCCGGGCTGGGCTGTCGGAGGTCCCAGCTGGACCATCGGCAGCCGCCGCTTGCGGGTTCATGCCGTATGTTCGGCTAACACGTTTTCAAATGCCTCCCGCTCAACCATGATCGCCGTTTCGGGCAGGTGTCCGGTGGCTTTCTTCCCACGGCGCCGGTAGACCAACCGGTCGATAAGCAGAAATCGTAACGCGAACGCGATGGCCAGCGTCAGCAGAGTGCCAGCCATAACGCTCAGGCCCCACTTTTCGACAAAAAAGGCGAGCAGTGGCAGCCGCAGGAACAGATCGCTGCTGTTAAGCAGCATGAAGGGCCCGATCCGGTGCCGCCAGGAGCCCTTTTTGTCGGGCCAGACGAGTAGTTCACAGCCGAGGAAGTTCCACCCGTTCGCGATTTGCGTAGCCGCTATGGCGGCGACAGTGTAATGCAATCCGAGCAGGACAAGTGCGGCGGTACCGAGAACGTTGGGCAATAGCCCCGTCGCGCCAACGAGCGCGAAGCGCGCCGCTCGCGGAACCCGGAGCCAGAAAAGATGCCGAACAAACCGCAGCCCTTCGAGGACGGAGGCATTGGATTCGCCCGTATGCCGTTTCGCAAACGAGTACGGGATCTCCGCTACACTGATCTTGTCCATGCGGACGAGCAGCTCAAGCAAAATTTTGTAGCCACTTGGCTGCAGATTATCAAGATGAAGCGCGCCAACCCGGACGAGGAAGAATCCACTCATCACATCGGTCACACCCCGCAGCCGGCGGGGGAAAACCAACCGGGAGACAAGACTTGCGCCGGACGACACAAACCTGCGCATACCATTGGCCAGTCCGGCGGCGTCCCCGTTCCCGCGATAGCGACTGGCGATCACCATGTCCGCCTGATTGGCGACTGCGGCGTCATACAGCGTCGGCAGAGCTTCCGGCGGATGCTGAAGATCGCCGTCCATCACGACCGCGTAAGGAGAGCGTGCCGAGCGGAGCCCGTCGACGACCGCACCGCCGAGTCCCCCCCAACGGACAGCCGGTGCACGATGATAAAGACGGACCGTCACGTTGAAGTTCCGCCGAACGCTTTCCACAGTCTGTGGCGTGTGGTCGGTGGAGTCGTCGACGAACAGAACTTCGGCAGCCATACCGCTGAGCGCCGCGTCCACCCGGTTGAGAAGCGGCATCACGTTACCCGCCTCGTTTCGCGTCGGCACGATCACCGTCAGCTGCGGCCGCGGCCCGGATTCCGCTCTTGAATACTGTGCGGGAATCCCATCGACCGCCGCCCGCTCCGCCGGACCCGGTTCGGGCTCCTGCGGGGACGCTGACGGGGACTCGACGGCGGCACCCGCCGCCTGTTTCTTTTTTCGACTCACGCTACCCCCAGATCCACTGGTTTTCAGACAGTCTTGAAAGCCGCTTGTCGCCTGTCCGCCGTCGATTCAGCGCGGCTGTGGATCACTTTGTCACCGCTCGGAGCTCAACCGCGGCCGGACCCGTGCCAAAACGTGCGACTACCCGCGAGTGTTCGACCGCGATACCCATCGTAGTCAGCCCGAGAGTCGAAATATCCTGCCGCATGAATGGTGTGAGGATGATGTAGTCCAGATCGCGCCAGCCGTCCGGCAGCTCTTTCTTTGCCGCACTGTCAAGATCTACTTTGTAGTACCAAATCGTATGCCAGGGTGAAGAGAAGCCGGCATGGTAAACATCCTGCCACATCGTGTTATCCACGACGATACGACTGTCCCGTGGGATCGCCGAGGTTCGCAGATAAGCTACGGCCGCGACGTGTTCCGTATTGTTAGAAGATGTGAAAGCCCGCGCGAGGCCAGGCTGCCATGCGGCACCGAGCGCCACGATGCCGACGGTAAAAGCCGCGAGCAGGCTGCCGTCGCCGATCAGTCGCGCCGGCTTGCCCCACCGCCGCGTGGTCGACCACGCCTGGTCGACCACGCCACCCACGCACAGCGCGAGAAAGGGCAGCGCCACGATGATGAACATCTGCGGCAGATAGCCTTTTCGTAGCAAGGTGATTCCCAGCAGCACGACCACCAGCCCGATCGGGCGAAGCCGACGGATGGTGAGCGCGAAAAGAGCGCTCAGGGCACCCAGAATCAGCAGCCACCGGTCCAGCTGCACCCAGCCGAGGGCCGTGGCGTGAGCCGACGCAACCGGGTCGAACACCGAGCCCGAACCGGACCGTTTCACGAACTGGAACTCCATCGCGGCCTGCAGCGACACACGGATGGGGCCAGCGAACAGCTCATTTTTCAATAAAGCCATCAAGGGATATACCAGGCAAATCAGCACAAAACCTGACCAGAAGCCCACGGAGGCGAAATCCCGGGTCCTCGCGTAACTGGACTGCCAGCCCGCGAGCGCCACGGCGGGCACCAGTATGGCGGTGGTCTCCTTGGTCAGCACGGTAACCGCGAGAAAAACTCCGGCCAGCACATAGTGCCAGAGGTGCTGACGGGGCGTACAGGCGAAGTAGAAGGCCGCGATAAGCCATGGGATCGCGAGGTTGTCCAGATACACCTGACGCAGAAAGGTCACGGAGATCGGCGAACAGACGAACAGCAGGACGGCCAGGACGGCAAAGGGCCGGCGGATATCCAGCCGACGAGCCAGCAGGTAGAGCAGCGCAGCCGAGGCATCGGCGTAGAGGAGCATGATGGCGCGCCCAGACGAGACCGTCAGCGAGCCCCCGTGGAAGGCCGGGATCCAGGAAAGCGCGGCCAGCTGTATCCAGCCGAACGGCGGATGGTCATACCAGTAGGTGTATGGCGACAGCGCGCCGTGCGCCCGCACCCATTCGGCCTGGGAGAGATAGGTTCCCTCGTCGTCCTGGACAGTTGGGTAACCGTGGAGGTTGACAAGTAGAACTATGGTTGTGATCATCACTAGCCCCATGATGATCGCTACATCCGGCCACCGCCGCCGCTGCCGGTCGACCGCCGCCGCGGGTGTTCGTAAGGCGCTCAGGACTGGCTGCGGTAGCACTGCGGTCATGGACACGTTCGGATCCCCCTGACTTTCTTCAGGCCGCGTCGTCGGCGGTTGCGGATGTACTCAGATGGGCTCCGGCGTGGGCGGTCTTCTCCCACTCGAAGTTTCCGGCGAAGAAACGAAAGGCTGATCTCACGGCCGCCCACGAGAGGATCAGCTGATAGGCGGGCATAAAGAACACGAGACTGGCATAGTCACGAACCCGGATACGAAAGTCGTAATCCCGGCCGAATGCCCGGAGCGCAGCCGCCTCGAAGCCGAGCATGGCGATCGTCGGGACAGCCGGCAGAAAGGAGGTCAACGTGACGACCATCGGGAACTTACCGGCCACGACAGTCAACAGCGCGACCGGGAGCACCAGTCCCGAAAACGCCTGTGTCATCGGTTGCGTAAGGGTGAAGCGGGCGAGGTTCCGCGCCCGGCGGGTCGGCAGCTTCCGCCAGTCGCCCTTATGGAGTACCTGCATAAAACCGAGATTCCACCTGGTCCGTTGCTTCACCAGGGCGTATATCGTGTCAGGTGTCTCCTCTCGGGTGACGAGACGAGGATCGAAGGCGACACTGACCTTGCGGCCGAGCGCGGACAAGCGGACACCAAGATCGCAGTCCTCGGCGAGGCAGTTACCATCCCATCCGTTCACTTCGTTGAGCAGCGTCCGGCGTACGAACACGGTGTTTCCACCGAGCGGGATGAACTGCTTCTGGGCATGCAGATGCAGCCGTGAACGAAACCAGAAATAATATTCCAGACAGTTGCGGAGAGAAAACCAGCTGGACTGGAAGTTGACGAGCTGGACCGCACCCTGGACGACGTCGGCATTACTCGTCTGAAATACCTCGTCAACATGGGCGAGCAGTTCCGCGGCCGCCAGTGACTCCGCGTCGAAGACGCCTACGATGTCGCCGGTACAGTCCGCGAGGGCGGTGTTCAGCTGACGCGGTTTGTTCTTGACTGCGGACTGGTCGACCGAGATTTTCAGACCTGGCTGGCCGGCGGCAATTTTCTGTACCACCTGCACAGTCGATGGGTCATCGTGGCCGACAGCCAGAATTATTTCCACCTGCGGGTGCGTCTGGCTGACGAGACGGGCGACGGTCGCGCTCAACACCGCCTCGCTCTCGTGGCGGGCGGGAACGATAATCGAAAAACTGTGGCAGGGTTTGCCCATGGCCGGCAGGTAGAAGGTCTCGTGGTACGTTTCAGGCGTGCGCCATGCGTGCAGCATCCACCACAGATTGGTGCCGGATGTCGCGAACAGCGTGAGAGCAATGATAACGATTGCTGCCGAGACAAGGGCAGACAGCAAGGTCGTTCCTTTCACCTTACGGGTATCAACTACAACCCAAGATCGGGGGGTGAACCGCCGAGTTCCGTGCTGGCTGCCGGACCGCGAGGTGTTACCGGGAAAAAGGTCCTGGACTGCCGCCGCACACGGGCCGGCTCATAGTGGCCGCCCCCGCCACAGCTGCGTTTGCCGGTCACCGCTGCGAGTCCTCCGCATGTCCCGGATCTCCTCCCCGACGGTCAGTGCGCGTATCGTGCGTACATGCTGTGTACACGGAAAGGCACCCACTACAACCGATTCTCCAGCAACAGGGGAATATCATGTGAATAGTCAGCGACGGTCGTGCTGGGAAAATATCCGGCGCGGGCGGTGCCATCCGGCGCGAAGGCGGTCACTCGGGACACGTGCTGAACCAGCCAGCTCCCATCGGCTGCCTGCTCGGGCGGAACGACCGGGAGCCCGAGGGCCGCTGCGTAGTCAGCGATGTCCGCCCATTTTCCAGTGAGGCCGATGAAGGATGTGTCGAACTGATCAAGCCATCGACGCATCGTCTGCGGCGAGTCACGCTCAGGATCGGTCGTCACAAAAACAAAGGTGGTCCTGGCCCGAACGGCCGGGGTTTGCTGACCGAGAGCCGCGGCAATGTCGGCTGCCGTTGTCGGGCAGACGTCCGGGCAGTGGGTGTAGCCGAAAAACACGAACGCCAGCCTGCCCGCGGTCCCCGACCGCACATCAAACGGAGATCCATTCGTGTCGATGAGGTGGCTGGCTGGCTGGATGACCGTCGGATTCAGGGGCCGGCCCGCGAGGGAAACGGTCACGCTCGCTTTTCGTCCGGACACGCTCGCCGATCCAGCCGATGCTCCACAGGCCGAAACAAGGGAGACCAGGACAGCGGTGGCGATCGCCAGCTCCGCTCGCCGATCGGCCGCGTGGCCCCACCCACGCGGATCGATCCGTTTGCCGGGCAACAGGCCCCGGCGGACAGCCGCTTTCGGGCCATCGGCTCCCACCGCGCCTGACGATCGGCGGCGAGCGAGCTCCCATGTGGCAGAGCGGAGACGACGGTGACTCGATGGTGTTAAGAGCCGGTTCATCCCCCCACGCGTTCCCCCCCGTTCCATCGGTCGACAAGTCGACTCCCGGTAACGTACGGTAGATTGTGACAACACGGCCTGCTGTTACCTTCCAGACGATCCGTCGATGACCGACCCCAATCGGTCATCGGCAGCTCTTCGTGGCAGACGCAAGCCGGATAGTGCATGTAGTGACATCCCCCAAAAAATGCCCTGAGAGGTGATGCTAGCAGGAGCCGAGGGGTGCGGGCAGCGCGACCTCCAGCCAGGAGCGCGAGCTGAATATTGGGTATTTTCTGGCTGAAAAAAGTTGATTGGTAGATAATTTTGTCCCCATGGCGTGATAGCGATCCGTTGATCATCGATCAGGCATTGCGGTTATAAAGACCACACGCCCGGTCACCGCGGTCGCGCCGAGCCATGACAATCAGCATTGTTGTCAGCCGCTCCCCCGATAACCAATCCAGCGTTCGGGGCACGGAAAATCCCGGCCATCGAACCAGCCGGAGCCTCTTGCTTTTGTTTTCCAGGCAGCCAGCGCAAGGCTGTCTGGCGATCACTACTTGCCCTCCGCTCAACAGCGGATACAATGAGCTACTGTAACGCAATCAACAAGTAAGATTTTTCATCTTTTATACAAGATTTTAACTAAAAGTACACAGAATATCACTTTCAGCAACTAGCGGCAAGCGACTGACATCTGGACCGAGACCCTTGACCACCAATGATCGGGTGTGACCCGATCACCCGGTAGCTGGGCACACCGACCCGGTAATCATGAGATTTCGTTCTGCTCTCGGCGGAACAGCGGGACGGAATCGCTCCCGGTCGGTCACCGTTGACCAAGACGTCTTCGCTGGTGGGCCGACTGTCCCGGTTGGCCCGCCGTCCACGACGAAGAGGGCGAGGCCGGCGGGTAGGTTTCCGTTCGATGCGTGGGGACATGCCTCGGCGGAGCTAGCATGCGGATACCGGCTGCCGTGTGGTCGGTCGCACCGCTCGAAGGAGCGCACATGTTCGAGAGATTCACCGACCGGGCACGTCGGGTCGTCGTCCTGGCTCAGGAAGAAGCCAGGATGCTCAACCACAACTACATCGGCACCGAGCACATCCTGCTCGGACTGATCCACGAGGGGGAGGGCGTCGCCGCCAAGGCACTTGAGTCGCTCGGGATCTCCCTCGAGGGTGTTCGGTCACAGGTCGAGGAGATCATCGGGCAAGGCCAGCAGGCGCCGAGCGGGCACATCCCGTTCACGCCCCGGGCCAAGAAGGTGCTCGAGCTGTCCCTGCGGGAGGCCCTGCAACTCGGCCACAACTACATCGGCACCGAGCACATCCTGCTCGGACTGATCCGTGAGGGCGAAGGCGTCGCCGCGCAGGTACTGGTCAAGCTCGGCGCCGACCTCAACCGGGTCCGCCAGCAGGTCATCCAGCTCCTGTCCGGCTACCAGGGCAAGGGCGACCCCGCCACCGCCGGTGCCCCGGCCGAGGGCACCCCGTCGACTTCGCTGGTCCTCGACCAGTTCGGCCGTAACCTCACCGCGGCCGCTCGTGAGTCCAAGCTCGACCCGGTCATCGGGCGCGAGAAGGAGATCGAGCGCGTCATGCAGGTGCTGTCACGCCGGACGAAGAACAACCCGGTACTGATCGGCGAGCCCGGGGTCGGCAAGACCGCGGTCGTCGAGGGGCTGGCACAGGCGATCGTCAAGGGCGAGGTCCCCGAGACCCTGAAGGACAAGCAGCTGTACACCCTCGATCTCGGCGCGCTGGTCGCCGGGTCCCGCTACCGCGGTGACTTCGAGGAACGCCTCAAGAAGGTCCTCAAGGAGATCCGCACCCGCGGCGACATCATCCTGTTCATCGACGAGCTCCACACGCTCGTCGGCGCGGGCGCCGCCGAGGGCGCGATCGACGCCGCCTCCATCCTCAAGCCGATGCTGGCGCGCGGCGAGCTGCAGACGATCGGTGCCACCACACTGGACGAGTACCGCAAGCACCTGGAGAAGGACGCCGCGCTCGAGCGCCGGTTCCAGCCCATCCAGGTCGCGGAGCCGTCGGTGGCACACACCATCGAGATCCTCAAGGGCCTACGCGACCGCTACGAGGCGCACCACCGGGTGTCGATCACCGACGGCGCGCTGGTCGCCGCGGCGTCGCTGGCCGACCGGTACATCTCCGACCGGTTCCTGCCGGACAAGGCGATCGACCTCATCGACGAGGCCGGGTCCCGGATGCGTATCCGCCGGATGACCGCTCCGCCGGACCTGCGCGAGTTCGACGAGCGCATCGCCAGCGTCCGCCGGGACAAGGAGTCCGCGATCGACGCGCAGGATTTCGAGAAGGCCGCGTCGCTGCGTGACAAGGAGAAGACCCTCCTGGCTGAGAAGGCCAAGCGGGAGAAGGAATGGAAGGCCGGCGACATGGACGTCGTCGCCGAGGTCGGCGACGAGGAGATCGCGGAGGTGCTGGCGATCTGGACCGGCATCCCCGTCTTCAAGCTCACCGAGGAGGAGACCGCCCGTCTCCTGCGCATGGAAGACGAGCTGCACCGCCGTGTCATCGGCCAGGAGCAGGCCATCAAGGCTGTCTCCCAGGCGATCCGGCGTACCCGCGCGGGCTTGAAGGACCCGAAGCGTCCCGGTGGCTCGTTCATCTTCGCCGGCCCGTCCGGTGTCGGTAAGACCGAGCTGTCCAAGACGCTGGCGGAGTTCTTGTTCGGTGACGAGGATTCGCTGATCCAGCTCGACATGTCCGAGTACATGGAGAAGCACACGGTCTCGCGACTGGTGGGTTCTCCGCCCGGTTATGTCGGGTATGAGGAGGGCGGCCAGCTCACCGAGCGGGTGCGCCGCAAGCCGTTCTCGGTCGTCTTGTTCGACGAGGTCGAGAAAGCCCACCCGGATGTGTTCAACACTCTTCTGCAGATCCTGGAGGATGGTCGGCTGACCGACTCCCAGGGCCGGCTGGTGGACTTCAAGAACACCGTTCTGATCATGACGTCGAACCTGGGCACCCGGGACATCTCCAAGGGCCCCGGCATCGGGTTCGCGACCGGGCAGGGCGCCATCGATTACGAGCGGATGAAGGCGAAGGTCCAGGACGAGCTCAAGCAGCACTTCCGGCCTGAGTTCCTGAACCGGATCGACGACATCATCGTCTTCCACCAGCTGTCCGAGCAAGAGATCATCCAGATCGTGGACCTCATGCTGGCCCGGGTGGACGTCCAGCTGAAGAACAAGGACATGGCGCTGGAGCTGACCCCCGCCGCCAAGGCGCTGCTCGCCAAGAAGGGCTATGACCCGGTGCTGGGCGCCCGGCCGCTGCGCCGGACGATCCAGCGGGAGATCGAGGACGTCCTGTCCGAGAGGATCCTGTACGGGACGCTGCGTCCCGGCGAGATCGTCGTCGGCGATGTCGAGGGCGAAGGCGAGGCCGCCACGTTCACCTTCCGAGGTGAACCAAAGCCGAACCAGGTGCCTGACGCGCTGCCGATCGATCTGGCCAAGTCCAGCGAGTAGGAGTCGTCTTACGGGTAGGACCCTGGATCAGGAAGGGGCGGTTCCGCGGCAGCGGAGCCGCCCCTTCGCCATGTTCGCCATACCGTCTGTGCGGCATCCCACAAACCGCCCCGAACCCTTCACGGGCTGTCCGATACCCGTCGGTGTGGCCGGCGGAACTCGTCCATGTCCTCCGGATAGCGTTGACACCATGGCATAGCAGACAGCAACAGCAGTCAACGGTAACGGTGATGGTGACAAAAAGCGAGGAGGGTAGTTGGCCCCGCGCGCGGGAACTCCCGTTGAACACATCCATCTGACGTTCGGCCCGGACCCGGCGAGATCAATGGCCGTGTCGTGGACGACACCGATCATGGTCCGCCACCCGCGGGTACGCTTCGGCAGCCCTCCGGGCGGTCTCGATCGCGAGGTCCCCGCTGTCACCCGGGTGTACACCGATGGCGTCACCGGCATGGACGTGATCAATCATCACGCCTTGCTCGGGAACCTCGAGCCGGATGCCATGTACGTGTACGAGGTACTGCATGACCGGATCGCCCGCGTTGAGGGTGGGACGCTGCGGACGGCACCCGACGGCCGGGCGCGCTTCACGTTTACCTGCTTTGGTGATCAAGGAACGTCCGCTGCCTACGACCCGTTCGGCACCCCGGCGTCCGAGCACGTCGTGACCGGCATCGAACGCATCAACCCGCTGTTCACCCTGATCGTCGGCGATCTGTCGTACGCCAATCAGCGCAGCAACCCACTCCGGGCATGGTCTGACTGGTTCAACATGATCAGCATATCCGCTCGGCACCGCCCGTGGATGCCCGCCGCTGGCAACCACGAGGTCGAACGCGGTAACGGAGCGCATGGGCTGAGCGCTTACCAAAGCCGCTTTCTCCTACCCGACAGCACTGATCCCGCTGATGACCTCGACGCCGTTGGCGAAATCACTGACCGCGCGAACCCGGCTGTCGCCGGCCTGTGGTATGCCTTCACCGTTTCGAGCGTGCGTTTTGTCGTCCTGCAGAATGACGACATCTGCTATCAGGACGCTGGCATGATGTACATTCGCGGTTACAGTGGCGGCCGGCAACGGTCCTGGCTCGCGAAAACCCTGCGCCAGGCCCGCGCTGATCCGAGCATTAATTGGATCATTGTCTGTATGCACCAGACCGCCGTGTCAAGCGCCGCACAGCACAACGGCGCCGACCTCGGAATCCGTCAGGAATGGCTGCCGTTGTTCGATGCCTTCGAGGTGGACCTTGTCCTGTGTGGGCACGAGCATCATTACGAACGGACATATCCACTACGTGGGGTGGTCGATGGCTCAGAGGTGCTCACGCCGCGGCCGGCGTCATACGAGACAGATGTGATCGACACCTCAGCCGGAACCGTCCACATGGTCCTTGGAACGGGCGGCTCCTCAGCGCCGTCAGCCGGCAAGCTGTTCGATCCGCCCGAAGGCCGAGTGATCGTTGGCGGAGAGCCGCGGAAATCCGACCCGACGCGGCTTCGCGCGATTCACGCCCGCGAACCAGCGCCCTGGCTGGCGCTGCGCGCGCCGGAGCATCCGTACGCATTCGCCGGCTTCGACGTGGATCCGGGCGAACCTGGCGGCGCAACCCGCATCCGAGTGACCGTCTACGACAGCTCCGGCCCCTCGCCCGTCCCCTTCGACGCTTTCACGCTGGTCAGAACCTGTGCTACCGCCACCGACCGGAGCGGCGACCAGGCTGGCACCCACGGCGACGAGACCGTCCCCACCCGGACCCGCTGACCGCTGACCGCTTGCCACCGAGCCAAAGCCGAGAGCTTGCACCGATGGTACGAAATTCGTTACCTTCTGTTCGCGTCCCGGTGGGAACACGGTGGACCCGCGCGTTCCCCCGTACCTCGCGGGTTGATCGCCACCGGGGCGCGCACCGAACGGGAACGCCTGGTGATTACGCGCGGACGTCATATATCAACAGGCCCGTGAACTGATAAGAGTGCCCGCGACAGAAGCGTGGATCAAGGAACGGGGCTGGCGTGCGTGCCCCAGCCCCGCGATGCGGCGTTCCCTGTTGCCGGAGCCTCCAAGAGCGCCGCCGAAACCGGGGCCGCGACAGCTGTGTACCGTTCACCTGTGCGTAGAGCGACGAGGGTGCTGCGGATATTTCTCAGTCATACCTCCGAGCTGCGGCGGTTTCCCACCGGTGCGGCCGGTTCGTTCGTCCATGCCGCCGAGCGGGCGGTCAGTCGCGCCGGGCATGTCATCGTCGACATGGCCTATTTCACCGCGCGGGACGGTAAAACGGCCAGCTACTGCGAGGAGGCGGTTGCCACCGCCGATGTCTATGTCGGTCTTTTCGGCTTCCGTTACGGGTCACCCGTCCAAGACTCACCCGATATCTCCTACACCGAGCTGGAGTTCCGGACGGCCGCTGAGCTCGGCATGCCCCGGCTGGCGTTCCTGCTTGACGAGAAGGCGAGCATCCAGGCGGAAGCCGTCATCGACCTCGACCACGGACCACGCCAAGCCGTGTTCCGGCAGGAGGTGGTGAACTCCGGAGTGACCGCGCACTACTTCACCACCCCGGACGGTCTCGAGCGAGCGCTCTACCAGGCTCTGGTCGAACTTGCCCCGAGCGGCGCGGACATCGGGGCCAGCGGGGCAACGCGCTCCGGACCGGTGAACATGGCTCCAGAGCTGACCCGGGTCCCTATTCCGCGGCCCGAGCTGTCCCGGCCGCTGGTAGATCTGCTGTGTGCACACGACGGCAGGCCGGTGGCAATGACCACGGCGCTGCACGGTGCCGGCGGGCTGGGCAAAACGACCCTTGCCCAGGCTCTGTGTGCCGATCCCGAGGTGCTGGAGTGGTTCTCCGGCGGCATCCTGTGGACGACGCTCGGCGAGCAGATCTCCGGCCCGGATCTCGCTGGACGTGTCAATCAGCTCGCCGAGGTGCTCGACGGGCGGCGTCCGACGTTCGTCGACCCGCTCCAGGCCGGGCGCCATCTCGGCCGCCTCCTTGACCGTCCGGGCCAGGACGCGACGGGTGGAATCGGCCGCCGGCTGCTGGTCGTGGACGACGCGTGGCGAACCGACCAAATCGAGCCGTTTCTCATCGGCGGGCACGGCTGTATACGGTTGATGACAACCCGCATTCCCAGTATCATCCCGGCCGACGCACGAGCGGTCGCGGTCAACGAAATGCCACCTGACCAGGCATTCGACCTGTTGACGACAGGCCTGTCACGGGACGCCCTGACAGGCGCGGACCTGACGGGCCTGCTGTCGATGACGGGCGGCTGGCCAGTGCTGATCTCTTTGGTCAACGGCCAGCTCCGGGCCCGGATGAATGCCGGCACGACGCTCGCCGAAGCCGTCGCCTGGGTGGAACGCGCTTCGGAGCACCGCCCCGGACTACTACGCCCCGGACCGTCACGAGCCGCTCCACCGCCGTCCGGTCCACCGCCATCCGGTCCACCGCTATCCGCTCCACCGCCGTCCGGTCCACCGCCATCCGGTCCGTCATGGCCCGCAACACCGTCCAACACCCTTCCGTCCCCACTTACGGACGGCGAATCGCGCTCCGATGCGGTCAGCTCAGCGGTCGCGGCCAGCCTGACCTTGATCGGTGACGATCGCCTGCCGCTCGTCACGGCGCTTGCGGTGTTCAGTGAGGATGTGACGATCCCGTATGTCACGCTTGAACGTTTCTGGGCCCAGCTGGACCAGTTGAGTCCGCAGGACAGCAGCCGTCTGTGCGGCGACCTGTTACGCCTCGCCCTCGCGACCGCGGCCGGCGCGACCGAACCAGGGCTGCGGCTGCATGACGACATCCGCCGCGCGTTGCGCCACGAATACGCCGCCGACCGGCCTGGCGGTGACGCTGATCGGTTACCGTCGCTGCACCGCGCGCTGATAGACGCGCACCGTATCGGCCTCCCAACCGAACCGGATGGGCATACCGCCTGGTGGGCGCTTTCGCCCGACGAGCCCTACCTGTGGAACCACCTCGCCGGACACCTGCGCCTAGCCAGCATAGCTGGCATGGCCGACATGATCGACAACACAGCGGCCGATACCGCCGATACCGCCGACGACACGACCGCCGATACCGCCGAGAGCGCCACTGACGACACGGCACGTGACCCGGCAGGGATCGAGCTGGACGCACTGGTCATTGACTTACGCTGGGTAACAGCTCGCCTGCGGCTGCACGGAGTCGCCGCGATCAACGCGGACCTGGCGCTGGCCCGGGACCCGCGTGCGCCCCTGCTGCGGACCCGCATCGAACAGAACGCCTACCTGCTGACTCCGACCGACCCCGCGCACGCGCAGGCGGCCACCCTCGTCAGCCGGTTATGGGATGATCCGGACTTCGGCGCGGCAGCCCGGACCTTCAGCGCGGCCCAGCCAGCCGGGCGCATCACCCCCGCCTGGCCGATGCCCGATCTCCCAGACCCCGCCCTGCTGCGTGTCCTCACCGGCAACCCACGCGTTGTCGTTGGTATCGCGGCCAGTCCGGATGGTCGATGGGTCGCGGCGGCGGGTTCGGACACATCCGTTCGGGTCAGCGAGACCAGCGGCGGCCAGCAAAGCATGGTTTTTCCTCCGGCGAAGAGCGGGTTGATCCTCTCCGTCCGGTTTACTCCTGATTCGAAGTATCTCCTCCTCACGACAAGCGAAGGTTTCCTGCTGCGGCTGGACGTGGCGGCCGGCGACCTCACCGTGACCCGTCCCTTCGCGGGCGGCCGCTCACCGCTGCTTGATCCGACCGGCCGCTGGTATGCCTGCACCGATCAGGACTCGCTTCGGGTGATCGATGTCGACACCGGCCAGGAGCGCCGGGTCATCCGTGGCATCATGAGCGCGAAGCCGCTGGCATTCAGCCCGGATGGGAACCATATCGTCTGCGCCGGCGGCAAGATCGACGTCTTCTATTTCGTGAATCTCGCGACCAATATAAGCCAGGCACGTCAGGTACGGCTGAGCCCGCGCCATTGTGTGGCGCTGACCGCGGACGGCTCACGGCTCGTCGTCGGCGAGGAAAGCGGACGGATAGAGATCACAAAATGGTCCACCGGCACGGTGACCCACTCGTTTTCCGGCCACACCGGAAAAGTGACTGCACTGGCCGTACATCCCAGCCTCGACCGGCTGGTCTCGGGCGGCCACGACGGAACGGTCCGGGTCTGGGACCTCACCGACGACGACCGGCGGGCGGTCCTGCACGGACACTCCGGTCCGGTCACCGCAGTCGCCCTCAACGAGGACGGAACCATCATCTCAGCAGGCGAGGACACGACCGTCCGGTTGTGGGACGCCTCCCGCGCCTGGCCGGGGGCCGGACGAAGCTTCCGCCCGGTCGAGCGGCCGGTCTTCGCGGGCAGTACCGCCGCGGTGCTGACGCACCCGAACGACGGCTGGTTCGCCGCGGCGGAACATGACGGCGTCCATCTGGTGGACTCCTCCAGCAGGCTCGAGCTGCGGGTCCTGCCCGGCGCCGGAATCACCTCGCTCGCGGTCAGCCGGGACGGCGAAATCCTCGCCCTCGCCGGGGAGGACCACTACGTCCGTCTCTACGAGACCGGCTCAGGCCAGCCGCTTGCCCGCATGCCGTCCGTCCAGCCGCCCGCCCAAGTAGTGATCAGTCCACAGGATCAGTACATAGCCTTCGCCGGACGGCTCGGCCGATGGATCCACGTCAGCCGCCTGACCGCGGTTGCCGACACCACGAGGCGACTGCGGATCCGGCGGGGCACGACCACGTCCCTGCACTGCGAACAGTACGTCCGCGCAATCGACATCACCGCTGACGAGAGGACCCTGGTTTCCGTCGACGGCACCGGCACCTTCCGGCGCTGGAGCCTCCCGACCGGAAGACCACTGGATACCACCCAGTGGGAGGGATTCACGGTGGCGGTGATGAAGCTGGCGCCGAGCGGTCACGATGTCGTGTGCGGGGCCATCGACGGCAACATCCACGTTTTCGATCATCGGACCGGTTCCGCGGCCAGAACCGTCACCGGCCACGCGGGCCGAGTGACCGACCTCGCTTTCACCCGCGATGGCAGATATCTCGCAACCACCGGTGACGACCAGTCGGTCCGGGTATGGCATACCGGTTCGTTCGAGTGCATCGCCGCGTTGACAGTGGACGGACCGCTGCGTTCGGTCGCCTGGTACTCGACCGACGACCGGCTTGTCGTCGGCGGCGACGGAGGCCTGTATGTGTTCGACCTCGTCCACCCCGATCGAGGCTGATCAATACCGATCGGGATTGATCAGGACCGGGCCGCCAGATCTGACCGGCCTTCGACGCCAACCCCGCGGCGCGCTCGAGCGTCAGAGGATACAAGGGGTTCCCGGCTCTGGACGGAGGGTCGGGAACCCCTCTCCACGGCCCCCGGGCCCACCGGGCATGCCAAAGATCAATAATCCCTGAGA
>NZ_CAKJTL010000190.1:15701-32380 GCF_917627385.1 Protofrankia sp. CiT1
GCCGGGGCCTTCGCTCAGCACACCGGGAATTGCGTGCGCGGGATTCCGCCGCGACCACGCGCATGATATTCGCGCCACCGCTACGCGGACGCCGCTTGCGCGAAGATCCTGCGCGAAGCTGAGCAGCCGGATTTTCCCAGCCCTTGAAAACCATTCCAGATCACCAGCCGTGCCCAGCCTTCGGGACCGTCCCGAATGATCGGGCCAAAATGATCGGGCCAAACAGCCGGCCGGGACGGATTCCCAGCGTGCCGGAGCAGCCCGTGAACGCGACCAGCACCTCGGCCACCAGCCCGGCCAGCAGCCCGGCCACCGCCTGAACGGACGTTGCGGCAACGAGGTTGAACAACCACAACCATCGACCTGTTGAACCTCAACAGCCGGTCGACCGTTGGGTTTCTTGCACACTTCGGGATATAACAACACCGCGGACGCAATCTTGCACTACTTGTTCCGCCCCCGAGCCTGACGTACGCTGCACCAGCGGCAGTCGTCGGCCTGGTTTTGCTGTTTATCTTGGAATGTCCCGGGTACCAACCTGTGATCACGATGAAGCCTACGACTACGGCTGCAAGGCCAACGACTATTTCCTGACTGGCCATTTTGAGGAGGCCGGGCGTGAGAGAACCCAGCAGTCTGCTCGGGCGGTCACGGGCTTCTCGGGAACTTGGAGCCCGCCGTTCTCGCCGTGGCACGGCGGCCACCGCCGCCAGCGCCGGTTTTGTTCACAACGGAATCACACTGACCGCTGACGCCCCACCATGGACGCTCCAGCACCTGTGGGCGTCCGATGGGCTTGACGCCGCGCTGGAAGAGGTGACCAGCCGCGTCCAACGGCCCGCCGTCCTCACCTTCACCAGCGCGACGCTCGGCGCGGTCGTCCACTCCTGGCTCGTCGCGCCTCCCGTCCGATCCGTGGCGGTACTCAACGGCAGGCACATCAACGAGGCGCTCGTCGCCGGCTTCACCGAGCGCGTCGACGCGTTGCGGCGGATGGACGACGTCCTCGGCGGGGAAGACGTACACGGGCTTGCGGTATCCGAGCTACGGGTGATCGTCCGGCTGCTGCGCACCGGCGCGTACAGCCAGGACCAACGCGCGCGGCTGTATGCCGTCGCGGCGGAACTCGCCCGGCTGGCGGGCTGGGCCGCGTTCGACAGCGGTCGCCACCAGATCGCCCAGCAGTTCTGGCTGGTAGCGCTGCGTACTGCCCACGAGGCCGGTGATCGGGCCATCGGCGCCAACATCCTGCGCTGCATGGCCGAGCAGGCGGTGCGCTACGGCGAACCCGCCGACGCGGTCATCCTGCTGCGCACGGCCCGCGCGGGTGCCGCGAACGTCCTCACAGCGACTGAGAAGGCGGTACTCGCCGGCTCCCTGGCCATCGCGCACGCTCAGGCCGGCGACATC
Organism: Protofrankia sp. CiT1; assembly: GCF_917627385.1. Lineage (GTDB taxonomy): Bacteria > Actinomycetota > Actinomycetes > Frankiales > Frankiaceae > Protofrankia. Next base: position 17,112 of record NZ_CAKJTL010000190.1, read on the forward strand.
CAGGCTGTGCGGACCGAGATCGCCGAGGCGTTCACCCAGATCGAGCGGGCCGACCCCACCCAGGACCCGGACTATGTGTACTGGTGCTCCCGGTCGACCATCGAGTACTACGCCGGCAAGGCTCTGTTGTGCCTCGGTGATGCCGCCAGCGCCATCGGGCATCTGAGCCGGTCCGTCGACGAGCTCAACGCCTGTGAATACCCGCGGGAGCTGGTTCACCACCGGGTCTGGCTAGGAGTGGCCCAGGTCGACGCGGGCGAGGTCGAGCAGGCTGTCGACCTCGGCTACCAGGCGATCGACCTGGCCGGTTGCGTCGCGTCGGAGAACGCGAGGGTTGATGTGCTGACCCTGTGCAGCGCGATCGAGATCGCCGGGCATCCTCGGGCCGCCGCCCTTGCCGAGCACGCCCGCAGCGCCCTGCGGTGCGCCGACCGGGCACCAGTCCGGGCCTGACCGGTGCCCGGCCACCCATCGGACCACGGACCGTCTCCGTCCCCGCGGGTTCGTCCTGGCATCGATAGCGCGGCTGCCTGACACTGGTCTGACCCGTTTCGGACACTGCTCGTCAGCGCTGGTCAAGTCGTGTCGGTCCCTTGTGTCGATGTCGCGACACATCCATCGGCTGATCTGCCTTGATGCCATTGAGTGGGTACGGGGGACGCCAGCGCGGACGTCCGCTAGCGTGATCGGAATACCCGCACGTGGGGGACGGAGGCCATGGACAGTTCGGTGGTACCCATCACATTGATCGTGGTGCTGCTGATCGGCGCGATTCTCTTCGTCGTCGTCTCCAGCCGCGCCTCAGGATTCGGCCCAGGGCCGGCGCATCCGCCACGCTCGGCGGCGCCCACCGGGAGCCCACGGCCCAGACAACGCCGACGTCGGCGGCAGGGGGTCCTCGCGACATTGCGGGGCTCCCTGAGAAACCCGGCCGCTGCCACCCGCGCCGCTGGAGCGGGCGTACCGGGTAGACCGGCCAGCGCGGGTCCGGCCAGCGCGGGTGGACCGGCTGGACCGGGTGGACCGGCGGCTTCCGCTGGCCCCGGCAGCCTGGGCCAGCCGGCCTTTTCAGGGACCGCAGGGGCCCCCACCACGCCAATACCACCGCCATCCGGTGAACCACCGACGACCGCCTACGTCACGCTGTCCGACCTGTCCGACGACAGGCAGCCGGACGTCTGGTCGACCCAGCCGGCCCACGACTCCGCGCATCGGGATTTCGAAGCCACGGCGACCGCGGTCACCACAGCCGCACCGGTCAACGCGGCGGCATCCGCCGCCGGACAGCCCCGTCAACAGGACACGACCGGGTGGACACCGCCACCCGTCGACCCGCCCCCGGCCGCGACAACAGGCATTGACGTGCCTCACGCCGCCGGCCACCGTGCTGACGGGCCGTACCCTGGCAACGTGGAACGAGGCATGCCCGGCGGCCAGGATGGCTTTGGTACCGACGAAACGGCGATCACTCGAATGAGCGCCGACTATTCGGACCACGGCAATGCCGGCGCCGGTGCGGTTGGCGGCCCGCGGGAGGACCCCGCCGCGACGCTGCCACCGGAGCAGACGATTCCCCCGGTATCCCCGCTGGTCGCGAACGAGCCCGATGTCTCCACCTCGCCAGCGCTGCGGCTGGCCGCCGCTGGGCGGACCCGACGAGGCAAGCGCGGCGGTCCCAACGAGGATGCCTTCGTCGTCCTCGACGGCCTGCTGGCGGTCGCCGACGGGGTCGGTGGCGAAGCGGCCGGCCAGATCGCCTCCACCCTTGCGGTGACCACCGTGGCGAGCTTCCGCCCGCAGTACGCGGCCGACCCCCGCGACGGCCTGCGGGGAGCGCTCGACCGGGCCAACCGGACGGTCCGGGAGAAGCCGCTGCAGGAGCCGTCCTGGCACGGCATGGCCTGCACCCTCGACGTCGTCGTTCTCGGCCGGCAGCATGACACGGGTGAGACCCTGTTCGTCGCGCATGTCGGGGACAGCACCGTGTGGCTGCAGCCCGGGCGTGGCCGGCCTCGCCGGCTCACCACCCCGCACGCCATCAAGAACGGGCCGCTGCTGAACGCGATCGGCCTCAACGAACAGGTGGAGCTGGACCTGCTGGAGGAGCCGGTCCAGGCCGGTGACCGGGTCGTCCTCGCCAGCGACGGCATCACCAAGGTCATGACACCCGAACAGCTGGACGGTCTGCTGATGGAACTCGGCACCATGAGCCCCGAACAGGCCGCCGACGCGCTTGTGGACGCCGCTATGATCGCTGGAGCCCGCGACGACACCACTATCGTCGTCGGTGACCTGGTCACCGACGACGCAGCCGCCCGGTAGCCAGCGGGCTGCCGTCGCGCGAGCCGCGCCCTCCGGCGAAGATCACTGGACCTCCCGGAGAACCGCGACCGCGGTATCCCTTGCGGCCAGCCGTACCGATTGCGGGTCCGTGGTGGCAGCGCTCACACACACCGCGATAGCAACTGTTGGATTATTGGCCGGGGCGAAACCGACCGCCCAGCCGGCTTTGTCGCCATCGACAAAGCCGGCGCTGGTCGAGCTCGTCATCAGCGCAAAGCCCGGGTTTCCCTCCGCCGTTGCTTTGCGTATTTCCTGCGCTGCCTCAACAGCCAGCCTCACGTCACCGATCCCGATCGCGCACCTGTTCGCTGGAGCTTCGACGAGAAGATGCGGACAGGGCGGAGGATTACCGTTGCTCCCGGCGGCCAATGCGGACGCCACCACCGCCAGCTGAAAGGGCGTGACCCGGATCGGGGCATCAGCAGCCGCCGCTGGCGTAGCCCCGCAGCTCTTCCCCAGCAGTATCGACGACGCCGCGATCTGGACGCCGTTCACCGAATGAGGCATACCGTCGAATCCCAGACCGCACGCGATCTTCTGCACCCTGTCGAGCGAGCTGCCCTGGATCAGCTGCTGTTGGAGGAACGCCGCGGTTCCCGGGCAGAGGTACCGAATCATATCCGGAAACTTCCCGCACTTTTCTTCCCCGGAGCTGGGGTTGACAAGCCGAGAGAGTGCGTCCTTGTCCATCGCGACCGCGCTGAGCACCGCGGTGAGCTCACCGGGATCAACAGCCAGGCCCACGGCGAGATTGTTGTTGCCAGCCGCCTGGCCACGGGTGGCGACCGCCCGTACCCCGCCGTCCTTGGGATCGATTATAACAATCGCCCCGGCGGGCTTGCTACTGACACCCCCGATGCCCTCGACGCTGGCGCCGTCCAAAGCGCTGACAGCCCTGTCCTGCCACTTCCTGGAAACCGTCAGCATAATCTTATCCGGCGCTGGCCGTGCGCTCGCCGTATGCAGCGCGGCCTCGGCGAAGACCGCGGGGACGTCAGGCGCCTGCCACACTCCGCCGCTGTTGACAACCTTCTTGAACTCGCCGTCCACCCCAACGACAGAAATACCAACGGGACTTTTTTCTCGATCAGCCGTCACAATCATGAGAACAACGAGAACAATGAAAATAAGAATAATAACGGGAACGAAGACACGTGGGTCCCGGAGACTTATCCTCCCAGGTCGGCCGTTTTGCTCCACGCCGCTGGCGGGGGAAGCGCCAGTCCCGGCAGCCGGAGTCCATTCGGGACGGTGGGACTGCTGCCCTGGGGGAAGTGCCTGCGGAACGTAGGTTGAGGGCGACGACGACCAGGTTGGCTGCCGGTTGTTCTGGGACCGCCGGTAATCGGCATCGGTTTGCGGTGCCCGTCCGAGAGGAGTCAGGTCAGCACCCTTGGGCCGGGGAACGGTCGGCCGGGTGGCGCTCGGGCTTTCGTCAGTAGCCTGCGGATGATATCGGTTCACTGTCGGCGGAGGCCCCGTTGGGAGGGCTGGAGCCGTGGCACGATCGCGCCCGAATGCCCAGCGCGCCTGTCCGCGTAGCTTCTCAAGCTCTCGTTGGATCTCCGGATCGACCGGCTCACCGGCCAGCGAGTAAATCCCCGCGACCAGGCGGTCGATCAATTCCTGGTCGCGCAAACCCACGACCGTGACATCAGAAATTACCTTTTGAACAATTTCCCGGCCGTATTGGACCCGCGCGGCGCATTCAGTTCGAAGCGCCTCCTCAAACGCACGGTTCTCGACCGTACGCTTCCATCTCCGGACCTCGGTACGGAGGTCCTCGAGCGCCTGGGTGTCATTCGCGACAACGGAGGGTATCGGGAACGGACTATCACGGAAGCGGCGAAGACATATCCAATGCAAGGTGGCGACGTGCGGGCCGGTCAGCCCACCGCCGAGCCGGAACAGATCGACGAGCAGGTCAATGATTTCGAAAGTGGATGGTGGATTCTGTACTGTGATCCGGGACGATTCGTCCCGCATGCCCGCGAGGAGCCGGCCCTCGCACAGAGCGCCCACCGCGTCGCGTGCTTCCCTGGCCGCGGCCTCTTTCGACTCCTGCCGTTTCCGTGCCAAACGAGACCGAAGCTCTTGGACCGTCCTGCTCAGCTCGGCCGCCTCCGCGGGCGGCCGCACGTGGCTTGAATCAGCGGCGACCGCAGCGGCATTGACGCCTCCGAGCAGCTCGCCGATTACATCACTTCTTCTATTTAAGATCGCGAAAACCGTTTCGTCAACCACCCGCAGAATATAATTGGGCAGTTTTGTATCAACACTGCCGGTACGGCGAGGAAGATCAAATTTCGAAGGAACGAAATCACTCCCCGGAGCGAATACGAGCTGGCTGACCGCCCGCAGTCCGAGGACGTCCCCGTTCGTCAGCCAGGCCATATCGCGAATCATGTCGACAAGAATGTTGACGACCGCGATCTCAGTATTCGCCTCTTCCGCTACCCGTTGGATCCCCGTTCCATATACGGCGCTCACATGCTCCCTGAGAGGCAGGGGGTGCGGAGGCTTCCCCGGGCTTATGGGTATGCTGGCCGAGGACGGGACCGAAGATGGGGTTGCTGGCATTTCGGCCACGGGCGAGACAGGGGCAGGACGCGGGATGGAAGGCCCCTCCGGCGAGCTCAGCCATCCCCGTAGGCCGGAATTCTCCGTCAGCCGCTCGCACCACCCGCGGGGATCATCCTGGTTGAACGGTTCCGACACAACCTCGTCGAAAATATGGCGATCAGTTCGACGGGAAACCCGCACAAGAATACTGGCAGTCGTTAGGAAAATCTGGTCCGGCAGGCTTTCCCGGCCGTCGAGGATGGTCACATCACGACCCTGCCAGGTGAATTTCTGGGTCGCGAAAACCACCCGCGGCGCCGTAGCGGCCGGTATGTTGTCTTTCTGTGAAGTCGAGAATGAAAAACGCCTGGCGAGAGCTTGACAGCAATCGTTGTCCAGTGCGCCAAGCGCATTCTCCAACAACCGGGCCGCATCGTTCGGCTCGACCCCCGGCACGAGCAGGTGATGGGAATAATTCTCATTGGATTTTTCCAGGAGATCAACAATTATCCGCATCAGGATGTTTTCGTACCTGCCGTCACCGGCCGCCGGAACAACATAGGGGGTGGTTTTGGACGGCACCCGCGCCCGCTGTCGGGCAACGGATTCCATATACCAATGGAGATTGGGCTTGATCGCCGGATCGAAAAACGTACCCGCGGCCCAGCTCCAGTCAGCCAGTGCCAAGGCAACACCGGCCGTGAGCTCAGCCGGCGATGCGATCAACAGGAAGCTGACGGTATCTCTTCGCGCTACGCTGGTACCAGCTTTACGGTAACAGAGTATAGCCCGGTTCCTGCCGGCCAGGTCCCGAGCGATCAGATAGCAGACGCTCGGCCCCCACCTGATGTCGGTACCTCTTGGTTCCCACCAGTGGCGATACGATTCGTGCCACCACTCGCGTTCGGCTGGTTGCAGGTTGGATTCCGCTGGCGCAAAGCCGGAACGGCCGCCACCACGCCGCGGCGGGTCGTACCGGTAGACCAGATAGTCGACGGCAATCGAGCTGGGCATCTCCTGGTCGGGTGTATGCGGTCGGGACATCAGCGATCTCCACCCTCTTCCGGCCTCCCGGAATCACCGCCGACGGTACGGGCCTCGTCACCCAACATGCCGCTCATGGCCAGGATCGCCGCCAGCGGATCAAGCACTCTCTTGGGCCGGACTCCCCGAGCGAATTTCCTGACGCCCACAGCGGGTGCGTTCGGGTCGCCCTTCCGGGGCGAGATCAGCTCGACAGCCTCCGAACCGGTCGCTGAGACGAAGTGCAACGTCGCCTTGGAGAACAACGAATAAGGTCGCAGCCACGCCTGCGCATGGTTCTGGTGAAGGAAGGCGAAGGCGTCGGCGCTCTCGGCCCAGATCGCGGCCAGATCGGGCTGCCGGGCCAACCGGTACGGGCTCAGGCCATCCCTGCGCAGCCAGGACGAGACCGGCTGTTCGAAACGCCATCGATCACATTTGGTGATTGCGATGGCGACCGGCTTCTCCCGCGCAGCCTCCTGATCACGGAAACGGTGCAGAACAGTGGCGAACGCGTTGTCCCGTCGAAGTGGCCGGTTCCATCCGCTGGAGCCACCGGCCTGGTCCCTGATCGCGACATCCGGGTCAACCACAAAAATCAGCGCATCCATCGCCAGGATGAACTGGGTGTAAGGGCTTCGCTCCGCGAGAATCTCGCCCGAGATGTCGAAGAACGTCACCGCCCGGGTCACACCCAGGTCGGGATTGGAGAGCAGGAACGCGTCCTTGAACTCGGCGCCGCTCTCTGACTTGCCGATCCCGTCGCTCTGGATCGCCTCCCCGTCGTTGAACAACGGGTCGACGAACTCGCTGAGATAGTTCTGGTGGACGCCCGCGTCCACCGGGTCCGCATCCAGGCCCAGTGTCTCCAGCCGGCCGTACTCGATCTCACCGACCATCGAGGCGAGCAGGTGGGATTTACCGCTCTCGGCGAAACCGACAAAGCCGATGACCAGTGGGCGGCCGTACTTCGCGTATGCCTCCGGCAGGTAATGGTCGATCCTGGAACCGTCAGGGGCCGTCAGCTCACCATCGCTGTCCGGACAGCGTTTCCACGCGTCGAGCTCGCGGTCCCGGCGCTTGATGGCGGAGGTGGTCGCTGGGATCTCCAGCAGGCGGTACCGTTCGGCGGCCACTGGGGTGTCGATCCGCTCATACAGCTGGCGCTCGTCCTCCCAGACGAACTCGTCCAGGCAGATCGGGCAGCGGACGGTGTGTCTGGACGAGCGGAAGCCGCCGCTATCAGTGGTCATAAGCGGTCACCAGAATAAGTGTCGAAGGTCGGGATGGTCCGGCTCTTACTCCTGGACAGCTCAGCGAACCGCCGACGCCCCTCCAGAAAACGTGGATCCATCGCGACCGGTCCCGGGTAGGCCCCGACGGGGACGAAATCCCGCAAAGCACCCAGGTCCCGCATGAACAGCTCGATCAACGGCCGGCCCGCGGGAGTTGGTGCGAAGATACCCTCCAGCGTCCGGTCCAGTCCGCCACCGACGGCGTGCAGATCGGGCGGCCCCGTCATACCGGGCGGAAGCGGTCCCCCCACCACCTGGACGATTACCAGGCCGGCACTCCAGAGGTCCGCGGCGGGATCCGCGGGAAGGCCACCATGGCGCGCCTCGGGCGCGGCCCAGCGAGGCGACGGAGCCGGGCCGGCCGGCTCGCCGCTCAGCCGGGCGTGCTGGAAGTCGGTGATCTGCACCCGCGGGTCGTTCCAGCGGACCGTCCCCGGGGTGATGTTGCGGTGCACGACCTTGGCCGCCTCCAGAATGCTCAACGCCCGGAACAGGCTGACCTGGAACTGTTCGTACTTCGTCGCCGATATCTTCCTGCTGAACAGGCCGGCAGGCTCGCCTCGCTCGGCGAGCAGGATGAACGGCTCCTCGGTATCCGCGTCATAGCCGACCAGCCTGGACAGCTCCACCGGGTATCGGGTCTCGCCGATCGTCCGCAGTAGATGCAGCCCGATCTGGATCTCGTTGTCGATGAGGTCGCAGCTGTCCGCGGTCACCTGATCTCTCGGCAGCATCTTCTGGACGAACTCCTGATTGGAGTCCGGGTTGGACACCCGGCGCCGACGGTAGGGGACGGAGCGTGACGACGGGCGCTGGCCAGGCTCCTCCCACTCACCGGCCCGGATCCGAAGCTGCTCCCGTTCGCCGTAGGTCGTGACGTAGCTGAGTTCGGTCAGGCTGTCGGCCCGTCCGGTGGCCGGCTCCCTGCGTGGATCACCGCCGGCAGGGAAGGCGCCCGGTGACGAACCGTTCGTACCGCGGCGGCCGGCGCCGGCCGGCTCGTCCCGGCCGGGCCGGCGTCCGCCGCGGGCAGCGGACCCGGCGTCCTCGCGTCTGGTCTGTCCGCCCTCCGGCGGCTCCGATGTCGAACCGGGACGTGTCACAGCCGGCCCTCCGCGGGCGTCTCGACCACGCCGGAACGCAGCCGGACCAAGCGCAGCACACCGGCGACCTGCCCGCCGGTCGTCCAGACCAGGTCGCTTCCGGGAAATGGGATATCAGAACCGCCGGCATGGCGGGCCGCGCGGGCGGCACCGCGGCCGAGCACGGCCCTGACCACGCGCGGCGCGAAACGGATCAGGTCCGCGCGGTCCGGCGCGACATCGAGGTAGCTCAGTTCCTCCGGCCCGCACAGTTGCTGGATGCCGACGTCGAGCCTGGTGGCCCGCAGCACGCCAGCGACCCGGCGCGACTCCGTCCAGACGGCGTCGACGAGCACCGCCCGCCGTTCCCCCGGCCGGCCGAACGGCGGGGCCTCGTGGACGCCCCGCCGGGCAAGATGTTCGGCGTAGACGTCAAGGAGGTGCTCGGCTTCCGCGGACACGTAGTTCGGCAGCGCGTCCGGCGCACCCCGTTCAAGATCTTTCCAGCAGCGCTGGAGCGCGGTCTGGATCAGATCGACCAGATCCTCCTGGACGACTCTGGCGATCTCCCCCCGCTGGTCACGCAGCAATGCCGCAACCTCGACGTCGATCCCGGGCACCGCGTCCGGCTGCTCCCCGATGGGATGCCCGCGCAGGAGCATTGCATGATCGGTCAGCTTTGTCTGCATGTCCAGCAACGCGCCGGTCAGCGCGTTCGTGGCGTCGTGCGCGTCCCGCCGGCTGTCGGCAAGCACCCATTCGTACAACGCGACCCGACAGACCAAAGCGCGGAGGTCGTCAACCACCGGAACAGCACCACCGGACCACGGCTGCCAACGCCGTACCGCGGACACCCACACCCGCAGCGGCCACAGCAGCAGCCCGGCCAGCCCGACAGCCGCGAGTGCCGGCCGGATCGAGGCGGGGATGATCCCCAGCCGGCCGGACCACTGCAGATACCAACCGCCGCCCGCCGCGACCAGAGCGACAGCCAGCAGCGCGAGGAAGTCCAGCGCGCCCGCTTCGTCCGGGCTGACCTGGCGTGCGTTCAGCAGCAGCCAACCACCCAGCACAACAATCATGACGATCGCCAGAGCCGGCACGAGGCTGACAACGGCACCGACGACACCGACGAGCGGCGACCACAGCGCGGCCAGGAAGCAGAACAGAGCTACCGGGCCGAGCACCCACGGCGCGGCGAGACTCAACCGCAGCCTGTCCGGATTATCGAGATTGTCGAGAATATCGTCCGGGCAGATGCGGTCCAGGTCGTCGACGTACTCACGGCTCCCCCGCGGGTACAGCCGCCGGGCGATCTCGGAGAGCCACTGGGAGACCTCGACGACGGAGTGGCCCGCGTCCAGTGCGTTGTCGGTAAGGAGGCGCAGGCTGTTGACTACCGACCGGGCAGTGGTGCCGGCAGGTTCGCTGGTCACCACGCCCAGCTCAGCCAGGTGGTTACGCCGGGCCTGGTCGAGCCCGCGGCTGCCGTCGATCTCGATGAACTCGGCCCGCAGGTTCTCCCGCAGTTCGGCGAGCTGGGCCGCGGCCTGTCGCATGGCTGACCGGACGGCCATCCCCGGCTGACGGCCGGTGAACAGCACCCGCCAGCCACGCATGCCCGCTACCGCGGCAGCGGCGTCGGCGATCCGGCTCCCGCAGGCCTGCAACGACGAGCTGATCAAGCCGTCGGGCCGCAATACGGTATCCGCGCGGCGGTCGTTCATCCCAAGGAACAGGGGCAGCGGGCCGGTGACGAGATCCGATGGTGGCTCGCTCGCCCCATCGGCGTCCAGATGCGGGGCGAGCAACCGATCGAGCGCCCGTAACTGGGCGTCGGCGAGCACTCCGTCATCCACCCTGCCGACCACCGCGCGCAGACCGGGCGCGGCCGTCGCATCCGCCATGGAGCCGACCTTCTCGGCGACGGCGTCGAAGACCTCATGCTGGCACAGGGCGTCCCGCAACGCCGACAGCACCGGACCGTCGTCGGCGTCATCCAGGAACGACGGCAGAGACTGCGGCTGGGTCTGGCCCATGCCCCAGCCGACTCCGCGGGCATCACTCACCCATAGCGTGGCCACCGGCGCCCGGAGGACGAACGGTTTCACCAGCCCGATTCGTGCCGGGTCGAGACGGGTTCCACCGCGTGGACCGGAACCGTCCGCGGGGAAGGCACCCACGGATGATCCACCGGTGGAGCTGGCCGCGCCCGCGCCGGCACCCCCGCGGCCGGGCCGGCTACCGTAGCGCCCGCGGTCACCGCCGGAGCTGTTGGTCGCGGCCCGCGCTGACTCGCTCGAGCGGTCCGGACGCGGCGGTCCGCCGCCCGCCTCGCCCCTGCCCGGACGCTCTCCATAGCCGCCGCCCGCCCAGGAAGGATCATCCATATCGGAATGACCGACAGCGACGTCGTCGTAGCCGGGCTCTCCTGTGCCAAACTCGCCGTAGTCGAACTGGCCATGGTCAGCCACGTGCTGGCGGTCGTGGTCGTAGGTATCGGCGGCATACGGATCGGGATCTCCGCCGCGGTCAGCGCCGCCGCGACCAGCCGGGTAACCATGGCCATCAACGTGCGCCGGCTGCGCATACTCGGCGTTGGGCGGGCCGACAACCAGGCAGACGACCTGGTTCACCGATCGAGCTGTGATGATCCGCTCAAGCCCCGGAGCATGCTCGACGAGCGATCGGGAGTCGTCGATCAGGAGCACCCGGCCGGGGTCGCTCTCCGCCACCCCCAGATCCCGGATGAAGACCCGTTGGATGTCGGAGAAGCGCTCGACATCCATGACTTCGGCGTACCGGGTACGGAGATCGATTTCGACGACCGTCGGCGTGGCCCGGGCCAGGGTCGAGTCAGTCACGACCAGCCCTCATCGTCGGCCTGGTAGCCATCCGCCCCATAATCATCTATCTGATAACTATCGGCCTGATAGTCAACGCTCCGGTGGCCGTCCCCGGGATTTCCGGCTCCGCTGCCCGGGAACCCTCCGCCATCGAGATCCTTACGCAGCTCGGCCGGCCGCCGGCCGTCGTGGTTGTCGTCGCTGTGCTGCCGGCCGGCCCGCTGATAGCCGTCCCGGCCGCGGCGTTCCCCCGCCTCCCAGCTCGCCTCAGCGGGTCCGGAGCCGCCCGGCCCCCGCTGGCTGGCATCCTCGGCCGGCCCGGACCGTGCGCCACCAGCCAGCGGGCCAACGCCACGGGGCCGGCGTACCACCAGTTCGTACAGTTCGGCGAGGTTGGTGCGGGCGCGCAGCGAGACATTCTCGAACGGCATCTCCATGGCCGCGCTGAACGTCTTCGTCCAGAACCCGTGCAGCTGACCCGCCCAGCCCCGGCTGCCAGCGGGAAGCCCGCGGCGCATGTCGTCAAGCAGCACCGCCTGTTCCCTGGCGAGGCTGAGCATCCGCAGGAAAAGCTCGCTCGGCTGCTTCGCCCGGCCGGACACGCCTTCGGGAAGGGTGCGCATGAGCTGCTCGCAGAAGTCACGCCTGATCTGCTCGTCGTCGGCGAGGGTCCAGTCCTCGTAGGCCCGCAGCAGGCTGCCCCACGACGACGCCGGCTCGAACGGCGCCACCGACAGGGTCATCGACACCTGGTGCTCGTCGTCGTCGGCGAGCTGCACACGCACCTGTGCCGGTGAGTCGCGCTCACCGCCCCGGGTGCGGATGTTGCCGTTCCACATCGCGCACAACAGGTGGTGCAGGATGCGGACCCGGTGCTCCTCGGTGGTCGCCAGCCAGCCGTAGTCGTACCCGACCCGCTGGCGCCATTTCAGGAAGTCGTGCGGCTGTTCGTTGCCGAGGGCGTCGGACCAGTGGTGCAGAATCTCCCGCAGTTCGGGCACCTCGGTGATGCTCATGGAGGTCCGGAACAGCACCACCGCGATCGACTCGGCGTTGATCGGCCGGAACTCGACCACCATGCTCGGCTCCCGGGGGAGCCGGATCTGCTCCCGCAGGAAGCGTTCGATCGTCGGGTCAGCGCCGCCCGCCGGATAGGAGATGAGTACCTTGAGCGCCCCGGAGCCCTGCGGGGTGAAGTTGGCCGGGACCAAACCGTGGATCTTCGCCTGGAACTGGCGGACCTCGTCGGTGACGGACGTCATGGCCTCACGCCGCGCGGCACCGGCGAGCAGCTTCGCCATCGTCGGCAGGAGCGCGTCCGCGCTGGCATCGCTTTCCTGCGTGAACAGCCTCTTGACCTCCTGCTTGAGACGCTCACGGACGACCGCGACAGCCGCGGTCGGGCCGCGGTCGATCGCCGCGGCCCAGGCCGGGCGCCAGCCGTCGGCGCCGAGCAGGGACCTGACCACATCCGCCTCGGTCGCGGTGTTACGGCTGTGGTCGCGCCGGACGAACCGCTCAAGCACCCCCCGGTAGAAGGCCTCCATGTCCACCGGGGGCAGCAGATAGGTGACGCCGACCCGGTTGCGGTACAGCTCGGCGCTTCGCTTGGCGAACGTCCCCGGCTCGTTCTGCGCGTGATCGTCGAATGCGGCCGTGACCGCCCCGAGCTGTTGGCGTGCCCGTTCGAAGATCCGCCCCCACCGGGCCGCCTGGCCCATCCAGGCAGCGCTCCACACCGACTGTGCCCGCCACCTGAACCAGTCGTCCTGGGTTGCCAGGGTCTGCTGCACATACGGGTCGCCCCAGCGCAGTTTGCTCAGGCCCAGCCGGCGGTCGCGGACGTCAGCGGGCTGCGGCGGGCTGAAGGCGACCCCGGGTGGCGCGAACGGTTCCCGCCGGTAGTCGTCCAGCCGCCGGGCCACGCCGCCGCGCTGTTCGTCGTAGTCCAGGCGGCTGTCACCGAGCACGACCCGGCGAACCCGGAACAGGTCGAGCCGGCCGAGGAGCGCGTCCATCGCCCTGGTCGGGTCGAAGGTGGCAACCATGTCGGGGACGTCGGCCCGCAGCCGGTCCTCGAGCGCGAGGACGCTGTCCTCCATCGCGCGAGCCCGGGTTCGCAGCGCCCCGATGATCTCCTGGGCACCACGCACGGCCGTGACCTCGGTAAACGGCAGCGGCCTGCTGGCGAGCAGCGGTTCGAGATTCGCCGCGGCCATGAACTCCTCGATCGCCGGCTCGTTGTCCTCCCCGCTTCCGGGCGCGATGCCGGCAAGCACGTCGACCGCACGCGCCAGCAGCCGGGACGCGACGATGTCGGCAAGATCGTCCACCGGCACGTCCATCGACGCGACCAGGCTGGTCGACACACCCCGCAGCCCGATCCCGGACGGCGCGGGGACCTCCCGCTCCACGCCCCGGTTGATGAAGTCGTCAGCGAACGACTGGTAGAGCCGGTCACCGACCGTCGCGCCGTCGGTATCGCTCTTGCCCGTCCCGACCAGGGAGAGCATCAGCGACACGATCGAACGGTGCAGGTCATCACGGCGGACCCCGTAGCTCCCGCTGAACAGGAAAGCCGTCTGGATCGTCGCGGGCAGCAGCGCGGTCGCCTTCTCCTGGCCCGGGTAGAACACCCCAAGGGTCCCGCTGGTTCCGGTGGCGGTCAGTTCGGTGCCAGCGGTCGATCCGTTCTGGTCATCCACGAGCCGGAACAGGTCGAGCAGGGCCCGGCCCGCGTTGAGGCGGGCCCGCCGCCCGCCGCCCATCCCCTCTTCGAAGGCGGACGGCATCAGTACCAGCGGATAGATCTGCGCCCGGTAGTCGGTGCGCTGGAACGCCTCGCCGATCAGATACAGGTAGTCGTAGAAGATGCCCGCGCCGGTTCCGCCGGCAACAGAGAACGCGACGAAGACATCACAGGTCTGGCCGAACCGCCCACCAAGCCGGGAGAGCTCATCGCCGGAGTTGCCGATCATCCCGATCGCCCGCGCGACCGGCTGCTGGGCCGGCTCCAGCCCGTTGCGGAATGTTTCGAACAGCGCGGCCCGCCCGACCGTGGGCAGCTGCCCGGCACCGCGGACGAGCGGCGCGACCCGGGGCTCCCCGGCGGGCGGCGGCAGCCAGCCGCGGACGAACCGGGGTGCGTTGGTGCGCAGGCTCAGCGCGACCTGGGGGTAGGTGTCGAAACGGGGAACGAGTTCATGGGTGATGTGCTGGGTGTGCGCGACGGCGGCTTCGTGTTCCTCACCCGGCACCACCCGGCCGCGGAGCTTGGTGAGCTCGCTCTCGTTCAGGTCCGCGTACACGAACTGGACGCAGGCTGGCAGCTGGTAGGGCAGATAGCCCTGGCCGGGGACCCGGCCGATCAGATCACGGCCGTCCGGTCCGCACAGCTCGTTGCGAAGCCGGCGTTCCAGCTCCGCTCCGATGAGGCAACCGGTGCCCCCCAGCCCGACGAACATCATCGGCTGGTAAATGTTCATGCGGACTCGCTCGCTTCCTTGTCACATCGCCCACAGCTGTGGGGCCGGGAATCGGCCGCCACTGCCCTGGGCGGCTCGGCTCTCATGCCCGCTCGGGATCGCCGTCGAAGTGGTCGCGGTCTCGGGGCCTGCGCCCACCGTCGCGACCAGGCTGGGTTATTTCGTCATGTAGATCCAGCCCATCCGGGGAGCCCGGGTTGTACCCGCCGTGCCCGCCCTCGCCCGCGGCGTCGTACCCGCCGCGTTCCTCGGCCCGGGGCTGGCGGGAGGCAGCGTTGGGCTCCCCGCGGCCGGCCCGACGCCCGCTGTCCCAGAAGCCGGTGTCAGCGGTGCCACGGGAACGATCAACATCGGACCACGCCGAGCCGGGTCGGGACGAACCGGGCTGGGACGAACCGGGCTGGGACGAACCGGGCTGGGGTCCGGTGACCGCGGTCTCATCCGATACCGCGCCGCGGCCAGGCCGGGCAGCGCTGTCCCACGACCGTGTCCCGTAGCCGCCCGAGGAAGTGTCATCGCTGCTCCCCGTGTCCCCACGACCGCCCCGGCGGCCGGTCTCCCGCTGGGACGCGCCCGGTGTCCGACCGAAACCGGTAGCCCCGCCGGATCTGTCCCGCCAACCGCCCGCCGCCG
>NZ_CAKJTL010000191.1:0-10016 GCF_917627385.1 Protofrankia sp. CiT1
CCCCCGGCTGCCCCCCGGCTGACGCGGTGCGTGCGTCGAGGAAGCCCAGCGCCAGCCCGTCACCGATCGGTGTGGGCCGGCCGCGCGTCAGCGTGATCGTCGTGCCGCCGGGCGTCCTGACGACAAGCTCGCCGCTGTCGCCGCGACGAGCCTCATAGGCGTCTTCCCGGCCGTCGGCCAGGTCGAGGCGCGCCAGCCTGCCCCGGGGGTCACGGACCGCGAAGGGAAACCGGGTGGACGGTGTCGCTGGCGCACGGAGTTTGTAGAGCTCCGTGTTGTTGCGGTACAGGACCATGGTGAGATCCCGGACGTCGCGACGGGCGCGACGGGCCCGTCGCCGGCCCCGCCACCAGACCAGCGCGGCCAGCGCCGCCACCGCCAGCAGGATCCACAGCCACAGCAGGCGCTGGAACAGCGATGGCGGATAACCGATGTTCGCGACGAAGAAACCAACCGCGACAACGGTGGCGGGGTCGGCCATATCGACAAGATCGATCTCACCGCTGGCCGGCCCGAGCTTGGTGCCGGCCCGGAAGCTGACGGTCAGTTCCTGTTCGGACCGTCCCGAGCCACCGGTCGCGACCGTCGCCGGGCTGAGCTCGGCCAGGGTGCCCGGGTCCAGGTCGACCAGGCGCAGGCCAAGCGTGCGTGGCTGGCCGTCCGCCGTGTTGATGACGAGTTTTCCACGCAGATTGCCACCAGGGGCGACCCGGCCGCCGCCGACGCTGATGTCGCCGGTGACAGCGGCTGGCCCTTTGGCGGTCCGGGTGGTGAACGGCCGCTCGTCACCCACCACGCCGGTCGCGTCGATCCGGCCGACGAAGACCAGGTTGCCGGTGGCGGTACTGGGGATGGTGACCTGACCGGCGAACTCGCCGTCGTTCGCCTGCCGGTCGGGCCCCTTGCCGTCATCAGCGACCTGGACGCTCCGCAACGGCATGCCGTCACCGGACGCCTCGGCGCGGACCGTCAGCGTGCGCAGCTCAGCCGGGTCGGTGACCGCGTCGGCACGGGTCTGGAGGCGTACCCGGACGTCCACGGTCTGGCCGGCCTGGGGCGCGGGCGGTGTGACCGCGATCGAGGAACGCAGGCGGCCCTGCCAGATCGCCGAGGCCGCCACGGTGGATGTGGCGACCCCCGCGGGCGCGGCAAGGCGCACCTTCCAGCGGCCTGGACGCGGGTTACGGACATGGAGCGACTCGGCGGTCGCGTTCTCCGTCGTTGCCTGGAGTACCGAACCGTCGAAATCCGGGCTCTCGCGCGGGACCTGAACGCCGCGCGGGTCGAGGTAGGTGACCCTGACCTTGTCGCTGCCCTTCAGCACCACTATCGACCCGTCGGTGCTGATGACCGGGATGTCGACCGACAGCTCAACGGAGTCTCCACCGGCCAGGGTGTCCTGGGCGTAGCCAGAGAGCCCGGCACAGCGGGCCGACGCGAACGCCTGCAGCAACGCTTTGATCACATCGCTCGATGCCGTGTAGATGTTCGTCCGCGGCTTGGCATCGCTCGAGCGGTTACAGGTCCCCTGAAAACCGCCGGTGGCGTAGCCGTCGAGGGAGGCCATGTCGACGTTGCCGAAGCCGATCGGCCAGATCTGCACCTTGCCGTCACGAGCCTCATTGATCTTTTCGGTCAGCTGCCGCTGCGCTTCGGTGTTACGGGTAGCAGCGTCCGGGCTGCCGTACTGAGGGCTCCCAGAGACGTCAAGCCGCCCATCGGTCAACAAGAAAATCATCTTGGCGCGGTCGGCGTCATCAGGCGCGGCGAGGATCTGCAGAGCCTGGTCGAGCGCGGCGACGTGGTCGGTGTTGTTGCCTTCCTCGGCGGTCCGCCGGTGCAGCGTGTTGACGCACCGTAGCAGCTCCTGCTGGTTGCCTGGCTCGCTGACAGCAGTCAGCGGGCAGATCGGGCTGACGGCGCTCTGCCCGATCCGGCCGTCGGAGCTCCCGAAGCCCACAACCGCCACCTGCGACCGGGCGGAGATGTCAGCGACCGCGATCAGGGACGCGGCGTTACGTTCGTTGACGACGTCCTGGTCGGAAAGGCTGCCGGACTCGTCGACGAGGACCACGATCCGAACGGGCTGGGCAGGCAGATCATTACTGGCGACCCCCGGAGCGGACGCGCCGCCCGAGGCGGCGGCACTCGGCGTGACGCTCGGCTGCGGCTGGCCACGGGCGGGCAGGGCCACCCCCGCCACAAGCATGCCAACGATCAGTACGCCGGCCATGCCGCGCATGGCCGGGACATGCGGCGGCCATGCCCGCCACCCCTTCAAGCCCGGCTGTTTCGCCGCCAATGGACGCTCCCCCCGCGTGGTGGCCCATAGTGAAGGATGATCCTACCGGTGCGCATCCCGTTTCCCGAATCAAGTGAATATTCCGCGGCCGATTGTCCGTGTGTTTACCCGAACAATACCCGCGATGCTCGCACTTTTTGCTACGCGAACCACCTGAACCGCATGAAAAGTACGAACCGTATGAACGGCATGAAACGTACGAACCGCACCGCCGGAGCGAACACCGAGCAGCCCGTCAACAACACCCGCCGATTACGGAGTACGTTCTCGTCGGGTATCTCTGGCTGGGCAGCGTCCGACGATGTTCAGCCTCACCGGCAGCCTGACCCACCAGGGCCGTCTACTCGCGACAGGTACTCACATAAACACACACCGTTAATTCCGTCGATTGCCGGGATTGCAAGATGGCCATCGACGAAGGCTGTAGTCCGGTACGGTTTCCAGCGCGGCAGGTTGTCGGTCTGGCGGAGTCCGCTACCGACGGGGGTTAGGGATGGCCAGCCAATTGTCCACGGCACACTTCGGGCGCGCGCTAGTTGGGGTCTGCGCCGTTTTCTCGATCGTCCTCTGGGCTATTCCTGGCAAAGCGCAAACAGGACCTCCAGGTACTGCCGCGTCCGTTGCTCCACCGTCGACGTCGACATCGACGCGCCCGGTCCGTGTCCAGATTCTGGTCGACGAATCCGTGAACGTCACCGACGCGCAGGTCCGCATGGAGGCTGCGGCCGCCGACACGATTGCCAATGCCGCGCTGGCGGGCGAGCACGCGGCGCCCGGGGAGTACCAGGTCGCGGTGTCCGGCTTCGGCAGCGCGCCGGCAGAGGGAAGATCCGCCTTCGACCGGGTCTGTCCCTTCCGCGAAGCGGGCCACAGCACCCCTGCGACCGGCCAGGCCACCGCGGCTTCGCCGATCGCGGACTGCGCCGCGAGCCTGCACAAACGGACCTCCAGCGAGGGGAACGACGCCGACATCGCCGGGGCGCTGCGCTTCTTCGGCAAGGACCTGGCGGACAACACTGCCGTCGGCACCCGCCGGGTCCTGGTGCTGCTCGCCGGCGGGCCGCAGGCTGTCCCCAACGTCGTCGCCTATGACGATCCCGGCCGCCCCGGCGACCGGGGCCGGCGGACTGTGACCGCCCGAGACCAGCTCATCAACGCCGTCCCGAGCGAGTTGAAGGACAAACAGATCGAGGTGTGGCCACTCGGGTTCGGCAGCGCGGACACCGCCAGCCTGAACAAGATAGCCCGCGACGGGTATCCGGGGGCCGGGCGGTGCGAGCTGCCCGCCACGCCCTCGGCGGACGCTCCGCGGACCGGGGAGGATCTCCTGGCTGCGACGGGACGAACCGTGGCCGCGCTCACACCACTCAATCAGTGCCGAGCAACGGCGACCGTACAGATCCCGCTGCCGGCAACCGACGCGACGATCTCCGTGTGGCACGGAGATCGACTGATGGCCTAAACAGCATTTCAGTATGCACCGGTACAGACCAGGTGGCAAGACCCGTTGTGATGCTTACGATTTCCTGATCCGCCAGCAGGCCAGGCGTGTCCGGCTCACAGACGACGACCAGGACACGCAACGGGCCTTTCTCTCTGTCGGGAGCCCATCGACCGTCGTGCCGGTGCCACAACGACCAGGGTATTTCGTGGTCCTGGAAGAAAAAACCGGAGAGGCCGTCGCCAGCCGGCCCATCTCCGTAGATCAGCTCCCATGGCAGCTCACGGAGGTTGCCCGGATCATCCTGTGCGGCAGGCAGTGCGAGGAGCACCCGGCGGGGCGGATTCGTCTGAAACGAAGCCCACGCCTCCTCAACATCACCTCGATTGAGGAGGGCGAACAGGCTCTCGCCCACGCGGCACAAGAAGGTCTCGTCGCTTCGCTGCCCGGGCAGCGGGCTGTTCGCAGGCAGCTGGTCTCGGATAGCCTGAAGATCCACTACGGAAAAACATGCGCTGCCAGACGACAACGGTGTTCGGGTCCGTACCTGCCCTGCTCCGCACCGCCCGTCGTAGCGATACAGATTGACGATGTAGCTTTCCGGGTTCGTCGGGTCGGATTGGATGTCGAAGACCGCGGTGGGTCGGTTGTCCGGGCCCGAAACGCCAGGTGGCTGCACGTGCGGGGGAGATGTTGTCATCAGGTCAGGCCGCGGACGGGTTTCCCGGGGCGCCGGCCGCGGCGGCCGGCATGAAAACGATCTCGACATTTCCGTTCGAGTCATGCTCGAAACTGGGGATCGACGCCCCGACGCGAGTCGCAAAGCCTGTGGTCAGGGCACCGGCCCGCACCAACTTGTCCGGTGTTGCCACAAAGATGTCGCCGACCTCGATGAGCTTGCTCAGCGGCCAGTTCACCCACCAACCTGGCCAGCGTTGCGCGACGATGCGTCGGTAGTTTCCCATGACGTCTGGCATTTTCTCCCCCCGGATGCCGACAAACCACGCCGAACGAGTGCTCTGCGCGATCGGTCAGCATCATAACGAATTCGGACAATCAGTTGTCCGTCGGTACCGTGTCCAGGACCGGACATCCGAACGGTTCGGGAGCGCCGTCAGTGGACGCGGGGGTCGGCGGGGCAGTCCAGGGCGCTGGCCCGGGTCAGGCCGCTGACGGTCAGGCGGGCGGACAGCCGCACCGGCCCCGGCGAGTCGGTGAGGATGCCCGTCCAGCCGTCCGCGGCCTGGAACACGCAGGCCTCGTGGCCGTCATCCAGTTGCCAGTACGGCGTGAAGTGGACGAGGACGGTCGCCATCCCGGGTGCGGAGAAGTCCACCGCGAGTGAGCTGACCCCGAGTTCGGTCAGGCTCGCCGGCCCCCGCACGAGGCCGGGCGCATCGGCGACCAGCCAGACCTTCCAGTGCGCGTCCGACCACGCGAGCTCCAGGTAGGGCTGCCCGGCCGCGAGCAGCTTCGCCTCCTCGACGGCGGAGGAATCCAGTTCCACATCCGGCAGTGCCACGAACCGGACGCCGCGCTCGAGCAGCCACTGGTGGTAGGTGTCGGGGGCGAGGGTGCCGTCGTAGAACAGCGAGTTGTACTTCATGTCGAGCTGCCGTTCCCAGCCGCGGGCCAGCGGGACGTGCGGCGCGACGAAGGAGGCCTCCCAATGCGCGCGGGTGAACGGGACCTCCACCCGGCCCGCCGCCACCGGGCCATGATCAAGATAGTCGAGCAGGCCGGAGTAGTAGCTGCCTTGGCCGGAAGCGTCCCCGTAGGTGGCCAGCGCACCGTGCACCGGGCCGATCTGCCAACCGATCAACGGTATCGCGACAACAAGCAGTACCCGTGGCCGGCGGGCCAGCAGCATCGCCGCGACCGGGCCCGCGAGCAGGGTCGCGGGCCGGGCGATGTTCCCGCCGATCTGTGTCGGGACGAAAAAGAAGACAGCCGCGGAAACAGCCCACAGCCCCAGGCCACGCCGGATCGCCACCTCCCTCTTCGGGACGACGACCAGCCCGGCCGCGATCAGCGCAAGCAGCGACAGGAACGTCAGCGCCGGAAACGGCTGCACACCGTGTTCGGGAAACAGCAGAGCGACGAGGATGCCACTCGCTGCCCCGGCCAGCGGCAGCACTCGACGCCGGTCGAGTGTGCCGACCAGGGCAAGCCCAGCCAGCAGCACGAACCCACCGGCGAGCGGTGAGGCGAGCGACGAACCGATCGCGCCCACCCACGCGGCCGTCATCCGGCGCTCACGCACGCCGAGCAGCGCGAGCGCGCCGAAGGCCATCCCGAGGGCGAACGGCATCCGCCCGACGACGAGGTTCGCCACTGTGGCGACCGCGAACCAGACCAGGGCCAGGTCGTGACCGTGCGCCCGGCCGGGCCCGCGCAGCAGCCGCGTCGCGATCATCGTGGACGCCACACCGGCCAGGCAGCCCAGCACCTGCACCCCGAACAGCGCACCCAGCGGAGGGAAGAGCACGCTGTAGCCAGGTACGGTATGCCCGCCGTACCACTGATCGTCCCACAGGGTGGCACCACCGTGCTTGAACAGCCACACTCGGTATTCCTGAGCGGGGGTGTCCGGGCCGGTGAGCCCAAGCGCCAACGACAGCCCGCACAGCACCATAGTGATCAGCCATGGTCGGCGCCGGAGCACCTCGACGATGGCCGATGCGGCGGCGAGAACGCCCCGGACCGCCCGATGCCGAGGCCCCTCGCCCACCAACCCGACGAAGCGGGGCCCGACGGCGGAGGTCCCCGCCCGGGATGTCCCCGCCCGCCGGAACGGGAGAAAAACCGTTGGGAAGGAGCGCGTCACCGGTGGTCCGGGTTCACCCGTCAGCGACCGCTCTGTCACGATTCGGCGTACCGCGGTTCCGTGTACCGCAGTTCCGTGTACCGCGGTTTCACGTGACACGGTTTCACAACGCTCGTCGGGGTAGCCGGCGGGATGCTCCTCGCGATACCCGTCCCGCGACCGGCCTTCCCAGGGCCGACGTCCCCCGAGCCGATGTCCGTGCGGCCCCCGTCCGCGCAGGATGGTGCCGAGCAGACCCACCCGACACCTCCCACTGTCCAACGTCTGGGAACCCGCTGACCGGAACTACCCGGTCAGCGCCGGTCCGGACCCCCAGCGGCGCCATCGGCCGGGGGCAACGAAGACCCAATCGGCGGTTTCGTCCGCGTATCGGCCCGTTTCATGCACCCACCGTATGCCCGACGCTGATGGGCACTGTCGCGGCGGTTACCACCGTCCTCGCCGAAGCCCGGCTCGGTCCGCGTAACCCGGACACGCTCAATCCCTCGTCCTGGTGGGGGATCCTCCCATCCAGCGCGCCGCCTGACGTTACCCGGGGCTGGCTGGCCCCGATCGCGGCCCTCGGTGTAATCATGCTGTGTTTGTCCTGGTGCATCCTGATCCGTGCGACCACCCGCGCGGTCCTCGCGCCATCCCGCCTGGCTGTCGCCTCGTTCGCCTGGAGCCTGCCGTTCGCTCTCGGCCCGCCGTTGTTCAGCCGGGACGTCTACGCCTATGCCGGTCAGGGCGAGCTTGCCCGCCACGGGCTGGACCCGGCGACACACGGCATCTCGGCGCTGCGCGCGTTCGGCCCCCACCTGGACGCCTTCGTGGCCGCCGTGGATCCACGCTGGCGCGAAACCCATGCCCCCTACGGGGGGACAGCCGTGTTCGTCGAGAAGACGGCCGCGGCGCTCGGTGCGGCGCTGTTCGGCACTGGTCCGATCGGCGCCGTGCTCCTGCTGCGCCTCGTCGCCGTGATCTCGGTGGTGGCGCTGGTGACGCTGACACCCCGCCTGCTGCCCCGGCGGACCCGCAACCAGCGGACCGGGCTGGTACTCGCCCTGCTCGCCTGCAACCCGGTCACCGTCATCCATCTGATCGGCGGAGCGCACCTGGACGCGTTGGCCGGCGCGCTGACAGTCACGGCGCTCGTGCTCGACCGCCACCGGCGCCGCTGGGAAATCCAACGGCAACGGGACCGGGCAGCTGGATTCGCGATCGGTCCGACCGTGAGCCGGGCCGGTGCTGTCGCCCTTGCCTGCCTGGCCGGTACGGTCAAGGCGACCGCCTTCCTCGGTCTCGTCGTGCTGCTCCTCCTCCACCTTCGTGAACAGATCATGACTGGCTCCGACGCAGCCGCCAGGACCGATGCGCCCCGGCGCGCCACGGGCAGCGCCGCCGCGGCGGCGGGCGCGCTCCTTGACCTCGCGGTGGCCACGGCCACGGCCGCGGCCAGCATGGTCATGGCCGGCTTCGGCCCCACCTGGATCGCGGCGCTGGCCACCTCTGGCACACTGCGGACCGGCATCGCCCCGGCCACGCTGCTCGCCCACCTGATCTCCCCACCGCTGCGGCTGCTGGGTCTCGGCGGCCATGCCGACGCGGCCCTCGCCGGCTGCCGAATGCTGTCGTTGCTCGTGGCCGCCGCTGTCGTCGCATGGCTGTTGGGGCGGGCCTGGCTCAGCCCGTCGACGGACGGGCCTGCCGGACGAGCCCCGGACGATATCGCCATCGTCGGCGTCGGCGGCATCGCCGTGGCCCTGGGCAGCCCGGTTCTCTATCCCTGGTATCTGGCGCTGGCCCTCCCAGCCCTGGCAATCATGATCGCCATAACCGGCGCACACACACCGCGCCGAATTATGATCTTCATATCGGTGACCCTCTGTCTGACATCGCTCGCCTCGCTGGCTCCGACCTGGGCCCTGCTGGACCGGGCACGTCCGCCTGGACACACGGTGCTGGCCGCCGCGGCGCTGGCCGCGTCCACCACCATGATCGTCGTACCTCTCGCCAGGGCAGCGGCCAAGCGGCGCGGACGGCGTACCAGCAGACGATGAGAAGCAGACCGTTGCGAGCGACCAACAGCAGGCTCGCGACAACCCTGCCCTGGATGACGTCCTCATAGCGGACCGGGTAGACCACGAACGAGAGCAGGCACGTGGCCAGCAGACCGGCGGTGACCCGGCGACGCGGGTCACCCACATGGTGCCCCGCTGATACGGCCTGGCCGGACAACAGCGGGCGGCAGGCGGCAACGGCCAGTACCCACACCAGATACTGCGGGCTGAGCACCCGGCTTGTCACGAGCACGACCAGCAAAAGCGCCAGCATGCGATCCGCAGGGTCGCTCGCCATCCGAGCTTCTTCGCGGCCACGGGACGGCCGAGGCAGCCACCACCGCGCGACCGCGGCCAGCACGACCACAACCTCCACAAACGAACAGGCCGTTGCCACCAGTTGCGCCGCGTCGGATCCGAACTGCAATGCCCCCCAGGCATACACCGGCCCGGCATGCAACCCGACCATGTGCGCGAGGACGAACGGAGTCGCGGCGACAGCCTCGACCTGCAAGCCGCGGGCCTTCTGCGCGTCCAGGAAACCGAAGGCGTCCCGCCACCAGCCGGCGGCGAACAGCACCCCCGTGACCAGCGCAGCCGCTCCCGCCATCCCAGCCACCAAACGCAACAGGGCAGGATGGGGCGACAACCGGGCCAGGCGTCTGCCCGAACCCGGCGCGCCCAGCGCGAGCAACAGCAGCACCGGCCACACCTTGACCGCGGTGCCGAGACCCACCGCCAGGCCGGCCCTGCCCCAGTTTCCCCGGCCGCCTCCGCTCGGCCCACTCAGTGCCGCAACAGCCGCCACGGTCAGTAGCGCCGGCACCATGTCGAAGCGCGCCATCGTGACCGGGCCGAGCGCACAGATCCCGATCAGCCAGAACCGGGCCGCCGACACCGAACGGCGAGCGACGATGGCGGTGATTGCCGCGTCCGACGCGAGAATCATCAAAAAGAAGCCGACGCCGTACGGGAACCTGGTCACCGCCTCCAGCGCGGACGGGATGGCCAGCACGACGGCCGCGGCGGGAGGGTACTGCCAACGTTCGTCGGTGACCGGCAGGCCCCAGCCATGGACCAGATCACCGCCCCACCGGTCATAGAGCCGAACATCGCCGAGCACGCCATGCTGGGCACCCAGCACCTTCACCGCGATGGCCAAGGTAATCAGAAGTAGCCGGCTGACCAGCCAGAACAGCCAGATCTGCCGGGCCGTCCACGGCTCGAGCCACGCGGCCCGACACAGTCGCAGCGCCGATTCCAGCCGCCCGCGGGCGCGGTCCACGCAGCCTGGAGGATGGTCCGTAGACCCGTTCCCCGGCCGCCGACCAGACCATCGCGGTGTCGCCCTTGCGGGGCGGATATCTACCGTCCGCACGATCAGGACGGTAGACCGCCTCCCCCGTG
>NZ_CAKJTL010000191.1:10469-33622 GCF_917627385.1 Protofrankia sp. CiT1
AGCTTTCGATCAGCAACACATTGCAACCATGTTGGTATAACCGACCACTTTCCAGCCACTTTATCGGCACCGGTAGGATTTCCGTCGTACATCGGAGGGGCCTTGGTCAACCTTGCTGCGACACATCGTCCAGCAGCCGAGTACTCTGCGTAACCTAACGCGATGTACACCCGGAGGGACCGCGGCCCACGACCGCCGCACGGATCGCCCTGGCGATCAGACTGACAACCGCCACAGGTCACGAAGGCCGGGATCTACAATCCAGGGCCTGACGCCTGGCCACCGGTGAACGCGCAACGGTGGCCTCGCGGCCCGGGAGGCTTGCCGGTCCGGCGCTCGGCGCGGTCAGCGGGGACCGCGCACGACACAAGGAGGTGTCTGAATGCTCGGGTCTCCGTCTGCATGGGACACGGCACAGATCCAGTTGGAGAACGCCGCCCGCCACCTCGGCCTCGATGACGGCCTGCACGATCTGCTCCGGACTCCGCGTCGCTCGATCACAGTCAGCGTCCCCCTGATGCGCGACGATGGCCAGTTGCTTGTCCTTACCGGCTACCGGGTCCAGCACAACCTGGCCCGCGGACCGGCCAAGGGGGGGATCCGCTTCCATCCGTCCACCGACCTTGACGAGGTCAAGGCCCTGGCCATGTGGATGACGTGGAAATGCGCGTTGATGGGCATCCCCTACGGCGGTGCCAAAGGCGGCATCGCCGTCGACCCGAAACTGCTGTCGCTGGCCGAGCGGGAGCGCATGACCCGCCGCTACGCGGCCGAGCTCGTCCCGCTCATCGGGCCGGAGAAGGACATCCCCGCGCCGGACGTGGGCACCGACGAGCAGACCATGGCATGGATCATGGATACCTACTCGACGCACACCGGCTACACCGCGCCCGGAGTCGTCACTGGTAAGCCGTTGTCGATCGGCGGATCAGCCGGGCGGGCCGGCGCGACGAGCCGTGGCGTCCAGCTGGCGGCTTTCGCCGCGCTGGCCGAACACGGCCTCGACCCGTACGACGTTACTGTCGCGGTCCAGGGGTTCGGTAAGGTCGGCGCGCTTGCGGCGCAGTACCTCCACGACGCCGGCTGCCGGGTCGTCGCGGTGTCCGATGTCAAGGGGGGCGTGTACAACCCGCAGGGGCTCAATCCGGCCGCGCTCGTCCGCCGCGTCCAGCGCGGCGCGGACACGGTCGTGGGATACCCCGGAACCGACACGATCACCAATGCCGAGCTGCTCGAGCTGGACGTCGATCTGTTAGTGCCCGCGGCGCTGGAAGGAGTCATCACCGCCGCGAACGCCGACCGGGTCAAGGCACGGATAATCGTAGAAGGCGCGAACGGCCCGATATCCGCGGACGCTGATCCGATCCTCGACGGCAAGGCGATCGTGGTCGTCCCGGACATCCTCGCCAACGGCGGTGGCGTCGCAGTCTCCTACTTCGAGTGGGTTCAGGACATTCAGGCCTACTTCTGGACCGAGGACGAGGTCAGCGACCGGCTGCGCGACATCATGAACCGCGCGTATGGGGAGGTTTCGCGGCTAGCGACGGAACGTGACGTGAGTCTGCGCACCGCCGCGCACATCATCGGGGTCGCCCGGGTCGCCGACGCGCACCGGACCCGCGGTCTCTACCCCTGACAGCGCTGCCCCGCACACCTCCGTCAACCTCCTCACGGGCACCGGGCGGGATGGGGATGCCAGCCCCGTCCCAGCCCGCCGCTGATACTTCGATGATCATATCGATGTCGTCCGCCGGGGATGTCCTGTTCCGTCGTTGGTGACCGCACGTCTCACAGCGGTGAGTCAGGACGATGTCATGCGGACCGGTCTCCACCGCGACCGGGCGCATCGCGCCGCGGCACTCCGCCGCCCGGTCACCGGGGTTGACATCCACATGCCGAGACCACAGGCAGCACGGGCAGTGGTTGGTGTAACCGTTCCCGCGGACCGGTGTCCCGCAGACGAGGCACTCGAAGTCCTCGGTGGTACGGACGAAGCGACGGGGCACTCCCCGAGAGTAGGAAGCGTCGCCGGCATGCTCAACAGCGAGCCATCAGTGATCTGATCCCGCGTGTCGGCCGGTTGATCCCGCGTGTCGGCCGGCTCGGCCGAAGTTGTCGGACCCATCCTCTGAAATAGTGGGCGGCGAACCACAACCCTGTGATTCGCGGATCCCGTCCCGTCTGGAGGAGGCCATCGCCGTGGAAGCCGCCCACGTCCTGGCAATGGAGGCCGGAACCTTCGGCCCGCCGCCGCATCCCGTCGAACTGCGGACCACCGAGCCGCAGGGCCCTGAGCCGCAGGCCACTGAGCCACAGACCAGCGGCCCGCGAGCCACCGAGGCCGGGGGTTGCGGCGACTCACCGGCGTTCAGTCGCACCGCACAGTCGAACACTGAACGCGATGCGGTATCCGCTTTGAGCGATCGACAGCGGCGGGTCCTGGAATTCGAGCGGCACTGGTGGCGCTACGCGGGCGCCAAGGAGACCGCGATCCGCGCCGAGTTCGCAATCTCGGCAACCCGCTACTACCAGATACTGAACGCTCTGATCGACTCCCCCGCCGCCCTCGTCACCGACCCCATGTTGGTCAAGCGGCTACGCAGGTTGCGAGCGACACGCCGACGGGCGCGCGCCGGCGGTACCGCCCGCCTCGACCCCGCTGAGATGTGAGCATTCGTCATGACCGATACCACTGTCGCGTCGCCCAGCCCGCCACGGCCGCCCCGACTGCGTCGCGGTGATCGGCTGCACACCATCGCGGCCGGCAGCATCGCCGTGCTGGCCGTACTCGGCTGCATTCTCGTCGTCAACTTGGTGAATGACCCGACCGCGGAGAAATCTCGCGTGGCGGCGGCAGCGGCCACCTCCACACATCCGCCGGTGATGAGCGGGCCGTCTGCCACCGCTGCCGCCGGGACCGCGATGACCAGGGCGGTAGCCTCGCCGCCAGCCGCGGCGGGCACCCAACCATCGCCAAAAGTCATATCCCAGCCACCCGCTGCCGCGACCGCCCCGGCCAGCACGCCGCAACACGTTTTCGCCCCGATCGTGATTCTGAACAACTCCAGGGAGAAGGGGCTGGCGGAGGCCGCCCGAGCACGGCTGGAGGCCGCCGGCTTCACAGTGACGCGGACCGGCAACTACCAGTCGACATACAACGTCGAGATCCCGACCGTGTTCTACGACGAAGGGCAGCTGGACGCGGCCCAGACCGTGCTGGACCTCATCCCGGACGTGAAGCAGGCGAAACCGAAGAACAAGAACTTCATCGCGGATGACCCACTCATCCTTGTCATAACCAAGGATTTTTCGCCAACCGCACCCTAGACCCGCCAACGGTCGCGTGATCATCACCCTGCCGTACGCGACGTCGGCGGCCCTGCGCGAACAAGCTGGCTGAAGGCCGCGCGACCATGGGTTTTCACGCGCGACCGGAGGCCCTGAGAGAACAAGTGACGGACCTGACCTCATGACTTCCACATCCGGTTCCGGCCCGATCGCCACAGCGCCGCGGACGCTGGCCGGCGGCGCGGGGCTCGCGGCCCTCCTCACCGACCCACGCCACGCGCTGATCTCGCTGGACTACGACGGCACTCTCGCGCCGATCGTCGCCCGCCCGTCGGACGCTGTTCCGGCACCGGGTGCTCTGGCCGCGCTGGCACGGATAGCCCAGCAGGTCGGATCGGTCGCCATCATCACCGGACGGCCGGTCAGCGCGCTGCTCGAACTCGCCCGGTTCAGCGAAGAACCGGGGCTCGACTCGATGGTCATCCTCGGCCAGTACGGGCTGGAACGCTGGGACGCCGCTACCAATCAGATCACAAGCCCCGACCCACTACCCGGGGTCACGGCCGTCAGGGCCGCCCTGCCGCGGCTGCTTGAGGACGCCCCGGCCGGCACTGTCGTAGAGGACAAGGGGCACGCGCTCGTCGTGCACGTACGCCGCACCTCTGACCCGGACGCCTCGCTGGCGGCTCTCACACCCGCGCTGACCAGCCTTGCCAAAGACCACGGGCTGGAGGCTGCGCCCGGCAAACGGGTTCTGGAGCTGCGTCCGCCCGGCCACGACAAAGGCCGCACGCTACGCGACCGGGTGACGGAGCTGGGTGCCCGCTCGGTGTTGTTCGCCGGTGACGACCTCGGCGATCTGCCAGCCTTCGACGTGGTCGACGAGCTGCGGGCCACCGGTATTCCGGGGCTGACCGTGTGCAGCGACGGCCCGGAGGTGCCAGCCCGGTTGCGGGAACAGGCAGATCTCGTCGTTCCGGGCCCGGAGGGAGTGGTCGCGCTGCTGCGCCTCCTTGCCGACCGCCTCTCCTGAGAGCCTGTTCGCGGAGCTTTCCCGCCTGTCAGGCGAGCAGGGCGTCGAGCTGGTCGCGAAACCACCTGCGCGGGGGAAGCCGGCCGGCGACGGCGGCGAGCCGCTCGCATCGGTGGCGGCGCTCGTCAGCGGTCATCAGCAGCGCGGTGTGGATGGCTGCGGCGGTCTCACCCACGTCGAAGGGATTCACCACCAGCGCGTCGGCTGCCATCTCCGCGCAGGCTCCCGCCTCGCGGGAGAGAACCAGCGCGGCTCCGGACCTCGACAGCACCGCGCCTTCCTTCGCGACCAGGTTCATACCATCCCGGATTGGATTCACCACCAGGACATCAGCGAGTGACAAGGCAGCCAGTGACCGCGGGTAGTCGTCGTTGACCTCGAGCCGGACCGGCGACCACGAAGCGGTCGCGAACTCGTCCTCGATCTCCTCCACGATCCGCTGTACGGCAGCCGTGTACTCGCGGTACTCAGGAAGATCGTGACGTGACGGGTAGGCACAGACGATGTGCGTCACCTGGCCATGCCAGCATGGATGTTCACGCAGCAGTTCCCGGTACGCCTCCAGCCCGCGGACGATGTTCTTCGACAGCTCGGTCCGATCCACCCGCACGATCACCCGACGGCCCGCGGTCAGTTCCCGCATCTCGGCGGCGCGGGCCGCGACATCATGCCCGCGGGCGCGCCGTAGCAGAGCGGCGCTGTCGACTCCGAGCGGGTGGACACCGATCCGGACGGCCCGACCGCGGTAGCGCAGCCGCGGCTGGCCGGTGCCATCGGTCATTCCACCGGTCTGGCCCGCACTGTCGCCCTGGCCCGCGCTGTCACCACGGCCCGCGCTGTCACCACGGTCGATCTCGGCAGCCCGGTCAACGGCGATGTCAACGCCGAGCGTTGCCTGGGCACAGCGGCAGAACGCCTCGGCCCACGCGGCGGTCAGAAAACCAAGATGATCAGCGCCGAGCAGGCCTTCGACGACCGCGCTGGCGACCCTGTCCGGCAACATCCGGAAGTACTCGGGTGGCGGCCACGGGGTGTGGCTGAAATGGGCAATCCGTAGATCCGGCCGCAGCCGACGCAGCTGCGCGGGCGCGAGGGTCAGATGGTAGTCCTGGATCAGTACGGCCGCGCCAGGCGCCGCCTCACGCGCCAGCGCCTCGGCGAACATCGTGTTGTAGCTCTCGTACGCCAGCCAGTCCTGCTGGAACACCGACCCGAAGGACGGCTGGGAGGCCGGGGCGTACAGAAGATGCAGGATGAACCAGAGCGTACGGTTGGCGACCGCGCTGTACGCCCGCTCGAACACGACCCGGTCCACATCGAGCATGCACACCGCGGTGCCGCCGGTGTCGTGGCCAGCGAGATCGAGCCGGCCGTCCGGGGCCAGCCGGGTGGCCCGCCGGTCGGCTTCGCTCAGCGCCGCGCACACCCACACCAGCCCGCTGCCACCGGCGGTATCCCCAGCGGTATCCCCGCCGCCGGACGCGGCATCCTCGCCCACGACCGCGTGCAGACCGCTGACCAGCCCACCACCGCCACGACGCGCGATCAAGGACCCGTCATCGTCCGCGCTGAACGCCACCGGCCCACGGTTGGACGCGACGAGCACACGGGCCGTCCCGACAGCAGCGGAACACGCCGGTTCGTCAACCCCTGTAGCACGGCACACATACGGAGACTAGGGCATGCCTCGAAGATCTTCAGCAGCCCGGCCCACCCCGATCACGCCGCAGCGAATAACGTAATAGTTCATCATATGATATGATATGTGACCCACTGTCAACATCGGTTGACAAGAGCGTCATATGACAACAGCACCGCATGACAGCATCGCCGGCCGGCAACTCGGGGTTGACCTACTTTTGACGGAATTAATATAAAAATGTCAAATAGCTACGATTGTCTCGTATGCCCTGCCGTGCACTCGAACGGATGACAGCGGCGAGGCCCGGCGCTCCCCTCGCGGGCATCATGCCGCGGGGCGGTGACGTCCCGACCACCTGCCCCGGCAAAGGCTCCAGCCACCCGAAGCTGGCCGAGCCCACCTGGTCTGCTCCCAGTGCCCTCAGCAAGTTCCTCCTGTCCAGCCTCTTCCTGCCCGGCCTGCTCGGGCTTGCCGGCACATGCCTGGTGGTCGGCACGGCGGGGCGGCTCGCGCTGCGCGCTGGAGTCGAACTGCCCACCGAATGGTTCGGGCTACTTGTCCCGGTACGGCTTGACCGTGCCTCAGCGCTGCCCGCCTTTATGATCGTTGGGGTTACGCTCGTCGTCGTCGCCTGGCTGCAGCTGCGCCTGCTGGCCAGCAGGGGGTCGGTCTCGCTCAGCCAGGCCGGGATCATCATCGCCGTCTGGTGTCTGCCCGTCGCCGTGGGCCCGCCAGTCCTGAGCCTGGACGTCTACAGCTACGTAGCGCACGGAGCCATGCTCACCGCCGATCTCAACCCATACCGGGACGGCCCGGCCATCCTGGGCCACCAGCCCAGCCTGCTTGCGAGCGACCCGGTCTGGCGGATGTCCCGGGCTCCCTATGGCCCCCTGGCGCTCGCCCTGCTGAAGGCCGCCTATGCGCTGTCCGGCGGAAGCGTCCTGGGAACGGTCCTCATCCTGCGGCTCGTCGCGCTCGCGGGCACCATTGTGATCGTGGGATGCGTAACCTGGGCCGCCGACCCGCGGCAGCGGCCGCTGGCCCTCGCGACCGCCGGGAACCCGGTCGTGATCCTGCAGCTCCTCGGCGCCATCCATCTTGAAGCAATCATGATGGCGCTGCTTGCGGCGGGCCTGCTGGCTGCCCTAGCGGGACGCCCGATACCGGCCATGGTCCTGCTCACCGCGGCCACCGCGGTGAAGTGGCCGGCGGTGTTCGCGATCGTGGCCGTGGCCGTGTGGCACGCCGTGGCCGTGTGGCACGCCGGGGCCCCGGCAGCGGGCGCACCTCCGCCTGGTGCGCGTTCACGGCTGTGGGCGCGGCTGCGGCCGCTGGCGCGGGACGCCGGTGTTGTCAGCGCATCCGGGCTGCTCTTCGTGGTATTGATTCCAGACGGACTAGGCTGGTTACGTTCAGCGGCTACGCCTGCCGCTGGACTCACCCTGTACGCACCGACTGTCGGCCTCGCCGACGCTCTCACAAAACTGAACAACGTCACCAGCATGAAGATCAATTTTTCCCAGGCGCTGAACCTGACCCGAACCGCCGGCATCGTGCTCACCGCCGGGGTGATGCTGCGGCTGCTGGCGACCATCCGCGGGCGGGACCTCACCGCCACTGTCGGCTGGGGCCTGCTGACGCTGGCGATTCTCGGTCCCGTCCTCTACCCGTGGTACCTGGCCTGGGGGCTCATACCACTCGCGATGGCCGCTGACCGGGCCCGCACCAGCGCGCTCGGCGCGGTGTCGGCGGTCGGCGCGTTTCTCGCCCTTCCGCACTGCGAACTTCTGTTTGCCGACCTGCCCGGCGCCACGCCGTGGCTGCAGCGCCAGGCACCGTTCATCGCCATCAGCACTCTCGGCCTTGTTCTGATCTCTGTGGTCATCCTCACCCGACGGCGGGAGGGGTGGTCCACGACGGCTCTCAAGCGCTGACCCCACGGCTGCTCGCGGCCGCGGGGGTCAGTCAGGATCCGGTCAGGACGGACGAACACGGGAAAGGGGGACAGCATGCGCGCGCGCCCGAACATGGCCACGATCCTGCTCGGAGCCAGCCTGCTCGGGCTGCTCGGTCTGCTCGCGCTGCTCGCCCTCGGAACCCGGATCGATCTGGCGGTGTACCGGCTGGGCGGCGACGCGTTCCTGCACGGGCTGCCCTTGTACGACCAGATCATGCCGGGCACCGGCCTGCCCTTCACCTATCCGCCGTTCGCCGCGTTGCTCTTCGGTCCGCTCGCGGTCCTGCCGAAACCGGCGGCCCAGCTCATCTGGGCAGTCACCCTGCTGGCGTGCCTGGCTGCGCTGACCCGCCAGGTGCTCGCCGTGGCCCGGACCGGCCTGCTCACGTCCCGCCCGCTGCCGTTGGCGGTATTGGCCGCGGGCGTACTGGCCACCGAGCCGATCCGCAGCAACCTCGCCTATGGCCAGATCAACATTCCACTCATGCTGTTGATCATTATCGACCTGCGCCGCAGATCCGGGCCACTGCCCGCGGGCATACTGATCGGTATCGCCGGGGCGGTGAAGCTCACCCCACTGATCTTCATTCCCTACCTCCTCTGCACGGGAAGACGCCGGGACGCGGGCTGGGCCGCGCTCTCCTTCAGCGCCTGCTCCGCGCTCGCGGCCCTGGCCACACCCACTGACTCGGCGCGTTTCTGGACCCGGCTGGCACTCGACCCGTCCCACGTCGGTGGGGTCGCGTACGCGGGCAACCAGTCGCTGGCCGGGGTCGCGACCCGGCTCGCCGGTCATGCCATACACGATGAGACCTGGTTTCGGCTCGTGACACTGAGCACCGCGGCCGCCGGCATCGGACTGGCGGTGGCGGCCACCCGCCGCCATGAGCCCCTGCTCGGCTGGACGGTGTGCGGCATCACCGGACTGCTCGTCTCGCCGATCTCCTGGACCCACCACTGGCTGTGGGCACTGCCCGCCCTGGCCTGGCTGGCCGGCCCGGCCCGGCCGCGCGGGGGACGGTTCGCCGCACTCGGCGGCTTCGCCCTGCTCGTCCTCGCCCCGATGTGGTGGCTGCCGTACGAACATAACCGCGAGTACTCCTGGCATGGCTGGCAGCTGCTGATCGGGAACTCCTACACGATCGCGGCTGTCCTCTTCCTCCTCACGGTTCTCGGCCACCTCCTGCTCAGCCGTCCGGCCGCTGCCAGCACGGCCGCCGACGGCACGATTCCCGACCAGCCGGCCGGGCCGCTCATGCGGCCGGCGGCGGATCAGATAGTGGCAGGCCGCGCGGTCGGCAGCGCCGAGCGGACCGCGCTGGCCCAGCCAGAGCCAAACCCGCCATCCTCCACGACGACATTGTCGTAACCGGGCAGCAACGCGACGAGATCGCTGTGACGCAGCGCGTTCGCGACGAGGTGCATGCGCCCGACCTGGCCGGCCATGACCAGATCGCTGGCGGAATCGCCGATCGCGATCGCCTGCTCCGGCCGGAGCCCGCGACGGGCCAGGTCGAAGGCCACCGCGGCCCCCTTGCTGACGCCCTCGGGAACAAGATGGTAAATGTGGGGAACATCATCCAGAGTGGGCATGACGGCCCGCGAGATGATGCCGTTGTCGCGGATGGTCAACCAGTCAAAGCCCTCCGCCACAAGCCATGCGTTCACCTCGGCCACCTCGATGTTGCCCCGCAGCATGACGTCAACCTCGCGGCCGGGGTGCCAGGGACGATACGCCTCCAGACGCCCCGGATACCGTTCGATCAGCGCGGTGAGGAGCGGATCCGGAATCCGGTCAAGATCGTCAGGCATGGCTCCGCGCAGGATCCGGCTGCCCCGCCCGTGGTCCCAGCCGACGATCGCGCCGAGTTCGGCTATGAAACCGTCCGCGCCGAAAATCGCGCTGGCCTCGACAAGCTGCGGTCGGGTCCGGCCGCTGACCAGCACCAGCGCGATGCCCGCCCGGTGCAGGCCGATAAGGGCGTGCGCCGGATCAAGGGTGGTGGAGTGATCCTCGTTCTGGAAGAAGCACCCGGACGGCCCGACCATGGTCCCATCAAGATCGGTATACACGACCCGGATGCCCATCAGCGATATCCTCCCGCTCACGCCGCCGGTAACCTGCTCCCGGCGTCAGCGACCTTCTCACGCCGTCGGCGACGGGTGATCTTCTACGGCACGTCGCCGACGAGACGTCCGGCGAGCGGCATACTCCGCAATTGTGATCATCGGGGCACGCTCATGCACCGCGACGCTGTGGGTATGCGGCTCAAGCCCACCGTCGCAGCGGCGGAACTGGGTCAGCGTCTGTCCCGGGACCGGGCTGTGGACACCGAGCCGACTCCACGCCGTCTGGATGATCTCGGCTGCCATGCGTCCGAGAGCCTCGTCGGACTGATGGCGGTGGATCTTTCGCCCGACCTCGACCTGTGCGATGGCATCCGCGCCCGCGACGGAGAAGACGTCCACCAGGTGGGCGAACTCGACTCCGTAGCCGGAGACGAACGGCAACCGCTCCAGGAGGGCACGGCGACCGGCGAACTCTCCCGCAAGCGGTTGGATCAGCCCGGCAAGGTGCGGCCAGTACATGTTGAGCAGGGGCCGCGCGACCAGCTCGGTGACCCGGCCACCGCCGCCGGGCAGCAGGCCGCCCAGCAGTGGCCGATCATAGGAGGCCTTGACGTAGGAGACCTCGGCGTCGGTCAGCAGCGGCCCTAACAGCCCCGTCACCACCTGGGCGTCGAAGTCCTCCAGGTCAGCGTCGATGAAGACCACGATGTCCCCGGAGGCCGCGTACAGGGACTTCCAGAGGGCTTCGCCCTTGCCCGCGATCCGCCCGTAACCGGCGAGGATCTCCTCCTCCGCAATCACCGCCGCACCCGCGGCGGCCGCCTCGGTCGCGGTCGCGTCGACCGACCCCGGATCGATGACAATGATCTCGTCCACCAGAGGCACCGCAACAACAAGATCACGATTGATCGCGGAGACGATCCGCCCCACGGTGGCGGCCTCGTTCAACGCGGGCAGCACCACACTGATCGTTTCCGCCTTCCGCGCCAGCAGACCGACGGGCGAGAAGTCACGCCCGTCATACGTCCGACGCTCGAACCAACGGTGCACATCACGCCGCACTCGGTCTACAGTACGGGGACAACTTCATCCGGCTCATCCAGAGGGGCAGAGGGACCGGCCCAGTGAAGCCCCGGCAACCACCCGCATCCGTGCGCGGCAGGTGCTAATTCCGTCCTGAGACGCAATGGGCTCTCGGGGAAGATGAGGAGTTTCACATATGACCATCGCGCCCGAGCGCCCCGCAACGATCGATCCGGAATCCGCCGCCAATCCGGCGATCTCCCTGGCCTGCCGTCACTGCGGCGCCAGATCCCCGCTCGCCCCGACGCACGTCTGTGTCGAGTGTTTCGCCCCGCTGGAAATCGCCTACGACGAGTCCCTGCTGCGCCGCGTCACCCGGGCTTCCATCGAGGCCGGTCCCGCCAACCTGTGGCGTTACGTCGGCCTCCTTCCCGCCGGCCACGATCCCGCGCACCGGGTCTCCCTCGGGGCTGGCTGGACACCGCTGCGCCCGGCCCCGAGGCTTGCCGAGGAGCTCGGCATCCGAACGTTGTGGATCAAAGATGACAGCGCGAACCCCACCCACTCGTTCAAGGACAGGGTCGTCTCGGTGGCGCTGTCAGCCGCCCGTGAGCACGGGTTCACCACCGTCGCCTGTGCCTCCACCGGCAACCTCGCCCAGTCCGTGGCAGCACATGCCGCTTCCGCTGGACTACGTTCAGTAGTACTTATCCCGCATGACCTCGAGGACGGCAAGACCGTGTCAACCGCCGTCTACGGCGGCACCCTGGTTGCGATCGACGGCAACTACGACGACGTCAACCGTTTGTGCAGCGAACTTTCCGGCGA
Organism: Protofrankia sp. CiT1; assembly: GCF_917627385.1. Classification (GTDB taxonomy): domain Bacteria; phylum Actinomycetota; class Actinomycetes; order Frankiales; family Frankiaceae; genus Protofrankia. The sequence goes on from NZ_CAKJTL010000191.1 coordinate 22,311, forward strand.
GTACGAGTGGGCGTTCGTCAATGTCAATGTGCGGCCCTTCTACGCGGAGGGCTCCAAGACGCTGGGCTACGAGGTCGCCGAGCAGCTCGGCTGGCGGCTGCCGGAGCAGGTCGTGGTGCCCATCGCCTCCGGGTCGCTGTTGACCAAGATTGACAAGGCCTTCGGTGAGTTCGGCCGCCTCGGCCTGGTGGAACCGACGCCGTACCGGGTCTTCGGCGCCCAGGCTGCGGGCTGCAATCCGGTTGCCGCGGCCTTTGCCCGCGGAGCTGACACAGTGGCCCCGGTGAAACCGTCGACGATCGCCAAGTCGCTGTCGATCGGCAACCCCGCGGACGGCCCGTACGCGCTTGACGTGGCCCGGCGGACGGGCGGTGCGATCACCGACGCCACCGACCCCGAGATCGTCGACGGCATCCGGCTGCTCGCCCGCACCGAGGGCGTCTTCGGTGAGACCGCCGGCGGCGTCACCGTCGCCTGCCTGCGGCGGCTGTTGCGTGAGGGGCTGCTCGACCCCGATGCCGAGACCGTCATCTTCAACACCGGGGACGGTCTGAAGACCCTCGATCCGCTCATGTCGCAGGGCCGGCCGACCGCGACCATCCGCCCGTCACTGATCGCGTTCGAAGCAGCCGGCCTTGGTGACTGAGGAACCTGGGGCGCCGCCGGTTGCGGCTGACAAGCCTGGGCTACGTGGAACGGTTGCAGCCGTTAACCGCGGCCTTGGACAACGCGCGGCAACATGGGATGGCCTACAAGCCGAGCCCGACTGAGCGCGACCTACAAGTATCGAGTGGTCAAGGCCGCCGCCGCCCGCTGCTTCCGCCGGCTGCCTCGCAGGTCCAACAACGCTGACACCCGGCCATCAACCACCTCGTCGACGACCCCAGAGCATCTGACACCACAGCGCTCGAAGGCCACCCCGGAACGTTACGAATCAGGATCGCAAACTACCGCGTGATCTATGAAATGCAGGATGATGTCCTTGTTGTCCTCATCGTTCGTGTTGCACATCGTCGCGAGGTCTACTGTCGGACCTGACGCTCCGCATCCATTACAGGCTGCAGAGCGCCTGGCAGGCAAGGTCGGTCGGCCTACGATGTGGATCCAGTGGCGGTCGGGCTAACATGTGCACCCTACACGAACAAATGTTCGACTTTGGGGGCGTTTCGGGCTATCGTTGATCTATGCAGAGCGCCACCGCCACCGCCACCGACCCAGCCCGAGAGCATCCAATGCTCGCCGGGCTGGACGCGGTCGCCACTGGTGTGGACGCTCTGACGCAGGCGACAGTCTGGTCGCTGTCCGACGCCGAGCTGCTCACCGCATGAATCCCCCCGGCCTGGATCGACCCGACCCGCACACCCCGACGCAGCCCCTACCGCCGCACGATCGACGGCAACCGGGACAGCACCGGAGAGGATCTCTTCGGCGGTGGTCCCTGGCACCGGGTGGTGGAGGCATCGCGGCACCGAGGATTCGCCCGCGGTTCATGGGCCGTATGACAGCGGCCGGCCGGCCCCCGCCCGCGGCCCCGCGGCGGCACGCCGCGACAGGGGGCGAGCTTGCACTCACCCATCTCGAGTGCTAAACAGGAGCTGGCACTCACCAGCTCCGAGTGCCAAGGCTGAGCGACGAGGCCAGCTGGCCGTCCGTCGCGGGCGTCGTCTTGGCCAGGTCATTGAACAGCCATTCCCCTGGGAGGACCCCGACACCATGCCGAAGATCATTGCCTTCGATGAGGAGGCACGGCGCGGCCTGGAGCGCGGCATGAACCAGCTGGCCGACGCCGTAAAGGTCACGCTCGGCCCGAAGGGTCGCAACGTCGTTCTGGAGAAGAAGTGGGGCGTCCCCACAATCACCAACGACGGCGTGAGCATCGCCAAGGAGATCGAGCTCGAGGATCCGTACGAGAAGATCGGTGCGGAGCTCGTCAAGGAAGTCGCGAAGAAGACGAACGACGTCGCGGGTGATGGCACCACCACCGCGACCATTCTCGCCCAGGCGCTGGTCCGTGAGGGTCTGCGCAACGTGGCGGCCGGCGCGAACCCGCTGGGCCTGAAGAAGGGCATCGAGGTCGCGGTCGAACGCGTCTCGGAGGAGCTCTCCAAGCAGGCCAAGGAGGTCGAGACCAAGGAGCAGATCGCGTCCACCGCGTCCATCTCCGCGGGCGACCCCGCGATCGGCGCGCTGATCGCCGAGGCGCTGGACAAGGTCGGCAAGGAAGGCGTAGTCACCGTCGAGGAGAGCAACACCTTCGGTCTCGAGCTCGAGCTCACCGAGGGCATGCGCTTTGACAAGGGCTACATCTCGCCGTACTTCGTCACCGACGCCGACCGCCAGGAAGCCGTCCTCGACGACCCGTACGTGCTCATCGTCAACAGCAAGATCGCTGCGGTCAAGGACCTGCTCCCGCTGCTGGAGAAGGTCATGCAGGCCGGCAAGCCGCTGGCCATCATCTCCGAGGACGTCGAGGGTGAGGCCCTGGCCACCCTGGTCGTCAACAAGATCCGCGGTACCTTCAAGAGCGTCGCGGTGAAGGCCCCCGGCTTCGGTGACCGCCGCAAGGCCCTGCTCGGCGACATCGCCATCCTCACCGGTGGCCAGGTCATCTCCGAGGACGTCGGCCTCAAGCTGGAGAGCACCACGCTCGACCTGCTCGGCAAGGCCCGCAAGTTCGTCGTCACCAAGGACGAGACCACCATCGTCGAAGGCGCCGGCGACCCCGACCAGATCGCCGGTCGGGTCAGCCAGATCCGTGCCGAGATCGAGAAGTCGGACTCCGACTACGACCGCGAGAAGCTGCAGGAGCGGCTGGCCAAGCTCGCCGGTGGCGTCGCGGTCATCAAGGTCGGTGCCGCGACCGAGGTCGAACTGAAGGAGAAGAAGCACCGCATCGAGGACGCCGTCTCGAACGCGAAGGCCGCGGTCGAGGAGGGCATCGTCGCTGGCGGTGGCGTCGCGCTGCTCCAGGCGTCGGTCACGGCGTTCGAGAAGCTCGACCTGGCCGGGGACGAGGCAACCGGGGCGAACATCGTCCGGCTGGCTCTCGAGGCGCCGATCAAGCAGATCGCCTACAACAGCGGTCTCGAAGGCGGCGTCGTGGTCGACAAGGTCCGTCACCTGCCTGCCGGCCATGGCCTGAACGCGGCCACCGGTGAGTACGTCGACCTGATCGCCACCGGCATCATCGACCCGGCCAAGGTCACCCGTTCCGCGCTGCAGAACGCCGCGTCCATCGCCGGGCTGTTCCTTACCACCGAGGTCGTCATCGCCGACAAGCCGGAGAAGAACCCGGCCCCGGCGGTTCCCGGTGGCGGCGGTGACATGGACTTCTGAGTCCACGGTTCGAGGTTCGGCCCTCCGGTCTGAACTGGTCGTAAGCCAGCCGGCGATAAGCCAGCCGGTGGTGGGCGCAAAGGGGTGGTCCTGTTTCGGGGCCGCCCCTTTGCCATGGCACGATTAGCACATCAATCACCATGCGCGATGGGCGATTGCGACCGGCAAGACTTGTGGGAGTGTGCACAACATGACCCAGACCATGCCACCGGCCGGCTGGTACCCGGATCCCTCCGGCCAGCATCCTTTTCGCTACTGGGACGGCGGGTTATGGACCGACCAGGTGAGTAGCACCCAGCCGGGGGCGTCCGCTGGAGTGCCCCCACGGGGCTGGGGAAGTCCCCAGGGTTACCAGCCGGAACCTGTCCGGACCAACTACACCCCGGATCGGATCCGGCGCCAAGTGCGGGAAGGGGCAGGCCTGAGCCCCGTCCACAGCGGGCAGGGGACGCTCTTCACCGAACCGGTCCTCGTGGTCAACCAGAAGACCAAACTCATCGAGCTGACAAACGAGTACGCGGTGTTCGACCAGTCCGGTAACCAGATCGGATCGGTCGTCGAGGTCGGTCAGAGCACCATCAAGAAAGCGGTGCGATTCGTCAGCTCACTCGATCAGTTCTTCACCCACCGGCTCGAGGTCCGCGACAGCGCCGGAGTTCCGCAGCTCGTCCTGACCCGGCCAGCGAAGCTCCTCAAATCGAGGGTGATCGTCTCTCGGCCGGACGGAGCCGAGATCGGTGACATCGTCCAACAGAACGTCTTCGGAAAGATCCGCTTTGCCCTGCAAAGCGCTGGCGCCCCTGTCGGCATGATCAAAGCAGAGAACTGGCGGGCGTGGAACTTCTCAATCGTCGACCACACCGACACCGAGATAGCCCGGGTGACCAAGACCTGGGAGGGCTTGGCCCGCACGATGTTCACGACCGCTGACAATTACGTGGTGCAGATCCACCGGCCGATCGCCGACCCGCTGTGCAGTCTGGTGGTCGCCTCCGCGCTGACCATCGACACCGCGCTCAAGCAGGACTCCCGTGGTTTGGGCTGAGTCCGGATACCGGCGCCGGAGGTTTCGACAGCCGAGGCTGGAAGCGGCACCATTACTGGAGTGATCCAGCCTGGTTCCATGCCGCGCTCGCACCGCCCCACCATGGTGCTGCCCGCCCCACCGCTGACCGTCGCCGACCTCGACGAGCTCGGCCTTGAAGATCCTCGCTTCGAGCTCATCGACGGGATGTGCCTGATCCGCGCATGGCCGACACCGTTGGAGACCAGGGTAACCAAGCGTCTTGTCCGGCTGCTCATCGAGGCGACCCCCTCGCACATGCGCGTCCACACCCGGGGGGTCAGCCTTCGCGTTGAGCCCCGCAGCGAGATCGTGCCCGACATCATTGTGGCGGCAGCGGCTGACGACGACCGTCCCCGCCGCATCACCGATCTGCCACTGCTGGTCGTGGAAGTCGCCGAGATCAACAACCGTCGCTACGACCAAACCCTGAAATTCGACGTCTACCGTGACCGCGGCGTCCCCAGCTACTGGCTGGTCGACCCCGGCAGCCCGAGTATCGACGCCTACGATCTTGTCAGCGGGGCCTACGTCCGGGCCGGGTCCGCGGTCGGGTCACAGGAACTCACCGTGACCAGCCCAGTTGCCTGCACGATCATTCCAGCAAGCCTGATCGACCCTCCACAACCAGAATGACGACTTGTCCAGATCATGTCGGCAGAGATCACATTGTCTCGGATCACCCGGACAAAAGACCAGACCGGACAAGAGACCAGAACTGACTCCAGGACGCATCTGATAGATGTTGGTCGATGCAGGCATCGACAGCAGGGACCCGCACGGACGCGAAGCGTTCGTGCGGGGGGCGAAGCGACCGAAGATCTATCAGACAGGCCCTGCCGCGCCGCTGTTGCCGGGCGCTCTAAGCTCTCAGTTCTAAGCTGGATCGGGGATGTCGTCCGCGTCCACGATGGTGTAGGCGTAGCCCTGCTCCGCCAGAAAGCGCTGGCGATGCGCGGCGTACTCCTGATCGATCGTGTCCCGGGAGACCACCGTGTAGAAATGCGCGCCACGGCCGTCCGCCTTGGGGCGCAACACCCGCCCAAGGCGCTGCGCCTCCTCCTGGCGTGACCCGAAGGTCCCGCTCACCTGGATGGCGACCCCGGCCTCGGGCAGGTCGATCGACACATTGGCGACCTTTGAGACGACCAAGGTCATGATTTCTCCGCTGCGGAACGCCTCGAACAGACGCTCACGCTCCCGGTTACGGGTCGACCCCTGAATGACCGGGGCATTGAGCAGCTCGCCAAGTTGATCAAGCTGATCAAGATAAGCACCGATGACGAGCACCCGGTCGCCCGCGTGCCGTTCGACCAACCGCCGCACGACCGCCCGCTTGCTATAAGCGGTCGCGCACATCCGATAACGCTCTTCAGCTTCCGCCACGGCGTAGGCCATCCGCTCGTCCTCGGTGAGTGTCACCCGCACCTCGGTGCACTCAGCCGGAGCGATCCAGCCCTGGGCCTCGATCTCACGCCACGGAGCGTCGTACCGTTTGGGACCGATCAGGGAGAAGACGTCGCCCTCGCGTCCGTCCTCTCGGACCAGCGTCGCGGTCAGACCGAGCCGCCGCCGGGACTGGATGTCAGCGGTCATCCGGAAAACCGGTGCGGGTAGCAGATGCACCTCGTCGTAGACGATCAATCCCCAGTCACGGGCACCGAACAGATCCAGATGCAGGTACTCGCCCTTGCGACGGGCAGTCATCACCTGGTAGGTGGCGATCGTGACGGGTCGGATCTCCTTGCGTTCACCCGAGTACTCGCCGATCTCGTCCTCGGTGAGCGACGTCCGCTTCAGCAGTTCCGTGCGCCACTGCCGGCCGGCCACCGTGTTGGTGACCAGGATGAGGGTCGTGGTACGGGCATGGGCCATCGCGGCGGCACCAACGATGGTCTTGCCAGCGCCGCTGGGCAGCACCACCACGCCCGAACCGCCCTCCCAGAAACCCGCGACCGCGCCCTTCTGGTAGCCGCGCAGCTCCCAGCCGTCCTGGCGCAGTTCGATCGGATGCGCCTCCCCGTCGACGTAACCGGCGCAGTCCTCAGCCGGCCAGCCGACCTTGAGCAACGCCTGCTTGAGCCGTCCCCGCTCGGACGGGTGCACCGCGACCGTGTCCTCGTCGAGGCGCTGGCCCAGCAGCGGCAGGACCTTCTTGGAACGGATGACCTCGGTGAGCACCGCGCGGTCGATGGTCCGCAGGACCAGGCCCCGCTGCGGATCGTTCTCCAGCCGCAGACGGCCGTAACGGTCCATCGTGTCGGCAATGTCGACGAGCAGCGCGTGCGGGACCGCGTAACGGGAGAAGCGAACAAGTGCGTCGACGACCTGCTCCGCATCATGACCGGCAGCCCTGGCGTTCCAGAGTGCCAACGGAGTGATCCGGTAGGTGTGCATATGCTCGGGGGAGCGTTCCAGCTCCGCGAACGGGGCGATCGCCGCCCGCGCGTCCGTGGCCAGTGGATGGTCGACTTCCAGCAACATGGTCTTGTCCGACTGGACAATCAATGGACCATCAGCCACTTCTCACCGACCTCCTAAAACTTCTCGTGACCTCTGGACGCGCGCTGCCTCTGTCAACCTGAACCGAACCCGCCCAGCAATTCTTGCATGTTCGCCGGCAGCTGAGCCGAAGGCCTCATGACAGCCCGGACGCGAGAATCCCCAGCGGGAAAACGGGCCCGTGGCAGCTGCAACCAGGGACGCACCGCCCGTGCACCACCTGTGCCCCGCCCGCCACCGAACCGACAAGCCCACGAAGCACCAAGCCCACAAAGCGGCAGCTGCCGTCATGACAGGTCCGTAACGTCCTCCGGATCCAGGAATTCCGGGTATTGCCGGTCTGGTACCGGCATCGACCCGACCGTTCCGGCATCGGCAAGAGCGCCGGCCATACCGCCTTCGGTGACGCCCGGCAGAGTATCCGCGGCACTCAGCTCGACCGCCCAGCCGTAATCGGTGAACCCAGCGGCCGGGAGCACATCCTCAACGTCCATGACACCGGTGACGCGGTGCAGCGCGAAGCGCCGGGTTGTCGTGGCACGCTCATCCCACACGGTCACCCAACCTCCATCAACAACCATCGGACGAACAATACGTTCGCTCGACTTCCCCTGTTGATCAACATAGCCAAGCAACATTCGGCGGCCGGTCCGCGCCGCTCCCTGCAGAGTCACCAGGATCAGCGGAGCCGTTCGCACCATCCGGTCGGGCACCGAACCGATCGCGGCGCTGGCCGCACGGGCCGCACGGGCACTGTCGTCGCCACGACGAACCATCCGTACCACATCTCGGAACTGCTCGTTGCGAACACCCACGGACTCCGCGCTACTCGGGCGCGGCCGGCCGGGCGTTCTGTGCACCTCCGGTCGGTGCAGGACCACACGTCCGTCCGGCCCTTCACCGACCGGGGCGAACCCGGCCGCGCGCAGGCCCTCCAGCAGCTTGGGCAGAGGCAGCGCGGAGATCACCACGGTGGGCGCGACCCGCCGCAGCCCGAGCGTCTGGGTTCGCCGCGAGGCGACCACCTCCGCGAGCACAGCGGTGTCGTCGCAGCGCAGATATGCCATGGCGGGCCCCGCCCGCAACCGGCCATGACGACGAGCAACATCATTTATAAGATAGTCCAGCGTCTGCGGAATACCCCCGCGAGCGACCCGGGCCAGAAAGTCGCGAATATCCTCGATGACCCGACCGGCATCCAGCGCACGCCGCAGGGATGCTTCAGAGAAGCGGAAGACCGTTGCCGCACCGGCCGACTCGACGTCGGCCATCTGCGTGAGCTCCGCGGCGATCTCCGGCACCAGCGGGCCCGGGGCCACCGCGGTGAGGTCAGCCTGCACCAGAAGTTCGCTGACCGGCTCGGGCAACATCGGGCTGAGCGCGGCAGCCAGGTCCGAGCGGCTGGCTCCGTCCCCGTCCTTGCCCTCGCCGCGGACCAGCGCCCGCCCCGCCGAGGACAGCGCACCGCGCCCGGTGACACCGAGCAGATCCGCTTCGGTGAACGTCCAGTCGATCATGCGGTCCAGCAGCGGCCCACCCCGGCGAGGCATCCGCCACGCAAGCAGGGCCCGCACCGATTCGGCCGTCGGCGCAAGCCCCACCGGCACCGTCGCGAAGGCGTCCAGCACGAGGCGGCGCAGCTCGGGTGCGTGCTGGCGGCGCAGTTCGACGGAGAGCGCGGCAAGCTGACGGCCCTTGTCGTCGCGCTCCCCCACCAGGCCCGACACCTGCGGAGAACACAGCCAGGCCTCGACCAGCGTGGCCCAACGCATCGCGGGAGTGTCCACACACCACCTGTCATAGGCGGTTGTAGGCATGATCATTACATCGGCCCCGGGAGCGGTGTCCACCAGCCCCGCCGCGTAGGCGGTCTCAATCACCAGCGCCGCGGTCGGTTCGGCGACATCGAGCAGCCTCGCGGCCGTACGGAAGTCCCGGACGCTCAGGCCACCGGTGCGCAACGGGGTGGGCGGGGCCGTGCCCCAGGCTTCCAGCAGTGTCGTCACCAGACGGATCATCGTGTCGGCGGCGAGGGCAGCTGTACCGTCCACCTGAACACAATCGATCGTCTTGCCGGTCAGGACCGGCGGTTCGGGATGCAGCACCCCGCCCGGACGGTCGCCACGCAGCGCGAGCCCGACCTCCCGAGGGAGTTCAACCATGGTCTCGTCGATGCCGATGAGCAGCCCCCTGGCCAGCAGCTGCTCCACCGGTGTGTGAGCGTCGGACGCGGCGAGCAGCCGTCGCGCGTCGCCCGTGTGCCCGAGCGCCGGCCCGGCGGCGAGCCGGTCGAGAAGCTGGCGAGCCCGTGGACCGCATTCCTCGACGAGAGCCGCAACCCGATCCGGGGCGGCCAGCGCGGCGCTCAGTTCGTCAAGGAGAGAGCCGCGGCCCGCTCCGCCCCGGTCCCGCTGGGAAGCGACACCGACCGCCAGCGCGAGGCGCGCGAGGTGCGTGTGCCGGTGACCGGCCACACACACACGTAATGGCCGGCCGAGGCCGAGCGGGCGCTCACCGAGAAGGTCACGGGCCATTGCGACGAGCCGGATGGCGCTGTCATCCCCCCAGATCAGCGCCCGCTCGCGCAATGTCACCAGCGCTGCCGCCACGGCCGCGGTCCCGCAGAACCCACATAGATCATCGATGCTCACTGGCGCCGGAAGCAGCGTCAGTGCCTCACAGACCTCGAGGGTGAACGTGTCAAGCCGCTCCAGCGCGCGCGTCACGCTCACCCGGATCTCCAGGCGGGCGGCGAGGACGTCGAAGTCGGGCGGCGGCGGCGTGGCCAGATCAGGACGCAGCGTGAAAAGCCGAGTCAGCTCGTCGTCAGAAAGGCCTCGCAGCCACCCGGCCGCAGTGGAGGAGACGTCAGCTCCGTCCGCCGACATGGACACCCTCATGACAGTATCCCGCCGACGGCCCAGGAATTCAGGGGGCCGACGGCACGGAAGAACAATGATCGCACCACCATCGGCCCGCTGGGTACAGGAGCCGGCACGCCCTACCGCCCACCATGATCAGATGTGTCGGCACCCAGGACGGGAAACCGCCCGACACCCACTTCGGCCGTGCCCACCTGATCGAGAACCCAGCCTCCGCTGACATCAAAACGGAGTACGGCCACCGCTGGATCAAGATCAATATCACGTGGCAGGAGCGCGGCGAACGCCCAGTCCGGCGGGCCGGTGGAAATTCTGATCGAAGTCACCTGAAGCCGGCCCGGGGGGACAAGCGCGACCAACGGGCTCGCGAAGACCGCTCGCGCTATCGCGTCGATCTCGTCCGCGGTCGGCGCCCGACCGGGCGGAGCGGGGAATCGGTTAAGATCGAATTCGCCTGGGATACTGGTCCCGGCGTAACCGCCGGGATCGGCGATGGGTGTGTCCGCTGCCCGACGCGCGACCGGACGGATGACACGCGGACCAGTAGCATGTTGACGTGCGGGATGTGGACGCACAGGCCCTCCTGCCGCGGGTGACAGGCTGCGACGATACCCAGCCGACATCACGTGAAGCCGCGCACTGTGTGACAGAATGCGACAGACTCGTCGATGCCGATTCGACACGCGAATGCCTCCGAACGCAAGAGCCTGGCGTCAAATGTTTTCCGCAACAGTAGAACATAAATCAAAAACCTGCGGCTAAGAGCGCCCGGCAATAGGGGTGTGGATCAAGGAGTGGGATTGGGGCGCCTGCCCCAGCCCCACGACGTCACAGCTTCTGTTGCCGAGCACCCTAAGTACCTTTTTCGGCTGTTTTTCCGCTTTATCCTGATCGTGCTGGCAGACCGTCACGTGTTCCTGCGATACCACCGGTCAACGCAACTTCCCCGCAGTGTCGACCAGGAACGTCAGATGATGATCGCGTGCCCAGTTGCCAACCCGTGACTGTGCGCTCGCCGACCCCGGCGCCGCAAGCGCCTGCCCGACAGAGAAGCCAACGATCAAAAAGATTACGACAAGAAGCAGATTCACTACGATTCCAACCGGACGCCCGCGGGTTCCCGCACCCGCGGATCGCGCGGTGCCGGACACAACCTCCACACCGGACGGAACCGACTGAGCGAAATCGGCGGCGAAATCCTCGACCGGTCGGGAACCCGTACCGCCGGACCCAGCGCGCGCGTCGGCCCGGCCTTCCGTGACCCGCGGATCCCAGGCCGCGGCCGTCGCCCCCGCGCCCGTCCCGTCGCCGTTCCCAGGAATCCTGGCAAACTGCCCGGTGCTGTCGATCTCCTCCTGGTCGGTCTGGTCGGTCTGGTCGAATCGGTCCACCCGGTCGGCCGAAGCCGCCCCGTGGCCGGCAGGTTCTGTGGCACGGGACGGGTCACCAACGCCCGGCCGGCGGGAACCCGTCGCCGCGCTCCTGCCCGCCACGGCGGAAGCCGGCCCCAGCCCACCCCCAGCCGGTGG
>NZ_CAKJTL010000192.1:0-87138 GCF_917627385.1 Protofrankia sp. CiT1
AGCCCACCCCCAGCCGGTGGCATGGGTGACCCGGGCGGCACCCCCGGCCTGGCCGCGGCGACCGGCTTCGGCGCGTCGCGACCGCGAGCCGGGAACGGGTCGAAGCCCTCCGTCGGAGGACCGGTGTAAGGCCTCGGCCCTGTGACGGTGCCGTTGACGGCGCCTGGTCCAGGAACCTCTGCCATCCGGCCACGGGCGTCCGGTCCGGGCCCAGGCACGGGCCCAGGCACGGAGCGGCGACCGAACCGATGATCAACACCTTCCGCCACGGACGCCGTGACCGGCCTGCGCACAACCGTGGTCGTGTCCAGCGGGTCAGGGGCACTCGGCAACGCGCGACCGCCGTCCACCGTGGCGGTAACGCCAGTGGCTCCACCCGGCAGGTATGCGGCCGGACGATCGCCGGCCCCACCCACCCTGCCAGCGACGGGCCGTCCGAGCTGGTCGGTGCGTCCAGGCAGCGTGCCAAAAGCCACCATGCGCCGACCCGCGCTGACCGGTCGCCCGCGCCGGACCGGATCACCGGCGCCACCCGCGCGGACCGGCGATGGGCCAAGTGGCTGGCCAGGCGAGCCGGGCCGCTCGCCAGCAGCGGGCTGGGAGCCAGGGATCAGGGGCCGCGGCCCGCTCGACTCCGGATACCGCGGACGCCCCGAGTGGCCGGGACGCCGCGTGGTGGCATCGTCACCACGCGGCGTCCCGCGCGAATTCACCCAGGGGTCACCTCGAGGATCATCTCGTCGGTCGCCCCGGGGGTCGGGGTCTCCTCGGACCACGCGGGCATCCTCCGGTCACACGCGCACGGCACTGGTTGTGTCGATGTCGTCAGAACAGCGAGATTCAGCGTATCCGCAACAAGTTCAAGTAGCACAACACGCCCCACTCCACCCGAACGAATCTTCACTTTCACCTGATCGCCCAAGCGTGCGCCCAACCGACCACAGTGAGGTGGGTGCAGCGTGCGCCGGATGGCCACCCGCCTGTCAACAACCAGCCCCGGTGTGCCAGCCCGAGCCCAACCGAGGACACGAGCAGACCGCCCGCGACGCCCGCCCATGGCCCGTCGATAGTGGCCTCCAGCAGTGCCGTCCGCACCCGGCTCAGCGTTGGCAGCGCGAGGCCCGCCACGCCATGTGATGATTCGCGGTCACGGTGAACCCGCGAGCGCTTTGGCGACCGCACTTCTCCGAGCATTATGAAACGTGTTGGGGACAGTCCGAAGCGCAGCTGGGAGGCTACTGAAAACGCCTTCACAGGCGCCTTCCCGGGCTGCGTGACCATCTGCTCGGGGCAGCGGCCTCGTCATCGTCCGGTCGTCACAGTCTGTGAATCAGGCGACCCGGCAGCCAAAGCGGCCACGACGTTCGCCATCGTGTGACGGGCCAGTGAGTCAGTGGGTCGGCCACTCGGGCAGCTGGATGTTCGGACAGGAGAACAGGTTGACGAGCTTCAGACACTTTCTCACGGGTACCGGCACGGCGTACCCGGCGGTTGCCGTAACCGTCGACACCGCATTGACCACGTCGGGACGATGCTCCCCACGCGCCGCGTCTCAGCCGACTGTTGGTCGCGTTTCAGTCTTCGCTCAGCTTGTGAGGGGAAGGTTTCTACCATGAACACGCGGCCCCCCTTCACCTCCCCGGATGGACGTTCCTCGGACTCGCGGGCGCCTGACGGCGGCGACGGCGTCCGCTCCGGGCAGAACACCCCGGTCTGGACGGCACCGGAGGTGGAGCCATACCCCGCCACTCACCAGACTGCCGTGCAGCCGGCGGCAAGGAACGGCCTGGGTGACGCCGAACCCGAACGACCAACGGCAGCGGCGGCGGCAGGATCTTCCGCATCGACTACCGCGACTCCCCAGACACGCCCTGAGCGGGACTCGGCCGAGTCGTCCAGCCGGGCCTGGTGGGGAACGCCGTGGAACCCGCCGGGCACGAGCGTCCCCGACGACTCGGCGACCATGGTCGACGCGGGCGGTGGCGCGAACTCCGGATACCCGGGCGGCGCCTTCAGCGCGCCAGGCCCGCCGTCCGGCCCAACACCACCGTCCGGCCCAACATCACCGTTCGGGCCGACACCGCCGTTCGGCACTCCGCCGCCGTCCGGGCCGTACTACGGCCCCCCCCAGACCGCCGGACAACCGGCACCACCACCACGCCGCAAACGGCTCGTCGCCGCCGCGATCGCGATCGCGCTGGTCTCCGCTGGGGTGGGCGGTGGCGTCGGTGCCCTGGTCGCCGGCGGCAACAGCACGCCGACTGTGGTGTCGTCCAGCGGCCTGCTGCGCGGCACCAGCGGCGCGGGAACATCCCCAGCCGCGTCCGGCACGGTGTCAGCCGCCGCGCAGACGATCCTTCCGAGCGTGGTCACGATAGCCGCCGCATCAAGGAACCAGGCAAGCACCGGTTCCGGAGTAATCATTCGCCAGGACGGCTACATCCTGACCAACAATCACGTGGTATCCGATGCCGCACAAGGCGGTTCACTGCAGGTGACCACCCAGGACGGCAAGGAGTTCAACGCAAGGATCATCGGGACCGACCCCACCTCCGACCTCGCGGTAGTAAAGATCGACACGACCGGGCTGCGGGCGACCGCCTTCGGCAACTCGGACGCGCTCGCGGTTGGCGAGCTGGTGGTCGCGGTCGGCAGCCCGCTCGGCCTCAGCGGTACCGTCACCTCGGGGATCGTGAGCGCCATACACCGGCCGGTGCGTACCGGTGACACGAACGTCCAGGACAGCAACGCCGTTCTCGACGCTATCCAGACCGACGCCCCGATCAACCCTGGAAACTCCGGCGGCCCGCTCACCAACAGCAAGGGTGAGCTGATCGGCATCAACTCGGCTATCGCCACGGTGGGCTCGGGCGGCGGCGGGTTCGGCGGCCAGCAGGAACAGCAGTCCGGCAACATCGGTGTCGGGTTCGCGATCCCGTCCAACTATGCGCAGTCGATCGCCGAAGAACTGATCAGCAGAGGCTCGGCGGTGCACCCGTATCTTGGCGTGAACGCGTCAACCGCGGGAGCGAGCCAGACCGATCCGAACGGCGATGGGACCGGTGCCAAAGTCGAGAATCTGGTCGGCAACGGTCCCGCGCAGCAGGCCGGGCTCCAGCGCGGCGATGTCATCACCAAACTGGGAGACCGCCGGATCACGAGTGTGGATGGACTTATCGCCGCGGTCCGCTCCCAGGACATCGGCAGCAAGGTGACCGTCACCTACACCCGCAACGGTCAGACGCGCACCGCGGAGGTCACCCTGGCCCAGCAGCCACCGTCCTGATCTTCCCGCCCCGTTGACATCCGGCCTTTCCGGATCTTTGCCAAAAGATCTGGAAAGGCCGGATGTCGGCATCTCAGCCACGATCATTTTGATCGTAAGATACTGCCCATCACGCATCCACGGCATCCGGACCCGCCAGCTGGCGCCAATCAAGATCAAAAAATGGCACCAGCCAGGCCGGAAAATTCGATCACACAACCTCCGGCCCGCGGATCCAGCGGGTGGCAGCAGAATTTTCCTGACATTCCCCCCTAGCCTGGCCAGGAAGCTCTAACGTGGCGAGCGGTGACGGTGTAACCCGCTCCACACCCGGACGCGGCTATGACTCATCTCGCCGACGGGGGACACAGGAGAATGCACTGATGAACGGCGGTATCCGCCGCACTGACCCAGCAGACGTATCCGCCACCGGCCCGAGCCTCGATCGATCCGCGGTTGCGCCCACTGCCCGCGACGCCCAAGACAGGCCCCGCACGCCGCTGCCACGGACCCCGGAGTCGGATATCGACCTCGTCATGCGGATCCGGCGAGGCGAACGGGATGCTTTCGACGATGTTTACGAACAGTACGCCGACGACGTCTTCTCGATGTGTCTGCTCATCCTGGGCGAGGCCGAGGTCGCTCAGGCGGCGGCGGGCACAGCGTTCGCCCTCGTTGCCCGGACCCGGCTGGGCGCGCTCGGCGACCCTACCCGGTTGCGCTCATGGCTACTCGAGCTGGCCCGCGGCAGCGCCCTGGCCTGGTCCGGCTCGCCCCAGGCCCGCGGTGGCCCGGTGCGGCACGCCGCGGCCCCTGAGGAGATGCTCGCAAAGACTCAGCTCACCCCGGCGCCCAGGGGACTGCGGGAAGGACTTGTCCGCACCTTCGATCGAGCCGCGACGGCGCTCGGAAGTCCGGTTCCGTCGGTCCCACCGCACGCCTCCTCGATGCCGGATACCTCCATACCAGCCCCCATGCCAGCCTCAATACCAGCCTCCATGTCAGCCCCCATGTCAGCCTCCATGTCAGCCTCCATGCCGGATACCCCGGTACCAGATACCCCCGCGGGCAGCGCCCGCGGTACATCAGCGGACCACACGGACGAGCCAGGCTCCGTCGCTCATCCAGACGGCGTCGCTCGCCCCCCGGACGAGCGACGTGGCCGGCCCATGGTCACGCTCGCCGCGTCGCTGCTCCTCGCCGTCGCGGGTGTCACCGCCGCGATCAACTGGCCGACCACGGCCGAGGTCAGCCCCCGCTATCCCGATGTCGCGTTCGGCCCGCCAGCGCCAGGGCCACTCGTCACTGGCCGGCACCGACCTGACACGATCAGCCCGACAGTCGCCGGGGCGTTCACCAGACGGGTGCCCGGACAGCGGACCGTACCAACCATGCTCGAAGTCGCGAGTGCGAACGAGATGATTCTGGTGGCCCAGCGGTCCACCGCCGAGCTGGCCAGACCGCAGGCGGTCCCCGAACCCAGTCCACCCACAATGGTCAATGTGCTACCACGGTCGACCGCAACACTACCAACCGTAACCGCCTCCTCATCAATGGGCAATTCAGCGACACACGTACCGCCGGTCGAAGTCCCGTCAGCGTCACCAGCGACACAGATGCCCTCGACAGCTCCCTCGGCCACGCCCGACGCGGACACAACAACCCCGTCCGTGCTCACCTCGGGGACACCGCCGCAGGCTTAAGTGGTCGGCAGGGGTCCAGCTCGCGCCGCCCGGGCTCACCGGCCTCGGCGGCTACCGCACCTGGTAGAACAGCGTGGTTACATATTGATCGAAATCGTTGACCCGTAACGTCAGCCGCAGTTGCCACGTACCGGCCAGCGGCACCTGCATCCCCTGAGCGATTGCGTGGCCCGGTGCGACCTGGACAAGCGGCACCGAGAGCGGTCCGACCCCGGCGTCGGGCAGGGACAGCTGCGCTGACGCGTCCGCAAGCGGCGCGACCTTGCCAGCGGGATCGAACGTGTAGATGTGCAAGGTCTGCGGCCCGTGCCTGGTCGGGGCGATGTCGACTTGGACGGTGAGCGGTCCGGCGAACACCGTGTCAGCGAACGGCGGTACATAGGACGTCCGCGCCGGAACCGAGTTGACCAACACCGCGGTCACCGCGAGCACCACTGTGGCCAGGCCGGCCTCGAACATCACCCCACGGCGCAACCCAGCCACCGCACGCTCGGCCACTTCGGGCCGCGCCGCGATATCGGTCGATGACGGCCCTACCGAGTGGGCGGTCAGGCCGGCTGTCGTGTCCGAGCGACTCGCGGCCAGCGCCGCGACGACCGGCCGGTAGTTGCGGACAACCCACCTGTGCGCCAGCCAGCCGACTCCGAGCGCTAACGCCACGAACCAGACCTTCAGCAATAACAGACGGCCATAGGCAGTGGCGGTCAGCGCGGGCAATCCGCCTACCTCTCGCCAGGACTGATAGCTACCCGTGAGGATGACGACGGCAACCGCTGCCATCGCGGTACGTGACCAACGCGGCAACACCCCGGCAAGCTCGGCGGCGCGGGCAGCGGGCACCCGGGCGCCGGACCGAGAAGGGCGATCATCTGCGCGGCCACGCCCGGACCTCGCACGCAGGAAGAGCACAAGGGTGGCGAGACCACCCATCCAGACGGCGACTCCCAGCACGTGCACAGTCAGGATCGCGGTCGCCAGCCACGCGTCGCCGCCGACACCCGCATGGCCGGACGCGGCCTGGGTCCCGGCGATGACAAGGGCGAGGCCGCAGAGCTCCGCGACGGCCCGGCGGCCACCGGCCACGATCGCGTGCAGGAGCGGTATCGCGAGCAGCAGCGCGAGGATTCTCAACAGCACCAGATGCCCGAACCTGGTGTGCAACGTGGTCGACAGCGGAGCCCAGCGCGCCAGTGCGGACAACCCCTGCCCCGCGCCGTACGGCCCCTGGACCAGCAACAGCCCGACAGCGGCGGCGAGCGTCACGCCCCATCCCGCCCACAGCAGCCGCCGCGGGCCCAGCTGTCGTAGCCCCGCCGGCCAGAGTGCCAGCAGGAAGAAACCCGCACCGAGCAGAACGGACAAACCGGCGAAGGCTCCGAAACGCACCACACCGGCCAGCACGCTGACGGCGGCCGAACCGCTCCTGGTGGACACGGACGCCGCGGCGCTGGCGTCTGGAGCCACCCCGACACCGAAGAAGAAGCTGCCGGAGACCGGATGGCTGTCCGCGGAGATGACATGCCAGCTGACCACGTACGTGCCACGCCCGAGGTCGGCGGACAGCCCCGCCACGACCTGGCTGCCGGTCTGCCCGTGGCGGACATCGCCGGCATCCACCCGCTGGCCGGTTGGGGAGATGACTGTTATCGAACGTGCGTCCGTTGTTACCGACTCGCTGAAAGCAAGCGTGACCTGCGATGGCGGGACCGTCAGGGTCGCTCCCGCGACCGGGTCGCTGCGGTCGAGCACGGCGTGCGCCGACGCCGGGCCCGCTGTCGCGATCAGCGCCGCGACGACAGCAACCAGCAGGAACCCGAGACGGCGCATGCCGCGAGCCTCTATCACCGCACCAGTGTCCCTCTCACCGTCCTCCGGCCCCGCCCGCTCCCCCTGCCCGGCATCACCGTCCACCGAAGAGGCTGCGTAGGCTATCTGTCGATGAATGTGACCGACAGAGGCCGGTTATGTCACGGGCTGCCCCACGCGTTGCTTGTTCTCGGCGTGCTGACCTGCTGGCTGGTTGTCACAGCCTCGCCCGCATCGGCGCACTCCGTCAACGGGGGCGGAGCCACCAACCTGCGCACGACCCTGACCGGCATGAACCCACCGGTGGACGGCATCACCCTCACCCCGGTGGAAAACGGCAGCCGGGTCAGGCTGACCGTTATCGGTAATCACACCGTGATCGTCAAAGGATATTCCGACGAACCGTACCTGCGGGTGGACCCGACCGGGACCTGGCGCAACACCCTCTCGTCCGCGACCTATCTCAACACAAGCCGGTACGGGCTGGCGAACGGATCATCCAAACCGCTGACCGGAAGCGATGACACGGCGCCGCCCCGCTGGGAGAAAATCGGCCATGGCGGCACCACCGTCTGGCACGACCACCGCACCCACTGGATGGGGGCGCAGGACCCGCCGGTCGTTCTGGCCGCGCCCGGCCGCTTTCACGAGATCTACACCTGGATGATCCCGCTGACCGTGGACGGCCAGACGGTCAGCGTGACCGGTGCCCTCGACTGGATTCCAGGGCCGTCCCCCACGCCGTGGTTCGTTCTCGGGATCATGCTAGCCGCTGGGGTCATGGCTCTCGGACTGCTACGACGCGCGGCTACGGCGCTGGCCGCGGCGGTGACGATCACTGTGGCCGCGGACATCACCCACTCATTACTGATCACATTCTCGCGGGCCGACGGCCGGCTGTCGGGATTCTTCCTCAGCAACACCGTCGAGATGGCTGCCTGGGCGCTCGGGCTGGGCTCGGCCGCCCTGCTGATCCGAGGATCGATCACCGGTGGGTACCTCGCCGCGACCGCTGGCTTCGTCATCGCCATGGTCGGCGGTTTCGGCGACGTCGGCCTGCTGTACCGATCGGGTGCCCCGATCGCGGGCCCCGTGGCCCTCGCCCGGCTCCTGACCACGGTCACCATCGGTATCGGCATCGGGCTCCTCGCCGCGGTGCCCGTGGTGACCCGACGGCACGGCTGGCGGAAACAGCCCGGCACGGACCGGGACACGACGGACCGGGACACGACGGAACAGCAGACGGTGGTACAGAAGGCCACCGAACAGGACGCGGCGGACCGGAGCGGATACGGACAGGCCGGACCGGGGCTGGGAGCTGGACCGAAACAACCTGGGCTGTGTCCGGACGCCGAAACAGAGCCGGGCATGGGTCGATCTCGCCCCGATATGGCAGGCTGACCGCCGTGTACGTACGCGCGGCGGCCGTCGCCGCCAGCGTTGAACCGCCCGCCGTGACGACCGCGGGCCGCTTGGCGCGTGCGTCCACCTTTGCCGGCTCGTCGGTCGCCCTCGCCGTAGCGGCGCACGCCGCGGCAGGCGGCCACCGTCCGTCCGCAACCCTGCTGGCCGGCGCATTCGGGTTGCTGACCCGCATCGCATACGGCCTCGCCGGACGGGAACGGCGGTTCGTCGCTCTGCTCGCCGGCGTCGGACTCGCCCAGCTGGCCCTGCACATCACGTTCGCGGTCACCGCACATGGCCCCGGCATGGCGGGCGCTGTACTGACTGACGGCACCACGATGACTGTGGCCCACGTAAGCGCGGCCGCGCTGGTCGCCGCCGTGCTCGGTCAGGCTGAACGGGGGCTGTGGAACGCGGCGTGCCTACGCCTCGCGGTGGCCCGCTGTCGCGTCCGCGCGCGTTCCGCTATCGTACTGCTACGGAATGCTCGCCGGTTCGCGGCCACGCTGCTCGGCCCGCCGCTGGGAACAGCGCCGGGCGCCGAACCCCTGACGCGCCGGTCCGGCAACTGCCGATCCGCCGTCTTCATGCGGCCGGCATACGTGACCGGACGTCTGTTTGCCCGCGCCGATGGCCGGCGCGGGCCGCCGCTCGTCCGCTCGGCCTGAAGACGCCCAGACCTGCCGGAAACGCCCTGATCTGGAACGCGACGAGCGTTCCACGGGTGATATCCGCGCGGGACGGCACGATCGACGGAACAAAAGTCCCAAAAGTGTGGATTCAGGCGAGTAATGATCACCGCCATCCTGGCAATCGGTGACTCGCCGATCGCTCCTGCCGCACTTCTTGCGCGCCCAGCACAATTTCCTTTGTGATCAATTTTCCTCGAGAGGATCAGCATGTCCCGTACGACCCGTGGCGCCGCCGTACTCGGCGCCGCCCTCACCGGCGTGATCGCCTTCGCGCTGCCGGCCTCGGCTCATGTCACCGTGCGGCCGACAACAGCCGTCACTGGTACCGACACGACACTCACCTTCGAGGTCCCGACGGAGCGGGACGACGCTGCCACAACCAAAATCGATGTTCAGTTCCCCGCCGATGCCCCGATCGCGTCGGTGCTGGTCGAGAACATCCCCGGCTGGACCCACGAAATCAGGAAAACCAAACTGGACAAGCCGATCACTACGGATGACGGCACCGTCTCCGAGGGGGTCAGTGAGATCATTTGGACCGCTTCATCGGCCGACACAGCCATCAAGTCGGGCGAGTTCGCCCAGTTCGTCATCTCGGCCGGGCCATTGCCGGACAAGGCCGGCACACTCGCGTTCAAGACTCTGCAGACCTACAGCGACGGCCAGGTCGTGCGATGGATCGACGTCGCGCAGCCTGGACAGGCCGAGCCCGAGCACCCGGCACCGACGCTGACCATCACCGCGGCGAGCACCGACAGCACCGACACGCACGGCGGTTCAGGAACCGCCGCAGCCGCCGCCAGCACGCCGAACAACACGGGGGCGACCAGCGGCGTGACGGTGCAGACCGCTTCCCAAAGCGCCGACAGCAGCGACGGAACAGCTCGAGGGCTGGGTATCGCGGGCCTGATCGCCGGGATCGCCGGGATCGGATTCGGCGCTTTCGCCCTGCTGGCCAGTCGCCGTCGAAACGGCACGCACTAGGCAGTGTTTCCTTGACCATGCGATAGCTAAAAGTGGCAAGTAGATTTCCCTGAGCGGAAGATCCACATGATCTGGCGGACGAGGATTGCACACCGTTCGCCACGGTGGGAACTCCACGGGGAGCTGTCGCCAAGTCAAGCCACCCCGCACCAGATAGAAGATCGCGTCCAGGACACGCCGTCGAGCGTGCTTCGCGGGCCGGCCGCCCTTCCCCGCCCGGTTACCCGGCGCGGGCAGGAGCGGTTCGAGCACCCTCCACTGCGCATCCGTGATCGTCGAGGACGGGTAGAAACCGTCGTGTGGTGCTACGGCCATCGGCCGGCGGGATTCGGGGTGGGTGGGGCAGGACACACACGTGCACGCAGACGATACTGGCGCTCGGGCTCCTGGTAGGGCGGTTGGATTCGACACCCCTTTACCAGGAGTCCGCTGCCGTGTGGGGGTGCCACTGCTCGGGCACTCCCCCGCCGCATCCTGAACACAGTGCGGGGGGATGAGATGACGGGCAGCCTGCGGCATCTGCCAGGGTACGTTCACGTACCCGTATTCTGCTGGGTGGGTGAAAGGAGGCTGTCCATGACGGATGCGAATGTGCGGATTCCGGCGGAGGCGCGGGATCGGTTGGCGGCGGTGGCGGCTGCGGAAGGGTTGTCGTTGCGGGCGTATCTGGCGCGGTTGGCGAGCACGCTGCTGACGCCTGCGGAGCGGGCTGAGCGTGCGGAGCGGGCGCGGGCGGTGCTGCGGGAGTGGAGTGGTTACGACCCGACGGAGGAGGAGGCCACGCAGGCCCGGGAGGAGTTGGACCGGCGGCTGGCGCGGGCGTTGGGGCGGTGAGCGACGCGCTGCATGTGGTGCTGGATGACACGGCGATGCTCTCGGCCGGGCACGGCAACCGGCTGGCCTCCGAGCTGATTCACCTTGCCCACACCGAGCCGGGCCATTTTCTGTACGCGCCGGCGTGTGCGCTGGTGGAGGCGGACCGGGCCCGGCCGGGCACCGCCGAGCACATCGCCGCGCTGCCGGCGGTGACCATCGTGGAGTTGGACCTGGCGGCCGCGCTCGCAGTGGCCCGCGATACCGGCTGGGCGCCGGCGCACGTCCGCTATGCGGCCGAGCCCACCCCGGAACGTCCCGCGGGTGCGGTGATCGCGACGGTGGCACCGGACCGGTGGGTGGGTCAGCCGGTGCGCCTGTTGGACCTCAGCCCGTGAGCTGGTCCGGCGTCCCCAGGGATGCCGGACCAGCCTGGCACGCAGGGCGGCATCGGCCTGGTGCTGTCGGTACCGATCATCACAAGTGTCGCCGTGCTGGTCGCCGCCTACCGGCCGCACAGCTGACGATCCGCTGGCCGCGTGGCGCGCCGGGCGGCCGGTTGCCGCGGAACACGGCTAAATGCCCCTATGGTGTGTTCGGGTCGGGCGAATTCCCGTGGGACCGGCCGGCCAATACGATCATGGTTGGACAGAAGCGGGCAGTGGCGCACGGTGGTCGGGGCCGCAGGACGTCTCCCATCGGATGGTCGGACAATTCGCCCAGGAACGCTACCAAGAGCGACCAGCGACAGGGGCGCGGATCAAGGAGTGGGGTTGGGGTACGTGCACCGCGAGACGAAGGAGGCATGCGCCATGGTGGCCGGCGACCGACGAGCCGGGGTACCCGTGCGTCGCTCGGCGATGGACGGGGAGTGATGACGCCAGGGGCATGCCCCAGCCCCGCGACGCCGCGTCCCCCGCGGCCAGGCGCTCTAAAGATCGTCTGGCCACATTCCAGAGTCCTTGTCCCGTGAGCCCTGTTCTCGCTTCAAGCCGAACCGGGAACTTTGTCCGTTCGCTGCTGGTCATTTTCATGATCACTTTATTGTTCCGGGAGATGTACCTGCTGTGGTTCTTCCATACCGCGGCGTGGACGAGCCGCCCGAGAGAGATCCGCTGGTGCGGATCATGGTATGAACTCAGTGACGAACAGGACCGCACCCAGGCGGACGCTCGCAAACTCGCTGGCGGCGCCCTCACCCAGATCGGACGTTTGCCGGTCTGGCGGCCGATCGTTGCCTACAAGCCCGCGCACGACTGCCCGGAGCACATCTTCGGAAAAGTCGGCACAGACCGTTACACGACCTATCTGATCAGCGGGAACTGACACCAAGCCACGGGCCGACCCTGGTTGCCGCGCCGCCGAACGCCGTGTCAGCCCCGGTGGACCCAGCCGTGTCCACGGTCCGGTTCGGCTGGAGCACATGCACACGAGCGTGGATGGAGTTGCGCTGCTGCAACGCCGCACGAACGGCACGGTGGAGGCCGTCCTCCAGATAGAGCGCGTCGTCCCACTCCACAACATGCGGGAACAGGTCCCCGTAGAAGGTCGAATCCTCGTCGAGGAGGACGTCAAGCGCGAGCACCCGCTTGGTTGTGATCAGTTGGTCCAACCTGACCTGGCGCGGGGGGATCGCGGCCCATTCCCGCTGGCTCAGGCCATGGTCAGGATACGGGCGTCCGTCACCCACATATCTGAAGATCAACTAACACCTCCTGGATGAGGGAGCACCTTCGCGGAACACCTGACAGCCTAGAATCCTCCGCCAGCCCAGCGGATCGCTACCACACTCCACGCCGGTTGCTCATGTGTTGTTTCGGATCTACAAAGACACTAAAAATAGACATTTTCAACAAGAAACACAATCAAACAATACTCGTCAGACGACTCGAACAACGTCGATCAAGAAACTTCCGTGGCGTGGATTGGCGGGACGGAACCCAGGCAAGCAGGCCTAGCTGCCCATACATAAAATCATCGAGTTTGTCAATATGACATTTTTGAAACCGCCACCTGTGAGCATCACGCACACATCCACCGAATCGGGAACTCCGGAGCAGCCTCCATCCGCATAATCGGGACCGCGCACCGTCGTCACACTCATGCGGGAGGTCCAGATGTTCCGCAGGATGAGAACCCGCCTGATTCTGCGCACAGCCACGCTTGGCGCGATCGTGCTGGTCAGCGCCGGCTGCTCCGGCGGCTCGAACAAGGCTTCGCCACCGGCCCACGCATCGGCCACCACGGTGACCACGCCGCGGGCCGGTACGACCGGGGCCGGCCAGGGCGCCGCGGATGGCGCTGTCGCCTCCCGAACGGCCAGCTTCCGCGCTCCGGGTGGAGGTTCCGGAACCGTCGAGGTCGGTTTCATCAGCCTGAAGGTGGACGGGCGGCTGGCGACGCTGACCGTTGTGTGGACACCGAGGTATAGTGATCTCCCACGCGACAAGGAGATCTCGGTTTTCGACATGTTCGCCGCGCATAGCCCGGCCATCGCTCTTGTCGACAGCACCAATCTGAAGCGTTACGTGGTCGTCCAGGACAGCCGCAACACTGAACTCGGCGCGAGCGGCCCGCGGACGAAGACTGTCAACAACACCCCGGTCAGCGCCTCGTACACGTTCGCGGCGCCGCCTGAGGACGTGCGGACCGTCGACGTCTATGCCGACGATCGGCTGTTGTTCGACGATGCTCCGGTCAGCCGATAGCCCGGGTGGCCGAAGCGGCGGCGCACGACGTCGGCGCCCGGCCACCGCGATCTCCATCGTCACGGTTGCCGTCGTCACGGTTGTCGCCTTGGTCGCCGGCGCCGTTCTCTGGGCCGACGAACCGAACGCCTGGGCCGCGTCGGAGCCGCCCGCACCCTCGGCCACAGTCAGCGATCAGGCCATCGCCGCCTCGATCCAGCGAATCGAGGTGGCGGACGCGGTCCGTCCCATCGAGGTCGACACAGCTGTTGTCCCGCTGCGCACCGAGCGGCGGGACGCCTCCGGTGTGGCCGTGACCATCAGCTCGGATGTGTTGTTCGCCTTCGACTCCGCCGATCTGACCGAGACGGCCCGCGAGCACCTCACGGACATAGCGGCGGGGATCGGCGGCGCCAGGGGGACCGTCGCGGTCAACGGCTACACCGACAGCACCGGCACACCCGCATACAACGTGATCCTCTCCCAACGACGGGCGAACGCCGTCGCGGACCTGCTGCGCCCAAGAGCCCCACACGACGTGCTGGTCTCCGCGACCGGCCAGGGTTCCGCCAGCCCCGTCGCCGCGAACACCAATCCGGACGGTTCGGACAACAGCGCCGGCCGCGCCCAGAACCGCCGCGTCACCATCACCTACCGCACCTCATGACCGGTGTTGGACCACAACCTGATGCTGGGCCATGACCGACCGATGCCGGCCATCCTCCTCCGCGGAGCACACCATCTGGGTGTCATCTACACGTCCGACACCCACAGTCACGATCCGCCCGGTTACTATCAGCGCCACGGTTCGCACTCACCGAGGCAGGTCCCGTGGCACACTACGACGTCTTCCTCAGCTGCGCGCCGCAGGACGCCGGCTGGGGAACGAAGATCAGGGATGCGCTCCGGGCAAAGGGATACCAGGTTGTTCCCGCCGACGGACCATATCCACCGATCGTACCGTCGGAAGGACCTCCCCCGGCGCCGGAATCGGCCGACGTCCTGATCGTCGTGGTCTCACCCTCCTATTTCCGATCGAGTAGCATCCCCCGATTACTGCGGACGTTCCTCGAATCACGTAGACCCGTACTACCCGTCATCGTCAGAGAAACCGGACTGCCATCCGAGCTGCGAAATATACCGGCCCTGGATCTGACCGCCGTCTACCCCGAAGAAATCGATGACGCCGTCGCGGCGGTCGTACGGACCTACACAAGAACACGACAACATGCTCTCATGGAACGACTGCCGGATGTCCTGAGGGCGAACGAGGACGCATCAGCGGCGAGTGCTGCCCACGGACGCAAGATTTTCGTCATCCACGCTCACGACTCGGACGACGCCAGGGAAATCTGGAGCGCCTTCGTGCTTCGCCGCGAAACGCGGCTGGAACCGATTCTATGGCAGATCGACGCGCTGCTCGATAATCCCGTTGGGCATGGGCAGACCAGCAGCGAAAACGGTATCGACAATCAGGTACTGCCAGCCGAGAACGGCGACGTGGTCCTGTTGCTGATAAGCCGTGGGCTGCTTCGTTCCCAGTTCCTGGAATCCGTCGCGGTCGAGAAGCTGCTGGCCGAACAAAGCGCCGGCCGTCTGATCGTGATACCGGTGATCACCCATCCGATTGCCTGGCAGCGGACCGAGCTTCGGGATCTCACTCCGCTGCCGAGCGGTGGCGTGCCCATCAGCGAATGGGAGAGCCGGGGCGCGGCGATCGCGAGTGTCGTCGAGGGCGTCTGGCTCGCCATCGACGAGGCCACCCGGAACACCTGGGAAGCCAGGTCCGGACCTCCGGGCGGCGCTTACCCAGCTGGTCGATATACAACGCCCCCGGCACCACTAATCCTAGGAGACAGCACACCCTACGGCACCGATCCGGCGGCGTCCACAGAGGTCTTCGGCTTCCACGACGTCTCCGACTTCCACGACGTCTTCGACCTGAACGACGTCTTCAAGCGCAGCGGTGTGCCGTCACTGACCTTTGTCGAGCCGCCGGAGTTCTTCCGGCTCATCATGGCGTTGCGCACCACCGGCCGGGGGATCGTCGTCGAAGGGCCGTCCGGTATCGGCAAGACGACGCTGCTCAAGAAGGCGCTGGAACGGGCTGGGCCCTCGCTGGGACAGGTCCAGGTGCTCAGTGCCCGCAAACCAGCCGACCGCCCGGCGATCGAACAGCTCCCGGAGCACCATGTCGGCACGGTTGCCGTCGACGACTTCCACCGGCTGCCCGCGGAGCTGCGGGAGAGGCTGCTCGACCACCTCAAAGTGCTCGCCGACGAAGAATCGGCGGCCAAGCTCCTCGTCGTGGGGATACCGGGTACCGGCGCGAGCCTGGTCGACCTGGGTTTCGACGTGGCCACCCGCATCGACGTCTTCCGGCTGTCCGCGGCCGGTCTGCGCACGGACGGCAACGCCCTCGTCCTCGACGTCATCGGCAAAGGCGAACAAGCGCTCAATCTGGTCTTCAAGGACCGTGCGCAGATCGTGCGGGCGGCGGCGGGGAGCCTGCTGACCGCGCAGATGCTGTGCTGGGAGCTGGCCGTTCTCCACGGTGTCGAGCGGACTCAGCCGTTCTCCGTGGAGATAGCCGGCGACGTCACCCGTGCGGAGACAAGGGTGATGCGTGATCTGGCCGCCAAGTACGACCCGGAGCTGGCCGGCTTCGCCGCGCTCGACGGACCCGCCGAAGCCACCTGCATCCATCTGCTTACCCAGCTGGGCCGCCATGATGACGGGGTCCTGCGCCTTGACGACCTTCGCGAGGACGTACGGGTGGACAACCCTGGCTTCGCGGCCGGGATCGACGCCTTCATCCGCAGCCACCCGACCGGGCTGACCGGCCCCTCCGCCGCTATCGAGAAACATCTGCATTACGATCCACGGGCACGGATGATTATCGGCGAGGACCCTCAGCTACTTTTCTACCTACGGCGCCGCAGCGCCGAACAGCTCGCCGAGGTGGCTGGCAAGCGCCTGCCCCGGCCTCGCGACCAGGTTTTCGTCAGCTACAGCCACCGGGACGGGGCCTGGCTCGAGCGACTGGACACCCACCTGCGTCCACTCATCCGCGACGGAATGCTCGACCTGTGGGATGATCGGCGTATTCAGGCCGGAGACCGCTGGCTGACCGAGATCACTCAGGCCCTGGAACGGGCAAAAATTGCGATCCTTCTGGTCAGTGCCAATTTTCTCGCATCCGACTTCATCAATCACAAAGAAGTGCCGAAGCTGTTAGCGGCGGCGAACACCGGTGGCTGTCGGATCATACCAGTAATCATTGGGGCGTGCTTATTCAGCGAGGACAAGCGGCTGAATATGTTCCAGGCGGCCAACCCTCCGGACAAGCCGTTGGACGCGCTGCCCAAGCATGCCGCTGACCGTTATCTGGTGGAGGTGGCGCGCCACTTTCTTCACCCATAGGTCGCGTCACCCGCCGGCCGAGCCAACCCGAACGGGTGATAGCGCCAGCACGGTCACAGCTCGTCATGCCTTGCACGCGCAACAGCCGTACCGTCTCGAAGCATGGCCGAGGTAATGCGGGGGCTGTCGGGCGACACCTACAACGTACCGAAGATAGTGAACATAACGGATGCATCGGACCAGCCCGGCGCGTCGATAGCAGGTGCCGCGGGCCCGGCCGTGCTCTTCGAGCGGGTCACGATCGCCGCCGGCCGGACACCGGTACTCACGAACGTCCACGGAACCGTCGAAACAGGCCATGCCGTCGCTATTATAGGCCCACGGCACGGTGGAAAATCAGTACTGCTCAAATCGATACTCGGGCTGGCACCGGTGATCAAAGGATCGGTCACCGTGCTCGGTCAGCCGCCGGGGCAGGCCCGCCGCCAGGTCGCGTATATCCCACCGGCCGACAGTTTTGACAGCAAAACTCGAGTCACCGTCATCCAGGTCGTACTCATGGGGCGCTACCGATGGATCGGATGGGTACGGCGCCCCACCCTCGCCGACCGGACGGTTGCCGCCCGCGCGCTGGCGAGAGTCGGGCTCGCCGACCGTTCCCGTGACCGTTTCGAGACGCTGTCCGGCACCCAGCGTCAACGGGTGATGCTCGCGCGCGCCATAGCCCAGCAGCCACGCATCCTCCTGCTCGACGAGCCGCTCACCGAGGTCGACGTGCCCAGCCAGGCAGCGCTGTTGGCCACCCTCGCAACGATGCGATCAGCCGGCGCCAGCGTCGTGATCTCAACCGACGATCTCGCCCTCGCGCATCTGGCCTGCGACGACGTGTTCCTGTTCAACCACCGTCAGATCGCTTTCGGGCCGACCGCGGCCGTCCTGACCCAGCATGCGCTCGATACCGCGTTCGGTGACAGCACCGACAGCACACTGGAATCATTGCGCGACGCAACAATCATGACCCAATACAGATAGCCCCTTCGCGGAGCCCTGAACAGCGAAAAACACCCTAACGTCATAGTTATGTTACCAACAGCAACAAGCACGCCGGAATTCGGTCGGGTTTCGGGGAGTCCGGCCGAATTCCGGCTGGGATGACGGGCATCATGGACGGCGCAGCCGGCGTGGGGAGTTGATCTGTTGTGATCGCGGGTCGTCCAGTGTCATCTGGTAGTCATCCAGGCGCATCCGCGGAGCGGGCCATCCGGATGGCGACGGTCGCGGCCGTCACCCTGGTCGCGGCGGTGGCAGCCTTCGTCTCCTACCGCCACATGCGTGGCGTCGCCATCGAGCACGGCGAGGACTCCATGACCGCGGCGGTGCTGCCGCTGAGCGTGGACGGGCTGATCGTCGCCGCCTCCATGAGCATGTGGGCGGACCGCCGTGCGGGCCGGCGCCGTTCCCAGCTGTCCTATGCCCTGCTCACCATGGGCGCATGCGCGTCGCTGACGGCAAACGTCCTGCATGCCGACCCGAACCTGACAGCCAGGGCTATCGCGGCCTGGCCACCGTTGGCTCTGCTCGGTTCCTACGAACTGCTCATGCGTCAGATCCGCCCCGTGGGCCCGCTCCCCGACGCCCGCCGCCCGACCACACACACGACAGATGTTCCGGTCGCGCCCGGTGAGAGGCTCAGCGGTACGGTCAGCATTCCCGCCCCGCGCACAGGGCAGCCCACGCTCGGGCGGTCACCACTGTTCCTGGCTCCCGTCCCAGTACAAACACCCGATCACGTCGAAGCCGTCGAAAATGTCGATCAGCCGGATCCAGCGGGCCCCCTGAATCCGGCTGATCCAGTCGACGGACGCCGTGCGGCCGGGTACGAAGCGGTGGCGGAGGATGTGGACGATCTACCGGACACCGCGGCGGAACCGTCCGGCCAGGCATTCCCAGGGCTGGACACCGCCGGAAAACGGGACGCCATCATCCGCGCGCTGGAACAGAGCGACGGCTCGGCGGCACAGGCTGCCGCGCTGCTCGCCGCCCGCGGTATCAGTGTCAGCAAAAGCTGGGTCTACCAGGTCCGCAAGGACACCCGCTTCGCCGGTATCGACACCGGACCGCTGCCGATACCGTCCCGTCCTCCGGCCCGTCCGGCCCGTGGCCTGGGCCGCGGCCTCACCCCGACCTGGACCCGCACCCCCTGACTCTGGTCAGCACAACCAGCCACCGGACCAGGGCTCCCCGCGTGCCACGCCGAGGGGGTTGTACGGCGGATAGCCCGTCACGGGCGAGAAAACCCACTGGACGGCGCGCCTACCCTTGGCAGATGGAGTTCACCCAGTCCGACAAGCTCGCCGACGTCTGCTACGACGTCCGGGGTCCTGTTCTCGACCAGGCGACGCGGTTGGAAGCCGAGGGCCAACGCGTCCTGAAGCTGAACATCGGCAACCCCGCGCCGTTCGGGTTCGCCGCACCTCCGGCGATTCTTCAGGCGGTGGTGGACAGCCTCGCCGACGCACAGGGTTACAGCGATTCCAAGGGCCTGGCATCCGCACGGGCGGCCGTGGTTCGTTACACCACCGGTAAGGGCGTCGCCGGAATCGACATCGACGACGTGTACCTCGGCAACGGCGTCTCAGAACTGATCATGATGTCCTTGCAGGCGCTGCTCAACGACGGCGACGAGGTGCTGCTGCCGGCACCGGACTACCCGCTGTGGACCGCGGTCGTCAGTCTGTGCGGCGGCCGGCCCGTCCACTACATGTGCGACGAGTCCGCCGACTGGATGCCCGACCTCGACGACATCGCAAGCAAGGTCACCACCAGGACCCGGGCAATAGTGATCATTAATCCGAACAACCCGACCGGAGCGGTCTACAGCCGCGAGGCGCTGTCCAGCATCATCGAGATCGCCCGCCGGCACAACCTCATGATCTTCTCTGACGAGATCTACGACCGGATCCTCTATGACGACGCCGAGCACATCTCCACCGCGGCGCTCGCTCCGGACATCATGTGTGTCACGTTCAACGGGCTGTCAAAGGCGTATCGACTCGCCGGCTTCCGCTCCGGCTGGATGGTTGTCTCCGGTCCGCGCACGCATGCCACCAGCTACGTTGAGGGCCTCAACATCCTGGCGAACATGCGGCTGTGCGCCAACGTCCCGGGCCAATATGCCATGCGGGCCGCGCTTGCGGATGACAGCGGAGCCGGCGACCTCGTGTTGCCCGGCGGCCGGTTGCACGAGCAGCGCGACGTGGTGTGGAAACTTCTCAACGATATTCCGGGCATATCGTGCGTGAAGCCACGCGGCGCGCTGTACGCGTTCCCGCGTATCGATTCGGCCGTTCACCGGATCGTCAATGACGAGCGGCTCGTCCTGGACCTGCTGCTGACCGAAAAAATTCTGCTCGTGCAGGGCACCGGCTTCAACTGGCCCAGGCCCGATCATATCCGGATAGTCACCCTGCCCGGGGTGGATGACCTCGCCGACGCGATCGGCCGTATCGGCAGGTTCCTCGAGACCTACACACAGAGCTGACGACAGGAGGATCCGTAATCATCGAAACGATCGAGAGCGAAAATAACGAAAACCGTTATCAATATTTTTCGCACGGTCGACCGCATGCCAACGAGCGTGGCCCCTTTGCCGCCCCCCGGAGGAAGCCAGCGGTGAGAGAGTGAAGGCTGTGTCCAGTGCCGAATCCAGCCGATCCGCGCCGCCCCCGGCATCATCGCGAGCCGTGTCCGGGTCGACGCCTCCGCCCACATCCGCAGCGCCAGGGAGGTCGAGCGGTAACAGACGGTCCGCGCTCGGCCGGGGGACAGCCGTCCGGGCCACCCGCCAGGGCGATGCGGTCTCCACCGCGCTCGCCGAGATCGATGCCTTCACCAGCGCCCAGGACCTGCACGCGTACCTGCGCGACGGTGGTCAGGCCGTCGGCCTGACCACCGTGTACCGGCACCTGCAGGTCCTCGCTGACCGGGGTGAGGTGGACGTGCTGCGGCGTGACGACGGCGAGACCCTCTACCGCCGCTGCACCACTGACAATCACCACCATCACCTCGTGTGTCGTCGCTGCGGACGGACCGTCGAGGTCGAAGGACCGGAGATCGAGGTGTGGACGGACCACATCGCGACGGCGGCGGGCTTCACCGATGTGGCCCACACCCTGGAGATCTACGGGACCTGCGCCACCTGCGCGGTCAGTCCGGACTGACCGGACTGACCGGACTGGGGCTACGCCAGCCTGGAACCGGGTGCGCCGGGAACTGTCCCCCGCGCATCCTCAGCCAAGGCTCAGCAAGGCCGGAGCGAGCTCACGCCACTGCCGGCGGGGCAGCCCGCGGCGGTCCGCATCAAGGACCTGGACGCACACATGATCGGCTCCGGCATCAAGATGTTCGCTGATCCGGCCGAGCAGGACGTCCGGATCACCCCACGGCACGATCGTGTCGACGAGCCGGTCGGAACCCGCGCCCACGAGGTCGTCGTCGGTGAAGCCGAAACGGCGCAGGTTGTTCGTGTAGTTCGGCAGCCGCAGATACGAACCCGTATGCCGCCGCGCCAGCTCCCGCGCGCTCTCGGGATTCGTGTCGAGGACGAACGCCTGCTCTGGGACAAGCAGCTTGCCCGGCCCGAGGATCTTCCGTGCGCTTGCCGTGTGCTCCGGCGGCACGAAGTAGGTGTGCGCGCCGTCCGCCCGGACCCGTGCCAGCTCCAGCATCTTCGGGCCAAGCGCGGCCAGGACCCGCGTCGAGGAGGCCGGTGGCACTGCCCGGTACTGCTCCCGAGCCGCCCGATCCATCTCGTCGAGGTATGCCCGCAGCTGCGTCAACGGCTTGGTGTAGGCAACGCCGCGGATCTCCATCAGGGACGCGTGTGACACGCCGAGCCCGAGCAGGAACCGGTCTCCGAACGCCTCGGCGAGGGTCAGCTGCCCGGCCGCCATCGTCTGGGGATGCCGGGCGAAAATCTGCGCGATCCCGGTCGCGACCGTGAGCCGGGAGGTCGCCGCGAGCATCAGCGCGGCTGTCACCAGGACCTCCCGGCCCTTGACCTCACCAGTCCAGACCGCCCGGTAGCCCAGCTCGTCGAGTTCGGCCACGGCCGCCCGGACAACCGAAGCCGGGGAGAAGTCGAACTGGCCGCTCCAGATCCCGACCCGACCGAGGTCACAACGGACGGGCGGGCGCACGGTGTCGGCAGTGTCGGCGCTGGCGGTGTCGGCGCCGCTCGCGGACGTCGGGGCAGTTGTCACCGCACCACGCTATCGGGACGCGCCAACCACGGCAGACAGCCGGAAGCCGTGTCCGGGGTTGCTCGCCACCATGGGACGACTATCGTCAGCTCCGCGGTGAACGGTCCCGCTGACCGCGGCGACCGGCTGCCCCAACCGGCGGCTGCGACCGACGATCTCGGGGACGGCCGAGGATGACCGGAGGACACTATGTCCGTTCCTGACACAGACGGGCCGAACGGCGCCGTCACACCCGTCCCGCGTGATCCCTGTGATTCACGTGAATCACAGGGATCACGTGAATCCCGGGACGGCAGCCCGGAGCCGGTACGGCTGCTCACGCCGGGCGGTGAGCGGCTGCCCGACCAGACCTACGATCCCTACCTGTCTGACCTCACCGGCGCTGATCTGTACGGGCTCCTACGCGACATGGTGATCGCGCGCCGCTTCGACGAGGAGGCGACCGCTCTCCAACGCCAGGGTGAGCTTGGCCTGTGGGCCAGCCTGCGCGGCCAGGAAGCCGCCCAGGTCGGCTCCGCCCGGGCGCTGCGTGCCGACGACATGGTCTTCCCGTCCTACCGGGAGCACGCGGTGGCCTGGTGCCGTGGCGTCGACCCGCTGGACATCCTCAGCCTGTTCCGTGGGGTCACCCACGGAGGATGGGACGCGGACGAACACGGGTTCCAGTGCTACGCGATCGTGGTCGGCTCGCAGACCCTGCACGCCACCGGTTACGCGATGGGCATCTCCCGCGATCATGCGGTGGGTGCGGGTAGTAACGGCCACCGCATGCCGGCCACGCTGGTCTACTTCGGAGACGGAGCATCCAGCCAGGGCGACGTCAACGAGGCGCTCAACTGGGCGGGTGTCTTCGAAGCTCCGGTGGTGTTCTTCTGCCAGAACAACCAGTGGGCGATATCCGCGCCGGCCCGGCGGCAGACCAGGGTGCCGATCTACCAGCGGGCGTCAGGTTTCGGTATTCAGGGGATCCAGGTGGACGGCAACGACGTGCTGGCGACGCTCGCGGTAACCCGCTGGGCGCTGGAGTCGGCCCGCCAGGGACGCGCGACGCTGGTGGAAGCGGTGACCTACCGGATGGGTGCCCACACCACCGCTGACGATCCGTCCCGGTACCGCCATGCCGAGGAACTGGCCTACTGGGGAGAGCATGACCCGCTGCAACGGATGACCGCCTATCTGCGCGCCGGTGGGCTCCTGGATGACCATGCGGCAGCCGCTCTCGACGCCGAGGCCGACGCCCTCGCGGCCACGTTGCGTGAACGTTGTCTGAGCCTGCCCGACCCGTCCCCACGCAGCATGTTCGAGCACGTGTACGTGGACGAGCCCAGAACCCTGGCAGCCATGCGGGACGCCTGGCCGGCAGTGGTACCGGCGGAACCGGCTGATCCGGAACCGGCCGGACCGGCGGCCTGGAACACCCGCCCGCCCCTGACGCGGGTCACCCAGATCGCGGCCACCGCGGGCGTGACCGCCGGAATGCCGGCCGCACCGGGCCCAGCCCGCCAGCCACGAAAGGCTGTCTGACGGTGCGCTCGACACTGACGCTGGCCAAGGCCCTCAACACCGGTCTGCGCACGGCCATGGCCGCCGATGAGAAGGTCGTTGTGATGGGCGAGGATGTCGGCAGGCTCGGCGGCGTCTTCCGGATCACCGAAGGGCTGCTCGCGGACTTCGGCGAGGCTCGCGTCATCGACACCCCGCTGGCCGAGTCCGCGATCATCGGCACCGCGATCGGGCTGGCGATGCGCGGGTTCCGGCCGGTGTGCGAGATCCAGTTTGACGGCTTCGCCTACCCGGCCTTCAACCAGATCGTCACTCAGCTGGCGAAAATCCATTACCGGAGCCAAGGGCGGGTCCGCTTGCCGGTGACGGTTCGCATCCCGTTCGGTGGTGGCATCGGCGCTGTGGAACACCACAGTGAGTCGCCAGAGGCGTACTTCTGCCATACCGCGGGCCTGAAAGTCGTGGCCTGCGCCAGCCCGGCCGATGCCCACACGATGATCCGGCAAGCGGTCGCGGCCGATGACCCAATAATCTTTTTCGAACCCAAGCGCCGGTACTGGGACAAGGGGGAGGTCGAGACCGACGAACCACTCGCCAACGCAACGCCGCTGCACGCCAGCCGGGTTGTCCGGACCGGGGGCGACGCGACACTCGTCGCCTACGGCCCGATGGTACGGACCTGCCTGGACGCAGCCGCCGTCATGGCGGACGAGGGGCGCGAGCTCGAGGTCATCGACCTGCGCACCCTTTCCCCGCTGGAGCTGTCCCCAGTGTTCGCGTCCGTTCGCCGCACCGGCCGGTGCGTGGTCGTGCACGAGGCGCCGTCGAACGTGTCCCTGTCCGCGGAGATCGCGGCCCGGGTGACCGAGGCGGCGTTCTACTCCTTGGAGGCTCCGGTGCTACGCGTCACCGGCTATGACATCCCATACCCGCCGTCCAGGCTGGAAGAACACCACCTGCCGGATGTCGACCGGATCCTGGACGCCGTCGACCGTTCCTTCCAGTACTGACGACCGGTGCTGGCCGATCTGTCGAGCCAGCCCGTCGAAGCAGACCCGTCGAACCAGACCCGCGCGGCGCGCGCCAGGCCGCGAGCCGTCCGCCAGTTGGAGGTCACCTGTGCCGCGTGAACAGTTCCGCCTCCCTGACCTGGGCGAGGGCCTACCGGACGCCGAAATCGTCCGGTGGCTGGTGGCGGTGGGCGAGCCTGTGACGATCAATCAGCCGATCGTCGAGGTGGAGACCGCCAAGGCACTGGTGGAGGTGCCTTCACCACTCACGGGTGTCCTCATCGTTCGACACGCCGAACCCGGCGACACCGTCGAGGTGGGACGGCCGCTGATCACCGTCGACACCGATGCTACGGCAGCGGCGGACCTCGGCCCGGCCACCCGACCGGACCACGGAACGGACCACGGAACGGACAGCCCGGCGGACGGGCGGACACCCGTGCTGGTCGGGTACGGCCCGCGCGCATCCGCTGGGCCGTCACACACCCGGCCCCGGCAGCGGACCGACGAGAACGGACAGAACAGGCAGCAGGAACGCAACAAACCGGACGGACCGGCAATCCGCCCAGACCACGCCGAGCGGCGATCCCAGCCTGGGGTACTGGCGAAACCACCGGTCCGCAAGCTCGCTCGCGATCTCGGCATCGACCTGTGGCGGATCGCCGGTACTGGGCCGCACGGAACGATCAGCCGGGCGGACGTCGAGGCGGCCCGGCTGCCTGCCCGTGAGGAGCCTGCCAGCCGCGTCCGCCGGATACCGGTGACCGGCGTCCGGCGCGCGACCGCGGCGGCGATGGTGACCAGCGCGTACACCGCGCCGCAGGTAACCGAGTTCGTCAGCGTCGATGTCACCGAGATGATGGCGGCTCGGGACCGGATTGCCGCCCTGCCCGAGTTCACGGGTGTGAAGGTGACCGCGCTGTTGTTTGTCGCACAGGCGCTGTTGACCGCGGTCCAGCGGCATCCAATGATCAATTCCAGCTGGGCGGAAGCGGTCGGTGACGCACCCGCGCAGATCCTCATCCATGAGGATGTCAACCTCGGGATCGCGGTGGCCTCGCCCCGAGGGCTCGTGGTGCCGAACATCCCGCGGGCGCAGGGGATGGGGCTCGTCGCGCTCGGGCACGCCCTGCATGAACTGACCACGGCTGCCCGCGCTGGAAAAATCACACCTGATTCGCTACGCGGCGGAAGCATCACAATTACCAATATCGGCGTGTTCGGAATCGACATCGGAACGCCCATCCTCAACCCGCCGGAGGCCGCGATCCTCGCCCTTGGCGCCATCCGTCCGACGCCGTGGATACACAACGGAGAACTCGCCGTCCGGACGGTCGCGCAACTCGCCCTGACCTTCGACCACCGGATCGTCGACGGCGAGCTCGGCGCCAGGGTACTCGCGGACGTCGGCGCGATGCTCGCCGACCCAGCCGTGGCCCTGGCCTGGAGTTGACCAGTCTCCGCGGCACCCGCGGACCCGCGTTCTGGTGTCTGTGAGTAACGATTATGAGGCCATAGCGAGCACCCGCCGAGGTATCCACAAGACGGGACACAACAGACCAACCCGGGACATCAACCGGGACAAAGAGCACGGGATGGGGCGGACAACGGAGGAAGGAGCTCGCCTGGTACGGTTGCGCCTTGCTTACGGCTTCCGACACAGCTTCCGTACAAAGGGGTGAAACGCATGACGCGCGTGGAGGCACTGCAGGCCGCCGACGAATTTGTCGCCAAGGTCCTGACCTCCGCAGGCTCCAGCGGCCGTTTTAACGGACCTCTCAACCTCGCTGAACGCGTCGATCTGACGCTGCGGGTGGCGAGATTCCTGCTGGAGGGCCAGGGCACTTCCGAGGCCGACGACCTGCTCAAGCGGGACATGCGCAATGAGCTGGACCAGGCTTTCCCGCCGCTGCGTACGTCATGAAACGACCGGTGGTCCGAGGATCACCCCGCCGTGCCGCAACAGGCCGACAGCCGGTGAACGCGCGGCAGGCGTTCGGCCGCGTGCCGCTGCCGTCAGCTCCCGCGTGCCTCCGCCGGGCACGTCAGGGGCTGGGAGCCTGGTAGCGGCGGGCCGCCGGGGGCGCGATCCAGGCTCTGTCTCGCGCGCCCGACGGTTGCATGTGGTGACCATCGCCCCGCCCCGCCTCCGAACGACGCCCGAGCGGCGCCCGGTGTGGGGCAGCTGTCAGAACGCGTCCTCAGTCAGGTCCATCAAGTCAAGATCGGTAGCCTGGAGAACGCTGAGCCGAATCGACAGTTCGGGCAGCACGTTCGCGACGAACCACCGGGCTGTGGACACTTTGCCCTCGTAGAAGGCACGCTCCCTGGCTGCCGAGGCCTGTTGCGATCCGGTGAGCGCCGCTGTGGCCACCTCGGCCTGACGCAGCAGCAGCCAGCCGATCACAAGGTCGCCGACACTCATCAGCAGCCGCGTGGTGTTCAGACCCACCTTGTACACCTGCCTGGGATCCTGCGCGGTACCGGCGAGAAAACCGGTCAGCACATCGACCATGGACTGGACGTTCTCCAGCGCGGCAGCCAGGATCTCCCGTTCCCGGCGCAGTGCGCCGTCCCCCGCGCCGTCCTTGGCGAAGCTCTGGATCTCGGTGAACAACGCGCTGAGGGCCTGGCTGCGATCTCGCACGATCTTGCGGAAGAAGAAGTCCTGTCCTTGGATGGACGTGGTGCCCTCGTACAGGGTGTCAATCTTCGCGTCGCGGATGTACTGCTCGATCGGGTAATCCTGCAGGTAGCCAGAACCACCGAAAACCTGCAGGGACGTCGCCAGCAGTTCATAGGACCGCTCAGAGCCAACGCCCTTGACTATCGGCAGCAGCAGGTCGTTGAGCCGTCCGGCGAGGTCGTCCGGCGTGCCCGCGGCGTTCGCCACGGCAACCCTGTCCTGGACGGTGGCGGTGTACAGGACAAGCGCGCGCATGCCTTCCGCGTACGCCTTCTGCAACATGAGCATCCGCCGGACGTCCGGGTGATGAATGATCGTGACACGCTGTGCGGCCTTGTCCATGAGCTGCGTCAGATCAGCGCCCTGGACCCGGCTCCGCGCGAACTCCAGGGCGTTCAGATACCCCGTGGACAGTGTCGCGATGGCCTTGGTGCCCACCATCATGCGGGCGTACTCGATGACCTCGAACATCTGGGCGATGCCGTCGTGGACGTCCCCGACGAGCCAGCCGACCGCCGGGTGCTTCTCGCCGAAGCGCAGCTCACAGGTGGTGGATACCTTCAGCCCCATCTTCTTCTCGACGCCGGTGACGTAGACACCGTTGCGCTCGCCAGGTTCGCCGGTCACCGGGTCCACCAGGAACTTCGGGACCAGGAACATGGACAGTCCCTTGGTGCCCGGTCCGCTGCCCTCTGGCCGGGCAAGAGTGAGATGGAAGATGTTCTCCGGAACATCCCAGTCACCTGAAGTGATGAATCGTTTCACGCCCTCGATGTGCCAGGTGCCGTCGGCCTGTGCCAGCGCCCTGGTGCGGCCCGCACCCACGTCCGAACCCGCGTCGGGCTCGGTGAGCACCATCGTCCCGCCCCATTGCCGCTCGATTGCCTGACGGGCGAACGTCCGCTGCGCGGCGTTGCCGAGCCCGTCGAGAATCCCGGCGAAGGTCGGACCGCTCATGTACATGAACGCTGCCGGGTTGGACCCGAGGATGAGCTCCGAAGCGGCCCAGACGACCGATGGCGGGGCACCCATACCGCCCAGGTGCGCCGGTACGAAAAGGCGCCACCACTCGCCGGCCATGAGGTCCACGTAGGACTTCTTGAACGCCTCTGGCAGCGTGACGGTGCCGGCGTCCGGGTCGAACACCGGTGGATTGCGGTCGGCCTCCGAGAAGGACTCGGCCAGCGGACCGGTAGCCAGCCTGTCGACCTCGACAAGCACGTCGTGGGCTGTCTGACGATCCATATCCGCGAACGGGCCGTGCTCCAGTGTCTGGTCCACGCCCAGTACCTCGAACAGGTTGAACTCGATGTCGCGGAGGTTGCTCTTGTAGTGCCCCATGGTGGTCTCCCCGGGAAGTGCCGGCTTCGGTTGTCACCGAGGGAACCGGCATGCTCCTACTGGCCAGTAACTAATACCCATGCTACTCGCTGGTAACCATCCATGGAACAAATACTGGAACAACGTGATAGCTGACAGAATGGCGCTAAAAAAGTTACTTTTAGTAATATTTGATCAATCTCCATGGCAGCATCCAACATTTTACTACTTTTCGCAAGCAAATGACTACCTAAAGTGCTGCCATTACGAAGCGTCGCTCCAGCGAGAGCTGCCATCAAGATCACGAATGCAGGCAACCAGACGCCCGTCCGCACCCTGGACGACCCCATCGCCATCAGTTCTGGCGTCGCACTCGGTACCCGGCACCGGCACAACCGGCCCCTGTGGCGGTGGCGGACTCGCCACCCCCCAACGCGGCTGGCCCGAATCCGCCTGTCCGCAGTAGAGAAGCAGCCCGTTCACGGCCTGCCGCGGAACGGAGTCGACGCTCGGAACACATGGTTCCCCGACGAACACAGCACGCATCCGCTCCGCTGGAACGGTCCGGGCTGGGACGTCCTGGCCTGGGCCTGGGGTGGCGGACCCTGGCGTACCCGGAGCGCCGCTGCCGGCTTCGCTCCCCACGTCGTTCGGGGATGTCCCGGGAACGGTCGCGGCACCCGGCCCCGCGGGATCCCCTGAGGTGGTCGGGCTGCCCCCAGACCGCGACGGATCGCTCTGGCCACCGGCGGGCGAGGCGGTGGCGGGTGGTGCGGTGGTGGTGATCACCGGTGACTGCGATGACGTATGCGTCTCCGCGCCAGCGGTGGTCGAGGCACACCCGAGCAGCAGGGCAACCAGCAGCCCGAGCGCCGTGGTGATGACGACCGGGGTCCCCGCGCCCCGGACCGCCCCGGCCTCGCCACGGCTCGCGTCGAGCGCGGTGTCCCTTCCCCGCTGTCCAGCCACCACATCAACCAGCTTAGGTAGGACCGCCAAAGCACGGAGCGACTTGGTCCGCGAGCAGCGGGTTTGGGGCGTATCTGATGGATCTTCGATCGTGCGGATCAATGCCCAGAAGGTGTCCTGCCCCGTTGTCGTCGGTCCGGATAGAACACCGCTATCCGGACCTCCTCCGCCTTGCAGGCCACCTTCTGGATCATCGCCCACCTCGACCAACATCCATCAGACACGCCCCAGGCCACTGGAACGAAAACGGGCAGTCGATGGTGGCAACCGATACTTTTGCCTGATCATCCACCTGGACGCTCGCCTGCCAGGCAGCCAAACAAGATCAATTAATTCACCAGAACCCGTCACCGGGGGAGTCGGGGCAGCCACCCCGCCCGCCACTGTGGGACAGATCACGATCATCTGAAACGACTGACACCGACATCGGCGTCCCGTCTGGCATCGCCGCGGCCTACGATCCGGCACATGGTCGCCTGCCCGACATGCGGAAAGGCCAACCCAGAGGAAGCACGCTTCTGCTTCTCCTGCGGTACTCCGCTGCCCACGTTCGGGATCGGCGCTCGCAAGACTGTAACGATCATGTTCTGCGACGTCACCGGCTATACCGCCATCGGTGAACAGCTCGACTCCGAACCGCTACAGCAGGTGATGTGGCGCTTCTTCAGCGCCGCCCGCGAAGTGATCTCGGCCCACGGAGGCAGTGTCGAGAAGTTCATCGGGGACGCGGTGTTCGCTGTTTTCGGTATCCCGATCCTGCATGAGGACGATGCGCTGCGCGCCGCCCGCGCCGCCCTCGAGATCCGCGCCAGCATGGCCACGCTCAACGCCGATCTCCAGCGGGACTGGGGATTTCGGTTCCGGATCCGCATCGGCATCAACACGGGCGAGGTCACCGTCGGCGGGCCTGGTACCGGTGGCGGCGTGACCGGCGATGCCGTCAATGTCGCTTCCCGCCTGGAGGAGGCCGCCGACCCCGACGAGATCCTCATCGCTGAGGCAACCCTGCGGATGATTCGCTCGGATGTGCGCAGCGAACCGGTCGGCCCCCTGGTGGTCCAGGGCAAGAAGGCCCCCCTGCGGGCCCACCGCCTGATCGGTCTGGCGCACCCCGGCGTCGGCCCCGGCGCGCGGTTCGCCCCGGACGGCTTTGCCGCACCAGTGATCGGCCGGGACCGGGAACGCCGCCGCCTCGATGACGCCCTCGAACAGGTGATCGAAGAACGTACCTGCCACCTGTTTACCCTGCTCGGCCCCGCCGGCATCGGAAAATCCCGCATGGTCGGGGAGTTCTGCGAGGCGATGGCTCCGCGGGCGACGGTGCTCACCGGGCGCTGTCTGTCCTACGGCGAAGGCATCACGTACTGGCCGCTGATGGAAATGGTCCGCCAGGCGACCGGCATGTCCGCCGACGAGAGCGCGCCCGAGGGCCGGCGTCGCCTGCGCGAGCTGCTGGATGGCGTCGACAACGTCATCGGCGACGCCGCCGCCGTGGTGGACGGGTTGGCACCGCTGGTCGGTCTCGGGGGTGCTGAAGTTGGCGCGCAGGAGAGCTTCTGGGCGGTCCGCACCTTTCTGGCCGCGCTCGCCGAGAAACGTCCGCTGATCGTCTGGTTCGATGACGTCCACTGGGCTGAGCCGACCCTGCTGGACCTGATCGAGCATGTCGCCGACTGGTCCCGGGAGGCACCGATCCTGCTGCTGTGCCTGTCCCGGCCGGAGCTGCTGGAGGAGCGCCGGAGCTGGGGCGGCGGCAAACTCAACGCCACGTCGATGCTGTTGCAGCCGCTGAGCGAGGAACGCTGCCAGCGGCTGATCCGCACGTTGATGGGGTCCAACGACCTCGACCCCGCACTGGTTTCCAGAATCACCGAGTCAGCCGCGGGGAACCCGCTGTTCGTCGAACAGACGCTCGCGGCCCTGGTCGACGACGGGTTGTTGCGCCGGGAGGGCGACCGGTGGATCGCGACCGGCAACCTTGGCTCGGTCCAGGTCCCACCCACGATCTCCGCGCTGCTCGCGGCCCGTCTCGACCGGCTCAACATGCACGAGCGACGGGTGCTGGAACGTGCCGCCGTTGTCGGTCAGCGGTTCTACCTCGACGCGGTGGTCGAGCTGTCCGCCCCGGCGGACCGGGCCGGCGTGGCCGCGCACTGCCAGGCGCTGGTACGCAAGGAACTGGTTCATGCCGACCGGTCGGACCTGCCCGGTGTGGAGGCCTTCCGGTTCCTGCACGTCCTGCTGCGCGACTGCGCCTACCAGGCGACATCGAAGCGCCAGCGCGCCGAGCTGCACCAAGGCTTCGCCGCCTGGTTGCAGGCCAGGATGATGGGGCGCCCTGGTGAGCATGATGAGCTGGTCGGGTATCACCTGGAACAGGCCTACCGGTACCGGGTCGAGCTCGGGCTGCGCGACACCGAGACCGCGGAGCTCGGGCACCGCGCCGCGGCCTGCCTGATCGAAGCCGCTGACCGGGTCCGCCAGGGCGACGAGACAGGCGCGGCCGGGCTGCTCAAACGAGCGATCACGCTCCTTCCCGTCACCGATCCGCTGCGCATCCGTGCCGAGATCGACCTTGGCTGGGCGCTGCACTCGTTCGGCCGGTTCAGCGACGCCGAACGCATGCTGCGCCAAGCCACGGACCGGGCCACCCGGATCGGCGACACCGGCCTGCGGGCGCACGCGCGGCTCGCCCACCTTCGGCTCATGTTCGCGACGAGCCCGGAGGGGCTGGTCGCTGAGACCCTGGGTGAGGCGACCCGAGCGCTACCGATCTTCATCCAGAACGGGGACGAGGTCGGGGCCGCGCTCGCCTGCCGCAGCCAGGCCGCCGCTCACATGGCGGCTGGCCGCTATGCCCTGGCCGAGCGGGCCATGCAGGC
Organism: Protofrankia sp. CiT1; assembly: GCF_917627385.1. GTDB lineage: Bacteria > Actinomycetota > Actinomycetes > Frankiales > Frankiaceae > Protofrankia. The sequence goes on from NZ_CAKJTL010000192.1 coordinate 32,349, forward strand.
CGCCGTCCGCCACTCCGAGGAGTCCGGCGTACTTCGCGATGCCCAGACCATGCGCCGTGACCTCGTCCATCTGCTGAGCCTTGCCCCCCGCCCGGTCGGCGAGTCGGTCGACCGGGCCACGCGGGCACTGGCCGGTGTTGGGGACGACCGCGGCCTGCGCCGTTCCCTGCTCGCCCAGCTGGCCGTGCTGTTCACGATGGCGGGAGACCTCGATGCCGCCATGGACCACCTGGCCCGGGCTGAAGAGATCGTCTGGGACGTCCGGAGCCCCCGCGGAGATCCGCTCTACGGGGGCTTCGTTGTTGCCCGTATCGCCCTGCTGACCGATGACCTCGACACAGCCGAGCACGAGCTGCGGCGCAGCTGCCGCCGGCTGGCCCGGATGGGTGAACGCGCGCACCTGGCCACGCGTGCCGCGGCCCTCGCCGACGTCTTGCTCAAGCTCGAACGCCTCGACGAGGCAGCCACCTACGTGTCCCGCTCCCGCGACGCCGCTGCCGGCGACCAGGTCCCCGCGCAGGCTGGCTGGTGCGGGGTGCACGCGAAGGTGCTCGCGATGCGCGGACGTGAGGTCGAGGCCGTCCGGTTCGCCGAGGCCGCGTGCGATCTCGCCGGCAGGACCGACGACTGGGACGGGCAGGCGCAGGCATGGCTGGCCTATGCCGAGGTGCTCCACCGGACCGGCCAGGGCGACACGGCCGGCCCGAAGATCGACACGGCGATCGCGTGCTACGAGAAGAAGGGCAACATCGCCGGGGCTGCCCAGGCCCGCCGGTTGTTCGAGGAGTTCTCGGTCCCCGCGTGACGGTCTTTGCGAGACGGTCTTTGCGAGACGCTACGGCGAGTTGAGCAGACCGCGGGCGCAGGCTTCTTCCTGGAGCTGGTGGAGCTCCTCTGCCCACAATCGGAAACGCTCCATAGCGTCGAGCTCACGGGCCAGCGCCCGGGCGAGACGGGGGACGGTGAGGCGCTCGAGGGGAGTGCGCAGCCAGGGACGGTCGGCGATCTCCTCCTCGCTGACCCGCACATAGGCCGCCCGGTACAGAACGATCTCGGCTTGCGAGATCTCAAGCTGTTCGAGCAGCATCCGCATCCGCGCCCGCAACTGGGACTCGGTCGGCACGGCGCGCCCGACGGGCCACGGACCGCGGTAGGGACCACGCAGCGGCGGGCCTTCCGGCGATCGGCCGCCTGAGCCCGCCGGTTGCGCAACGGCAGGCCTCGACATACCAGACATGGTGACAGGAGACGAATTCGGCCGGGTGCCCGGCTTGCTGCCGGACGCCCGCCGTGAGCCAGGAGGCTTCCTCAGCGCATCCCGGACACCCGAAAAAACTTGATCACATTCGTGTCGGCCACACCTGTGCCGGCCACGCGCCGGCCGATCGCGGCGCTCACCCTGGACGGACGAAGCCGTCGCCAAAAGGTGAATTTCCCACGACCGTGGGTAACAGGAGTGTGGAGGCACAGAGAGATCACGGGAAAACTTTCCGTGTTTTCGGGCGAGCCGCGGAGGACGCGATGGCCGGATCCATAACAATTGTGCTGGGATTCCCACTGGTACTCATGATCGGCATGCTGGCTATGCATCGGGTGGAACAAATGATCGAAAAAGTACGCCGGCCCCGGCTCCAGCTGGTCCCCGACCTCGACGACGAGTCTCCCGGCGACATCGAGGATGGCGGACCACCGCCTGTGCGGCTGCTACGGTTGATCGTGTCGCGCCAGTCCGCGCATCCGTGAGCCCGCGCATCCGTGCGCCCGCATGCCGTCCGTGCGCATCCCCGGGCGCCCAGCGGGACGGGCGGTCAGTGCGCCCGACCGCCAGCGGCGGCGGAGGCCGGCGCGCCCGATCGCCGTGACCCGGCATCAACCCGCAGGCGACCGGTCAGACCGGTCGAACGCAGCAACGCCATGAACGCCGGGGAGGCCCCCCGCACCCGAAGACTGGAGTGGACTCCTCGCAACAGCAGTTCGGCCCGCAGCAACGCCGCCATTCCAGCGATGTCGACGGCATGCAGGCCGTCGACATCCACCGTCACGTCCGTGCCGCCGCGGCCCAGCAGTTCATGGATCTCCTGGCGGAACCTCAGCCGGCCGCGGGTATCGAGTTCGCCATCGAGCACGATGAGCACATCGCACCCCGAATGGGTCACCGACATCCGCAGATGACCGGCCTCGACCTGCATGTTTCCGCCCCCCGGTACTCCCGCCGGCACATGTCGTCGGCACCTGTCGTCGTTCCGCGCCGCTTGGCCGCGGCCCCGCACCCCGGCCGGTTGGCGGCGAGGCGACACCTCCTGGCTCATGTCGTCCTGGCGGTCCGGCAGGCCTCCCGAACCGGAACCGCCCACAGGGTGCTCTCTCCCCGAGCTACGGGATACGTACACCCCATGCAGCGATACTACCGAGGGTAACCAAGATCCCGGATTTCACCGACGAAAAGCAAGAGATGTGCCGCGCATTAATGTCGAATAACACGAATTACCAGCGTACCGGCACGCTCGACTATTCAGACAATACGGCCAAATCAGAACTCGCGCTCCGATGACTCGTTCGCGGCACGGAACCGGCGGATGAGACTGTTGGTGGAGCTGTCGTGCGCCAGCTCCACCGGCCCGTCCGCCGACAGTTCCGGAATGATCCGCGCCGCGAGCGCCTTGCCGAGCTCCACACCCCACTGGTCGAAACTGTTGATATTCCAGATCGCACCCTGAGTGAAGACCTTGTGTTCGTAGAGAGCGATCAGCTGACCGAGCCGGAACGGGGTCAGCCGGTCAGCGAGAATCGTGTTGGTGGGCCGATTTCCCGGAAATGTCCGATGCGGGATGATTTCATGGTCCACGCGTTCGGCGGCGACCTGCTCGGCCGTCCTGCCGAACGCCAGTGCCTCGGTCTGGGCGAAGAAGTTCGCCATCAGCAGTACATGGTGGTCCACACCACCCGCACGCACGTCGTGGCTGGCGGTGAGAAAACCGATGAAGTCGGCGGGGACCAGCGCGGTTCCCTGGTGGATGAGCTGGAAGTAGGCATGCTGCCCGTTGGTACCGGGGGTCCCCCACACGACCGGGCCGGTGGGGACAGGCACCGTTCGCCCAGCCCGGTCCACCGACTTGCCGTTGCTCTCCATGTCCAACTGCTGGAGATAGGCGGGAAAACGCCCGAGATAGTGGCTGTAGGGCAGCACCGCATGGGTCTGCGCACCGAAGAAGTCCCGGTACCACAGGCCGAGCAGACCGAGCAGCACCGGTAGGTTCCGCTCGAACGGGGCGGTACGGAAGTGCACGTCCATCGCGTGGAACCCGGCGAGCATGTCCCGGAAGTTGTCCGGCCCGATCGCCAGCATCAGGGACAGGCCGATCGCCGAGTCGAGCGAGTAACGTCCGCCCACCCAGTCCCAGAATTCGAACATGTTGGCACTGTCGATACCGAACTCGGTCACCTTCTCCGTGTTCGTCGAGACTGCCACGAAATGGAACGGAACCGCGTCCGGGCCGAGCGCGTCGACCAGCCAGGCCCGCGCGGCGCGGGCGTTCGCGAGCGTCTCCAGGGTGGTGAAGGTCTTCGACGACACGATGAACAGCGTCTCGGCCGGGTCGAGATCAGCTGTCGCTTCCCAGATGTCGGTACCATCCACATTCGATACGAAACGGAACTGTATCGAGCGGTCGGAGTAATCCGTTAGTGCTTCGTACGCCATGGCCGGCCCGAGGTCCGAACCTCCGATCCCGATATTGACAACGGTCCGGATATGCTTCTCGGTGACGCCGGTCCAGACACCGGAACGGACCTTGTCAGCGAACACCGACATCCGCTCGAGCACGGCATGCACCTGGGGAACGACATTCACACCGTCCACGTCGACGACGGCGTCCGCGGGGGCGCGCAGCGCAACATGAAGAACAGCCCTGCGCTCAGTTGTGTTGATCTTCTGGCCGGTGAACATCGCCTCGATCTGCGCACGCAGCCGCGCGCGCTCGGCCAAAGCCACCAACAATTCCAGTGTCTGGTCGGTTACCCGGTTCTTCGAGTAGTCGAGGTACAGGCCGTCGGCTGCCACGGCGAGCCTCTCGCCCCGGTTCGGGTCATTAGCAAAAAGGTTACGCAGATGGATGTCGGCGAGCTCGGCGAAGTGCTTGTCGAGAGCTGTCCATTCCGGCGTTCCCATGATGGGAGAGGCGTGCTGGACGGCATCGATGGACGGCTCGATAGGCGACATGATTTTTCGGGACCTCCCAGTCCGATGGCCGCGGGCGCGTCGGCGACATGTTCACGATCCTGCATGCCCCACGCGAGGTCCACGCCACCGCGTCACCGACCAGGTCACCGCGCGCGTCACCGGATGAGCCGCGGCGCCGGCCCGCCAGCGGGACAGCGGATGCCCGTCGCGCCGGACGCACAAAACGATTACACACAGCTCCAGGATGGATCCGAAAAGTCATCAACGAGATGCTGTTATGATCTATATCACTGATCTACCAGAGTCACCCATGACCACCCGGAGATGAGCATGTGGCGACAGCCGTACACTCACGACTGAATTCATGGCTGACGGGGATGTCGGTCGTCGGCGTGACCCCCGCCGGGCACGGTCGCGGCGAATGCCGTCCATACGGTGGCGAACGGAAACTGGCCTTTGTTGATCGATCGCTCGCTGGTGCAGACCGCGCTCCCCGGCTACCAGGTCGAAGGGGAACTCGGCCGTGGTGGCTATGGGCTTGTGCTCGGCGGCCGACATCGTTTGATCGGCCGGAATGTCGCGATCAAAGTCCTGCTCGACACCGCCGGCGACGTGAACCTGCGCGCCCGTTTCCTCGCCGAGGCACGGGTACTGGCCGAACTCGACCATCCGCATATCGTGCGCATCCACGACTACATCGAGCATCAGGGCACCTGTCTGTTCGTCATGGAGCTGCTCCCCGGCGGCACGCTGCGCCAGCGGTTGGCGGCCGGCCCGATGTCGCCCGAGGCCACCTGCGCGCTGGGTCTTGCCGCGGCGGGCGCGCTGGATGCCGCGCACGCCCACAACGTCCTGCACCGCGACATCAAGCCTGACAACATGATGTTCGCTTCGGACGGGCTGCTCAAAGTCACCGACTTCGGCGTGGCAAAGATTTTCGAAGGTACCGAGACGACGGCGAGCGGGGTTCTCGGGACTCCTCGCTACATGGCTCCCGAACAGATCACCGGTGGTCGTCTGTATGTCTCGACCGATCTCTACGCGCTCGGCGGGGTGCTCTACGAGCTACTGGCCCGCCGGCCGCTTTTCGGCCGGGCCCTGTCCGTAGGCGCGCTGGTCAACCATCACCTCAATGTGAATCCACCACCGTTGACCGACGTGCCCGAGCCGATCAGTAGAGTGATCATGAAAACGCTGGTCAAGGACCCAGCCGCCCGCTTCCCGAGTGCCACCCAGTTCGCACTCGAACTCGCCCAGGCCGCCGCAAGCACGTTCGGCCCGGACTGGCTCGCCCAGTCAGGTATCGGGGTTCGCCTCGACGACGAGGTACGGCACGCGGCACAGCGCCAGCTGGCCCGGCCGGGCCCGGCCGGCCCGCGGCCGCCGGCGGCATCCGGGTCCGCGCCGAGCGGTCCGCGCGGATGGTCTCCGGACGCTGACCCCTGGGTGCCGCCGGCGACGGACACTCCGCCGACCAGGCTCGCCCCGGAGCAGTTCCCGCCGCGCGGCCAGGGAGCCGGACCGGCTCAGCAACCGCTGGCACAACCGGCCTCAGGATGGTGGCAGGCGAACCCGTTCGTCCCGCCGGCCGGCCGGGGTTTCACTCCGGCCGGGACGCCTGCTCCGGCCTGGCCGGCCCAACCGCAACCAGTGTCCGGCTACCCACCACCGTGGCAGCAACAACGCCCTGCGCAGCCGTCCCAGCCGTCCCAGCCGTCCCGCCGGGCCTGGCTCATCGCCGGTGTCGCGGGCATCGTGATACTCGCGCTGGTCTTCGGCGTCGCGCTGATGACCGCCGAGAACCATCATCGCGATCAAGCCACGCCGTCCGCGACCTACTCCCCTGGTGTGGCCTATGCCGGCCCGGCGGTGACGCTGTCGGGGCTGGACGCCTATGACGTCACCATCGACCGGGCTGGTGCGCTCTACATCACCGACTGGACCAGTCACCAAATCCACAAAATCGGCAAGGACGGGACCGTCACGACCGTCGCCGGCACTGGGACCAGCGGCTTCACCTCGGACGGCGGTCCCGCGAACCAGGCACAGCTCGACAGCCCAGCCGCAACGGTGCTGGACTCGTCGGGAAACATCTATATCAGCGACTCAAGCAACCAGCGCATTCGGAAGATCGATACAAACGGGATCATCACTACGATCGCGGGTACCGGGACGGCCGGCTTCACCGGGGATGGCGGCCCGGCGTCCGCCGCGCAGCTGAACGAACCGAATGGGCTGGCCCTCGCGGCCGACGGCACCCTCTACGTCGCCGACTACGGCAACCAGCGCATCCGGCGGATCAGCCCGAGCGGCGTTATCACGACCGTGGCCGGTGTCGGTACCAAGGGCTTTTCCGGGGACGGCGGGCCTGCCACAGCAGCCGAGTTCGACAACCCGAACGGGCTGGCGATCGCCGCCGACGGCACCCTCTACGTGGCGGATCTCGGCAACGAGCGCGTCCGGAAGATCGACCCGCATGGGACCATCAGCACGGTGGCCGGTAACGGCGCCTACGGCTATGACGGGGACGGCGGCCCCGCGACCGCGGCGAAACTGCGCATCCCAAGCGTCGCGGTCAGTCCTGACGGCATCCTCTACATCGCTGATTACGGCAACCAGCGCGTCCGGCGGGTGACCTCCGACGGTATGATCACCACCGTTGCCGGTAACGGAACCGAAGGCTACGCCGGGGACGGCGGCGCAGCCACCCGGGCACAGCTGTCAAGCCCGACCGGCACCGCTGTCGACGGCGCGGGCAACCTCTACATCGCCGACGACAAGAACGACCGGATCCGCCGGGTCGACTCGAACGGTGTCATCACGACCGTGGCCAGGGCGAAATAAACCCTGACGAAACAGACCAAACCGATAAACCAGCCATCGAGGGCTCCCGACGGTCCGGACAGAAGAGACCACGCGTATTCAGCTGGTTACGCAAACGAGTTATCAGCATGTCGGAACACCGTGGGTAGCGGCAGGCTCCGGTCATCGTGGACGGCGCCCGTCCACCCGTCTTCCCCGCGAGGTCTGGCATGAAGAAGCTCGCACCGGTGTGCGCAATCGCGTTTGTGATCTTCTATGTTGCGAACACACCTACTGACGCGGCCAGTCTGGTCCAGTCGACGGTCTGTCTGCTCGGGAACATCGCGGACGGAATCTCGCACTTCGTCACCGCCGTCGCATGAGAAGCCCCGCACACTCACGGACCGGCGAGCGGACGTGTCACCGCCACGATCGACGTCCAGTCCGACAGGTCCGATTCGACGACTCCCCAGCGAGCGCCCTTCGCCGCGATCACCCGGCCGTCACCGACGTACATCCCGACATGGCCAGGTGCCACGGGCGTACCGTCGGCGCCCGGGATGAACAGCAGGTCGCCGGGCTGGGGATCAACCCCGGACACCGACGGACCAGCCCGCATCTGGTCAACGGTCACCCGCGGGATCGACACCCCGATCTGCGCGTACGCCGCCTGCACGAGCGACGAGCAGTCCCAGGCGTCCGGCCCAGTCGCGCCCCACACGTACGCCTTGCCGAGCTGGGAGCGCATGAATGCCACCACCGGAGCGACGGCGGTGGCCGACACCGGCGCCCCGGTGGCGACGGCGTCACCGTAGACCTGCGCCAACGCGAGGATGGTTCGTACGTAGTTGCGGGTTTCCGGGTAAGGCGGAAGACCAGCGTAGGCCAGCACGGAGCCGGGCCCCGCGTTGTAGGCCGCGAGCATGTTCTCCTGCGAATCGCCAGGCACGGACGCCACGGACGCGGCCACCTCGCAGTCATAACGGGCCGCGGCCGGGATGGCGTCAGCTGGATTCCACACATCCCCATGGCCATGGATCGCCCAGGTCCCGGGCATGAACTGGGCGATCCCCATCGCGCCCACGCCGGACTGAGCGGTCGGGTTGAAGCCGGACTCCTGATGCAGCTGGGCTGCCAGGACGGCCGGGGTGACCTCGTCGCAGCCGGCGTTGTTCGCCGCTTCGGTGATCATGGGCAGGTACTCGGGCGGGATGCCATCCCCGTTGGTGATGACCCGGCTCCGCCCAGATCCGTTGTTCCCGATGAACGGCCCAGCGATGATCACAACAATCGCCACGACCACGAAGACAAACGCGATGACGGTGCCCGTGAGACCGACGCCTGTCCAGATCATCCACCGCCGCCGGCTACGTGCCCGGTCCGCTCCCGACACCATCGTTTACCGGCCCGGCGCATCGCCGTAGGAGTTTGCGAGATCCGCTCCGGCCACCAGCCAGGTGCGGTCGGGCTGGCGCAACAACGTCAGCAGCGGGTTCGACACGGTCTCCACCCGGTCACCGGTGTGGTCACTCACAGTCGTGCGACGCACGTTCAGCAACAACACCACCCGGCCGGTGGCCTTGGTGTCGACACCGCCGAACGAGGATGTGGCCAATACCACGACCCTGGACCGGGTGCCGGCCGCCTGCAGGTCGAACCAGGCCCGGTCCGCTCCCGACGCGGCGCCTTCACCCAGGCCGTCCCCGCCGAGCTGGGCGAAGAAGTCCGGGGTCATACAGTTGCGGGCGCGCGCCAAGCCCGCGTTCGGCCCGCTGTCGGCCCGCGCGTCAAAGGACTGCCAGCGAACGAAACAGTCCGCGGCCACGCTTGCGGGATCATAGGTATCCAGCGGAGTGGGGGCCGGTGGTGAGGCAGTGGCGAGAGGAGGGCCGGGCGGTATGTTCGCGGCCGGTGGCGGCCCGGTCACGGGTGGGCCGGTGGTGGCTCGCGCCGTAACGTCACGGATCGCCGAACAGGCCGACATAACACCACCCAGCAGCACCAGCGCGGTCACAATCACGATCATCCTGGACGCCTGCCGGGACAGCGTCGACTCGACGCGCGAACCGGGAGACATCACTCCCGGCCGTCCAGCCAGTCCCGGACCCGGCCGCGGCGGACACGCCACTGGTGACCTATCTTGCGGGCCGGGATCTCCCGTTCAGACAGGAGCTTCAGCACCGTACTCTCCGAGAGCCGCAACCACGCGACAAGCTCGTCGACCGTCAGCACGTCATCGTCCGCGGGATCCCTGCCTGCCGCGAACGCCGCCACCGGGACGCCTTCCTGTGCCACGCGACGACCCCCTTCCCGAGCACATCGTCGCTGGCGCCGGAAGTTACACCCATGCAAGCCACCGTGACGAGTCCTGAAGGGGGCTTGTCATACTTGAACTGCTCGTGTTACATCGATCCGTTCAAAGCAGAAACCAACCAACCACAAGTAGCGGTAATGGGCATCAAGCAGCCGGAGACTACCACGGAGGTCGACAGCGCGTGACCGATGTGTCGCAGGGACCGTACGATGAGGACGGTGACGCACGTCCCGTCTCGTTGATCGGCGCCCGGATACCCGCGTCGACCCCACGTCCAGCCTCGACGACCCGTGGCACGCCCCCCACCGAGCCGATCCCGACGCCCCGATCCGCAACCGCGGCTGGCGCCGGCGCTGGTGCGGACACGGCGAACGGCCGGATGGCCGGGCGTCGACGTCGCCGCTTCCGTGGCGGCCCGACCGACGACAGCCCCGCTTCGGTCGACGATCCCCGCCAAGCCGAGACATTCCTGCTACAGGACGAGACGGCTCAGACACAAAAAGCCACAGAGCCCACACCTGCCGAAGTGATCGATGCCCCTGGCGGGATCGGGCCCGCGATCCCTGAACAGACAGCGGACCGTGAGCGGGTAGCGCCACAGGCGGAAGCGACGGCGGTCCCGCCTGTGGCGCTGCCCCCGCCCACTACCGTGACGCCGACAGCCCCCACGGTAGTGGCCCGACCATCCGCCGAGCCGAATTCGTCACCCCCTCCAGCGGACCCGGATGCCGCCGAAGGCCTGCCCACGGCCGTGCGTCGGGGCAGCCAGCGGCGACGTGAGCGTGATTTCTCCGCGGCACCGGAGGCCCGGATCCCCGGGCCGTTGAGCGGGCGCCGCGGGCGCGACAAGCCGCGGAGGCCGAACGGGACCACGACCGACGCCCAGGCACTGGCGATGGAGACCGCCGGATCCGGCGCGGCGGAATCCGACGAGCCCATCGGACCGCCCGGTCAACACGTGGACGAGGCCGCGGGCCCGCTGGCTGCCCCGGCCGGGCAGAAGCCCTCAACAGGATCGACAGCGGAGCAAACGCGCCTTCCCGCGGTGCCCGCACCCCGGGCCAGCCAGGACCTGTGGCCGTGGCAGGAGCCATGGGCAGACGTCACCGCCCTGGAACCGTGGGAGGAGATTCCTGTCCGCGAGTCCCTCGCGGACAGGGCCGCCGCGCCGTTGGCGGGCTCCTGGCGGGTGGCGATCGCATCACTGACCGGCGGCTCGGGCCGTACCACCGTCACAGCGATGATCGGTCTGACTCTCGCGGGCATCCGCGGTGAGCCCGTGCTCGCCGTAGATCTCTGCGACGATCTGGAACACACAGCGACCCCGATGGGCCTCGCCCCGGACAGCACATCCGGGATGTCGCTCGCGGACCGTGTCGGCGCATACCCATCGGCCACTGTCAGTGATCTCGTCGCGGACGCCATCTCCTACCGGGCCCGTCGGGGTGGAGCGACTCGGCCGGTCAGCGAACTGCGCTGGCTGATCAATGGTGGCGCCGACGGAACCTATCTGAGCGGGGACGCCGCGGGTCTGGACGTCCTGCCTGCCTGCCGGCCAAGCGAACCGGCAGCGCCGGCAGCTCCCCGGTCAGGCAAAGCACGTGTTACCACCTCAGCGCCGACCGACCAGGTCGCGGCACCCCCGCCCGCGCTGGTGCCAGCTGGGATGCCCGGCCCGCTCACCCCCCAGGTACTCGCCTCAGCCTTCGCCACGCTGGGAGTCGCGTACCCGCTGGTGCTCGTCGACACCCCACTCGACTGGAACTCGCCGCTGGCTTCGATCACACTCGGCGATGCCAGAGTCATCGTCCTGGTCGTACCAGCACTTCCCGGTGATCTCACCGAAGCCGCGGCCTCGTTGCGTGCCTCAGGCGGTCTGCGGGCAGACCACGGCGGCCCGCCTCCAGCGGTGATCGTCGCAGCCGTATCGGTCCGCCGGGGGCGATGGTCACCGCAGACCCGGTCGGCCGCGGCCAAACTAGCTCGACGGGTGGATGCGATAGTCCGTATCCCTTATGACGCGCGGCTGGACGACACTGTGACAGACGTAGCTCCCGGCCGTCCGGGAAACGGCCCCAGCCGTAGGGACAACGCTGGCCGGGGACAGCGCAACAGCGTGCCGATTCCGTTCTTCCGGCTGCGGTGGCGCAGCCGGCGGGCCTTCCTCCGACTGGCCGCGACCGTTGTCGACGCCTGCCGTGACCAGGATGACATCGGCGTCGACAACGATGAGATCGGCGACACAGCCACCGCGGCAACTTCCGTCACGCATGATCGGATTGCAGCTCCAGGCGTATCATCCGACGATCTGCGCGCCGACCTGGCCCCAGGAAGGGAACAGCAATGATCGTCCAAGCCACGACCGCGCAGGTAAGGGTCATCCTGGCTCAGGTCCAGATCAAGCCTGACGACTCCAAAGCGCCGGGGATCAACGCGCTCAAGGACCTCGTCAACGGTCTCGCCGCCTACGCCGTGATCGCGGCCGTCGCCGCCGTACTCCTCGGTGGCATAGCCTGGGCACTCGGCGAACGGATGGGCCTCGACCGTGCCTCGGCAATCGGCAAGGGTGGCGTACTCGCCGGCTTCGGGCTCGCCTTCCTCGTCGGGGCCGCTGCCGCCGTCGTCAACTTCTTCCTCGCGACCGGAGCGACCGCGTCGTCCGGCACCCCCGACCAGCCCAAAGCGCTGGACAGGCCGGCTGCTGTGCGAATGCTCGACCCTGGGGACCACAACCAGGCGCCCTCGCCATGGCCGTTCTGACCGGTTCTTGGCATCCCGACCGGCTGATATTGGGATAATGGGTCGACTGTCGTCGCCAGAGCAGTCACGTCCAAAGCCGTCACGCCGAAGGAGGGGACGTTGGTCAACCAGGATGGTTGGGCCACACGCCGTCTCGCTGGCCTCTTGGCGGCCACCGGTGTGGTGACGATGATCGCTGGTGTTCTCCTCGGCCGCTACGCCTTTCCCGCGCCGGACGCGACTGCCACCCAGCCGCGAGGGGCCGAACCTGTGGGACGCATGCGGCCGAGTGCCGAGGCCTCCAGCACCGTCGTGGCCAGACCCAGCGAGGGGAGCGGCACCGGGACCAGCCCGCCCCAGGCCCCGACACAGACCGGGCGTCAACTGCCGGGCATGCCGACTCGCATCAACGAGTTCGGGATTCCAGTCGGCTACCCCCACACCGAAGCCGGAGCCATAAGCGCCTGCGGTAATTACGTTTCAGCAATTCAAGATTCAAGCATGCGAAGCGGAGGGGGAATTCGCCTCATATTCAAATCAATTGCCCTAGAATCCAGCATTGAACCCCTGTCAAAAAAAATAATAAACTCTAATGCAGAAATAGAAAAAAAGTTCTCCATTTCTTCAATAAATGATCCGAAATTTGGCTTCTCGCTCCGAGTTGTTGGATATAAAACTATTTTCAATAAAAACGATGAGGTGACCGTCTCAATTTGGTCCACATCTTCAATTGGAGTTTACGGCGACAACAATTCAGACCTGTCTCCACAAGAAAAATGGGGGACGGATATTTGTAAAGTATCATGGAGCAGTGAAGATTGGAAACTTTCCGAAGCAACCGACGGGCCGAGCACACCTCCTATCACAAGTAGGGAAGCAGAAGCAATTCAACGGTTTACCTACATAGGAAGGCCGACAACGTGAGCGCGGTGGCCGCACGAAGCGGACAACTCCTCGCAATCGGATTCAATCCTCTTGCTGGTATCAGGGATGCCGTTTCCGATAATGGTGGCAATTTCCTGGGGTCGGTGGGCGCCGCATTCGCGAATATGGCGGCGGATCTTTCCTCGTCCGTGTTCAGCTTCGCCGCCCAGAAAACCGCGATCGACCTGAATCAGGATTACGTCGTCAGGAACTACAATATCGTCTTTGGCGTGGCGATCCTGGTTGTCACAGGCCTGTTCATGTGTTCCTGCATTATCGGCGCCGTGCGCGGGGACCCGTACATTCTCGGCCGCGCTCTCGCTTCCACCGGTACCGCGATCTTCGGTTCCTTCATCGTACTGGCCCTGTTGCAGATGGTGCTTTCCGCCAGCGACGGCATCTCCGAGGCATTCGGCGACGGCGCACCGCTGGGCGCGAGCCTGGTGGCCCAGCTCCGAGCTCTCCCACAACAGGGAAATTTCGCTCTCGACATGGTTCTGTCGCTGCTTGTCGCACTGTTCTCGTTCGCGCTCTTCCTGGTTCTCTACATCCGCGAGGTGGCTATCATCGCGGTCGCGGTTTTCATCCCGCTGTACCTGGCCGGGCAGCCGGCGATGTCGACCCGCAACTGGCTGAAACGGGCCGCGGAGATTCTCGCCGCGCTCATTTTCACCAAGCCCGTCATCTATGCGATTTTTACCTTGGGCGCGAGCATCGCCAGCGACTCAACCGGATCGGCCACGGACCAGACACTGACGATTCTCAGCGGTATTGTGATCATGGCTGCCGCGGTGTTCTCGCCACTTGCGCTCCTCTATGTGATCGGAATGGCCGACGTCCAGGTGATGCAGGCGATCGGCACGGCGGGCAAGCGCGGTACAGCGAGTTTCGGCCATGGCGCGGGCGCACTGCTCGGCTCATCATCGCGGGAAACCTTCCGGGGGATCGGCGGGCGGTTGCAGAGCCGGCAGCGTAACGGTCCGGGAGCGGAGACGGGCCAACCCGTAACCGGGGATCTCACTCCGGTCGGTGCCATGGCCGGGGCGCGCAACCACCGTGGCTCCGGCGTCGGCCCGGCAACGCGTGTCGGTACCCCGACCGCTCGAGCAGGTCGAGCCGGTGGTGGCCAGCCAGCCCCGGCCAGCTCCGCGGGTGGTTCCTCCGTAGCCGCCCCCGCGAGGGAACGCGCGGGCACCTCCGCGCGCTCCCCACGCACCCCGGTCCCCCGAGCTGTCCCGCCAAGAGCTGCCCCATCCACCGGATCGCCCGCGATGTCGCCATCGTCGGCGTCTAAGATGAGCACCCCGACGCCACCGATCCACCCCACCGCCGGAAGAAGCTGAGCGGGGCGTGGCCGCCGAACGCAGTTACCGTTTCGGCCCGCTGGAACGCGGCGGGATCCTCCTCGGCATGCGCTGGCCACAGCTCGGGCTGATGGTCGGAGTAATGTTGTGCATCCTTGGAGCGCTGCGGTCCCCGGTCATACTCGTTCCTGGCTGGATCGCACTGGCGGGCCTACTGGGGTTCGTCGCATTCGTTCGCGTCGACGACCGTAACCTCGACCAGTGGGTGCCGATCCTTTTCGGTTTCACGATGCAGAAGGTGATGGGCGAGACGGTGTTCCGTGGGGCGTTGTTCCGGACCGGCGACAACGCCGACCACCTCTCGAAGACCGCGTTGCCAGGGCCGTTGTCGTCCCTGGTGATGCTGTCGGTACCGGTCGGTAACGGCCGTTACGTGGCAGTTGTGAAGGACGCCAGGCGGGGGACGTTCACCGCTGTGTTGCAGGTGCAGGGCAGCCAGTTCGCATTGCTTGAGTCCGGCGACCAACAGGCCAGGGTGGACGCCTGGGGCGAGCTGCTGGCGGGGTTGACCGTCGGCGGTGGGCGGCTCTCGCGCATCCAGTGGCTGGAGCGCACCCTGCCGGACTCCGGTGACCAGCTGCAACGGCACTGGCGGGTGCGAGGGCATCATGACAGCTCGTGGGCAGCCCAGGCGTACCAGGAAGTTATCGACGCGGCCGGCCCGGTGGCACGGCGCCACGAGACCTTCCTGTCGTTCCAGCTACGCACACGTGACGTGCGCCGGGCGATCCAGCGCGCCGGGAACGGTGATCACGCGGCCTGTACTGTGCTGCTCGGTGAGCTGCGAACCATGGAGGCCGCGCTGGCCAGGGCATCCATCAACACGGTCGGCTGGCTGCCACCGCGCGCTCTGGCCGCGGTGATCCGCACCACCTACGACCCGTACTCGATCGAAATGATCGACGCACGCGGTGGTGCCGCGGCGGACCGGGCAGGCGGGCTCGCGGGGCTGCCCTCGGGCATCGATCCAGCGATCGCCGGCCCGGTACGCGCGGTCGCCGCCTGGGATCACTACCGCACTGACTCCGGCTTCCACACCACTTATTGGATCAATGGCTGGCCGCGGGTCCCATCTCCCGCGGCGTTCCTCGCGCCGCTGCTCATGGAAACAACCTGCCGGCGGACAGTCTCTCTCGTCGTCGAGCCGGTGCCAGGCCGCAAGGCCGAGAAGGCGGTCAACCGCCGCCGGATGGCTCATCTCGGCGAGCAACAGATGAGAGACAAGGTTGGCAAGGTAACGACCCAGCGTGACATGGCGGAAGCCTCCGAAGTGGAACGCCGCGAGCAGGAGCTCATAGCCGGGTTCGGCGCATTCCGCTTCCATGGATTCGTGACCGTCTCCGCGGACGATCTGGACGGCTTGGCCGACGCGTGCGGCGAAGCCGAAACCTTGGCGTCGCGCAGTCGGCTGGAGATGGTCCGGCTGGTAGGCGAACAAGACCAGGGGTTCAGCGTCGCCGCGCTTCCGCTGGCAGTAGGGGTGTCATGACGGTCGACCGGTCAGACGGAGCCAGAACGGACCGAGAAGCCCAGTATGAGCAGGAGGAGTCACGCCGGAGTGAACGTGCGGCGGCGCGGGCTGAACGAGCTGCCGTGGGAGCCGAACGTGCGGCGATCCGACGGGCCCGAACGGCGCTGCGCCGGGGCGAGCAGCCGCCGCGGCTGGCCGGGCCCCACGCCGGCAGGCTTTTCCACCGGCTACGGCTGCCATCCCATCTGGAGACGACCGCTCAGATCGCCGGCATCTACCCGTTTGTTGTGGATGCCGGACTCAATGCCCCCGGAATGTACATCGGACGCCATGTCTGGTCGGGTGACTCCTTTGTCTTCGACGTGTTCGAGCTCTACCGCCAACAGGTCATCGAGAACCCGAAC
Organism: Protofrankia sp. CiT1; assembly: GCF_917627385.1. Lineage (GTDB taxonomy): Bacteria > Actinomycetota > Actinomycetes > Frankiales > Frankiaceae > Protofrankia. The sequence continues at coordinate 48,547 of NZ_CAKJTL010000192.1, forward strand.
TTCGCGGTGTTCGGCTCGGTCGGATCACGCAAGTCCTCCCTGCTCAAGACCCTGATCTCACGGGGAGCCGCGTTCGGTTACCAGGCTGCCGTTCCCTGCGATCCCAAAGGGGAGTACACCAGGCTCGCACGACGGCTCGGCTGCGAGCCGACCTACATCGGCCCGGGACTGTCAACCCGGCTCAACCCGTTGGACGCTCCGCCTCGGCCGCCCGGTATGACGGACGGTGACTGGGCCCGGGAACTCAAGCGGGCACGTTCGGCACTGCTATCCTCACTGATCGAAACCGCGAAAGGAGTGCCGCTCACTCCGTCGGAGCACACCGCCGTGGATCTCGCTCTCGATGTCGTGACCCGACAGATCACCGGTGCCTCCACTGATCGGCAGGCGGTCCCGCTGCTGCCGCACGTCCTGGACGCCATGACGAACCCGACGGACGCCGACTGCTCGGGGCTGCCGGTAACCGCTACCGAACTGCGGGATTCTTCTCGGGACGCGACGCTGACGCTGCGCAGGCTCACTCATGGCGCGCTCGGCGGGCTCTTCGACGGCCCGACCACGTCCCCGCTGGACTTCGATCGGCCGATCGCCGTGCTCAACCTCGAACGGGTCCAGGGTTCTGACGAAATGATCGCATTGATCATGACTTGCGCGCAGGCCTGGATGGAAGCGGCGCTGATGCGTCAGGATGGCGTGCAGCGTTATGTCGTCTATGACGAGTGCTGGCGACTGATGCGCTTCGCGGGTCTGGTCCGACGGCTGTCCGCGCAACAAAAGCTCGCCCGCCAGTGGGGCTGCGCGAACGCGATCGTCGCGCACCGGATCTCAGACCTGCTCTCGGCGTCGCCGGATTCGGTCGAGGTGGCCAAAGGTCTGCTCGCCGAAACGGCGATTCGCATCCTGTACAAGCAGGCATCAGATCAGATCCCGGAAACCCAGCGGGCGCTCGGCCTTACCGACGTCGCCTCGGACATGCTGCCAAGACTCGACCCTGGCTTCGCTTTGTGGCTCATTGGTAACCGTGCGTTCTACGTCGAACATATCGTCGGCGATCTGGAGATTCCCGTCGTCCTCAACGGCTCAAAGATGCACGGCGAGGTCGACAATATCAACCTCTTTCCTGATGATCTCGACCCAGATCTGCTGGACGACTACGGCTATCCGGACCAGGTCGACCACGAGGGTCGTGATAACGACCCCGCCTACGCGAGCAGCAGCGGTCCAGCTGCCGACCAGCACGGCGAAGGCGACCCCCAGTACCTGGAGAAGCGCCGGGCTGGCAGCTTCGGGGCACCACACCGGTACGGACCGGACAGATTCACCGTCGACACTCCGGCCTCAGACCAGAATAGGGCCGCCACCGAGGAAGTCATGGATACCTTCCCCTTTGGCCCGCTTTCCCGGGAGATCTAGCTTTTCGAGAAGTCCAGCTGCCCGGGATGGCCAGAACATCGGCTCTGGTTTCCGTCACGCCTGACTGTCACTGTCGGCCGCCATAGGGCGGGTTCTGCTCGCGGGGATCCGCCGATGGCGACGCCCACGGTTGTTGCTGTTGCGCCTGCCAGCCTGCCTGCGGGGCCTGCCAGCCGTCCGACGGAGGAAGCTGCTGCTGTGCGGGTGGGTATGCGTTTGGATCCTGCCAGCCGCCTGGTGGCATGTACCCACCCGGCGCCGACTGATTGACGTTCACCTGTACCGGGGTGCCACCGCTGCTCACGGCGAGGGCAATGGCGACGACCCAGCCCACCAGCGTCCAGCCGAGGAAAAGATTGATCACGAAGACCGAAGCGACCTGCCGCTTGCGCACCACGGCGATAATTGTCGGAATAAAGTAAAAGGCGATGCCGAAGACGACAGCGAGCAGTATCACGACTCCAGCAGCGGCGCCGGAACCACCTTCAGCGACGTCCATGACTCCCCCGCGTTCATAAATACGACAGCCTGACCGTATGATTTGAGTCACTGTAGCAGGGTTCGGTCGGAAAAGCACCGCTACCCGTTATCCGGCTCCCACAGCAGCCCCAGATTGATCGCCTCGGGCTGATCGCCAGCATCACCTGCCGTCAGGCCCGGTGGAACGGACTGCCCAGTGATCATGGGCAGGACTGCTGGTCGCCGGGAAGCTGACGGTACCGCTGGGCGAGCGCTGGACGCGACCCTGGGTAGGAGAACAATTCCAGGGTTGCAGTCGCCGAGTGCGGCACGGCGCTCGCCCAGCGACGAGTCGACCAGCATAAAAGCGGTCGGTGGGAGCTGTTGGATCTGTGTCGGCTCAACACTGAACTCGTAGACCCGTTGCATGATCGAACCGTCTTGCTGGGAGTCGGTGACCGACAGGCTCTCGGTATCCTCCCAGAACGCTGACTGGGAGACCGAAACCGAGCGGTTCCAACCACCCGATCTCCCGCCCTTGCCTCGCGAACCGCTTCTGCCTTCGGTTTCAGAAACTGTAACGCTCCCACCCGCGCTGCTTGACGTCCCTGTGGTGAGGCTGCTGCCAACCTGCCGGGTAATCTGGGAGAAGACGAACTTGTGCCCGCGACCGACGAACTCGGCAGCGGCCTCGGCCTCCCTTGCATTTCCGAGCTGCATGATAAGCGTGGCGCTGTCACCAGTACCGATCAGGCGCTCCGCGTCTTCCGCCAGATGTTCGAACAGGTTGACAAGACGAATGCCGGCATTGGCGGCATGTCTGGCCATGCTTTCCAGCGCGGGTAGACCCATCCGGTCCCCTCCGGCAACCACCAGCATGTCCCGGGAAACATCGTCCCGGCGGCGCCGGAGCCGGTGCAGCACGATCTGGAACAGCACCTGATCGATGAGCTCCTTACGAGCGGCGGAAGTGTCACGGCTCGACGTCTCCATGACGCGGAGCCCGGATAGCGGCCACCACGATGGCGCTGTGCCCACCGCCGCGGTCTCGTCCCCCTCTGCGAGCCGTTCCAGACAAGCCCTCAGGTAATAGATTGCCTGTTGAATTCGTTCGCTGCCGCCCAGGGCATCCAGTCGGCTGGCGATGGCGTCCCTTTCCCCGGGTGAAAGGGCATCAGGGCCGTCCAGTTGGTCACGGCCCTGCAGCACCCGCAGGCCCGCGGCAAGCCGGATGAAGGTAAGCGGCGGGTCCAGCCTGGTGGTGATGGTCGTGAGTATCTCGGCGTCGAGAAGCCGAATTGCCGGGTTATCGCTCCCCGGGCGGAGCGTGTCAACGGCATTCGCGAGGAGTTCGGCAACGTCCTCAGGGCCGATGTCCCGCAGAAGCCCGAGCCGGCCTGTATCAGCAGGAAGATCATCACCGGTAACCGGGAAACCAGCCGCAGTGGCGAGCTGGGCAAGACCGCCGCCGATACCCCGCTCGCTGAAGTCGAGCAGGAGAATACCACCGCCAGACGATAGAACCGAAGAGCCGACGGTCGCCAGCAGACTTGTCCACCCCTCACGAGTGCCGCCGCAGACATCTATCCGGCTCGCGGTCGACCGAGGCGCGAGCGGATGGAACAAGGGCGCTTCCGCCCGTCGTGCCTGCTCGGCCGCCTCGTGGCTCTCCACCGCGGCCCGCCAACCAGCGGTGGCCGACTGGTATCTCTCCCACTCAGCGTCACGACGTTTTTGCCACTCGGTCTTTTCAAAAATAATTTTTCTTTTAAAAAAAATAATCCGGAAAACCAAAAATCCAATCCATGCTATTGACCCTAGTACGAACATCCACAATCCATTATAGCGAACAAATGTCAGGCCAATCAAAAATATAAAAACGGGAAATATTAATGCCCTAGGAAGTTTCTGCATACGCTTTTCAAGATTATTTTCATATTTCTTGATGTCTGGCGGGGGCGGCTCATGCCATACTGGCGGCCGATCATGATCGGGGTGCAGATTCATGCCGGGATCGACATACTCCCAGCCCCACCGTTCCTCCGGAACGAACAGTCGTCGGGTAAGTTCAGAACCGGGCATCTGGTTTCACGGGTTATGCTCCCACCCTCCGATGACTACTACCGCAACATCCATACGGACCTTGTTCTGTCAAGGTCACGATGACAGTCAACGTACCATCCGGGCTTCTGAGTCTGGGTTTCGTAGCCAGTCCCGACGCTGGACACGCTCGAGCTCCGATGGGGAACAGGCTAGAAGATCACCGATGGCTTGGTGACCGGGTCGCGAGCGCGGCGGTGACGGCTGCGGTGACACCGAGCAGGAAGCAGCAGAGACCGGCAGCTACCGTGCCACATGGTGGCTCAGCGTAGCCGCTGCCAGCCATACGCCCAGGCCGAAGACAGCTCCAAGAAAACCGGCGGCGACCAGCGCGGACCGCGGGTGGTCGCCGTAACACGTTCGTGCTGCTGCTCTTCTTCTTGCTGGCGGGTTCCCTGGTTATACGCCGGCAGATCGGCGAAGGCGGCAGGTCCCGAGGCGCGCGGGCTGCCGGAGAACGGTGAACTGGCAGACAGTCCGAAGGACGGGAGCGGCGGCGCGGGTAAGGGATGGCGGTGGCCGTGTACCACCGCTACCCACGCCGCCGCTCCCGCATCAGCCCCGACACCGGAAACCCTCGCGCGGACCGAGGACGGCGCGACCGTGATTCATACGCGCTGTCCCGCGGTGCCCGCGCATTCCCAATGATACTCATGGGGAACGGGCAGCATCGGTGTCGGTTCACCCGGCGGCCGGGACACCGTCAGCCGGCGGCCGGGGAGCTGGGAAATGCAGCTCAGGGTGTTCGTATATGCCTGGAAATCGATTAGGCTCCCGCGGTGAGCCAGCCGTGCGCCACGGATCTGCGTGACAGCTGTCGGGGCGGCAGCACCGGCAGGCCGGGATCGTCGGACCCAGCCCGCTCGTCACATGACACCGACGTGTTCTGGATCCTTCCCCAGATGATGCTCCGGCATTCATCAGTCCCGACGACGAGCGATGTCCTGGTGTGCGGATCGAATACTTCGACATGTCCATCGAAGCCGGGAGCGAGAATCCTGTAATGGCTCCACAGGTGTGCCGTGTAAGTGTCGGCGAACTTTCCCAGAAGCTCTCCATCAGCATCCAGAACAAGTATTCTCTTACCCATTTCCGCACCCTTCGCCCGCGCCTCAGAAATAGGGAGTGACTGGCCTGCTCAAAAGCTTACTGCACGCCCGGCCAATCGTCTATTCCTAATTTTTCACCATTGGCGTGAATACTATTTCGGCCACACCGAGCGGCATTCCAGCGGTATCGATACCACAACCATTCCAGGTGTAGTTCAGCGCTCGCACCCACCGGCCACGAACTCATTGACCTCGCAAACGTCCAGCTGGGATGTGGTCCGGCGACGGTATACAGCCGTGGGCACAACACCGCGGTGAAGGTATCCCGTCGCCGCCAGCAAGCCCCATCATCGTCTGGCAGCCCGACCAGGCCCCAGCAGGCCCCAGCAGGCCCGGGACGGAACTGCGGGCTATCCGGCTTGTGTCAGCCGGTGAAAGCTCACACCGCACCGGCCCGGTCAACATCCAAAAACCCCTGCCCGGCCGCTGACGATATCAGGGGATCACCGGCCTTCGGGCAACCATGCGGCGTATGGCCTTCAGGTAACCAACATCGCCGCGGGGCCGGCGCAGGGCGGCGCTGGCCAGCGCAGGGCGTCAACGCCGCAGCAGGCCCCGCAACCTGGACCTGGCCGGCCAGGTCTGCGCCGGGCCGTTCACCGGATAGGACGGAAACACCCGCTCGGCGGCGTCCACCAGCATGGCGACGTCCAACGGCTTGAGAAGAACACCGGCTGTGAGGATGTAATCAGCGACCCCCGCTACCGGCAGCAATACGACATCGTCGAACACAGCGAGTCCATGGGGCGGCGCGGCACGCGAGAACGCGACGACCGGTTGGACCGTGACCTGCCAGCCCTCCGGCAGTTCAGCGGCCAGCTGATCGGTAATTTCTGTACCCATCCAGGCAACCATTTCGATCATGGGCTGCAATGGCACCCGACCCGCCCACAGCCCGGCCCGGTTCTGCCGGAACGGCCCACGGTGCGCGTCCGTCTCGACCAGCCACGGTCCGGATGGTCCGATGACCAGATGATCGATATTGCTGGCGGAACCAGCAAGAGATCGATCATGAAGGACGGTGTACCCGGCGCGGGTGAGCCGCTCAAGCGCGCGTGCGGTACGCCGTTCGGCTTCGGCGTCCTCCCGCCACGACTCGATTTCCGGCGGGGAGCGATAGAACCGGACTGCCGCGACAACCAGCACAAGCATAACAAAACAGATAACTAGTTGCACTATCAAAGATACGGCCAGACTCAGCAGTGCGCCGAACACGCTGACCACAATCGCGGCAAGGGCGGCAACCACACCGGCGATCGCCGCCGCCCTGCCTACCCGGTCTTTACGTTCGACCGCGTAGAGCTGCCGGCAGCGCAGATACTCCGCCATGGCCGAGCGACCTGGCCATTGTCCATGTGACGCCCCGGTCATCATCGTCTTCCGGCCGACCAGATGACGGCCAAACCGGCCCGCGTGGCGCAAGACCCCTCACCTCCGCTGTAGACAAACCGGCCAAGCGCCGACCAGTCACAGCGCCGCGGGCTGGACGCGCGCGTCAACCATCACGGAGCGTGCCGCAAGGCCATCACCGGCCGCCACAACAAATCAGTTACACAGTGACCACCATTCCACATCCTTGCGTGTGGCCAAGGCCCGGGGAACCCTGAAGGTCGAGCTCCCGCGCGGCTGTATCGGGCTACGACGTAACGGCACAGCAGCGACCCGCACCGACCCGCGGCCAGCGACAGCTGGCCGGTCCGGACCTGGAGGGTTCATGACACGGACACAGTCAGGGAAGCCACAAGAAGATCAGTATGGCACCGACGACGCGATCCGGTCAGCGGCCGATGTCCATCGCTACGCACGCCTGACCTGCCTGACCGATCAGCCACCGGGAAGCGTCGGCATCGAGACCGAGTGGTTCGTCGTCGACACCGAGTCCGTGTCACGCCCAGTGCCCCCCGCCCGAACGATGGCGGCGCTCACGGACGCCGCGGCCGGCAGCTCACATGATCATCGGGACAGTCCATCCAACGGGGCAACCGGCGTCCCAGGACATACGACCCTGCCGGGCGGTACCCGGATCACCTTCGAACCCGGTGGCCAGCTTGAGCTGTCAGCTCCGCCGCTGCCGCTTTCCGACGCCCTGGCGCGAACGGCCGCCGACCTCGCCCGGATCCGGTCGATGCTCACCGGCGCCGGCCTCGCGCTCGTCGGGATGGGCACCGACCCCCTCCGGCCACCGCATCGGCATCTCACGACGTCCCGTTACCAGGCAATGGAACGGTACTTCCAAGCCGGCGGCGGGTCAGCGGGCATGATGATGATGTGCTCTACCGCATCCGTCCAGGTCAACCTGGACGCGGGCAGCACGGCCCAGTGGTCCGGGCGATTCGAGCTGGCACACACCCTGGGCCCGGCTCTGGTGGCCATGTTCGCAGCCTCCCCGATGCTGGCGGGGATGGCCACCGGCTACCGCTCCACCCGGCAGGCACTGTGGTCGAAGATCGACCGGAGCCGGACCCGGCCGGTGGCGACCGCTCACCAACCCGATCCGGCGACAGCCTGGGCGGACTACCTCCTGGCGGCGAGGGTCATGCTGCTGCGGGATCCCGACGGCGGATTCCAACAGCCCCCTGTCGCGACGACGTTTGGCGAGTGGGTGGCTGGCGATAGCCAGCTGCCACGGATACCGACAGTAAGAGATTTGATTTACCATGCGACCACTGTGTTCCCACCGGTGCGCCCACGTGGCTGGCTGGAGCTGCGTTACCTCGACGCCACCCCGGCGGGGAACTGGCCGGTGGTGGTCGCCGTCACCACCGCCCTGCTCGACGATGCACGTGCCGCTGACATCGCGGCCGACGTATGCCTGCCCGTCGCCCACGAGTGGGCCACGGCTGCGTTGCGGGGGCTGCGTGACGCAGCGCTGCACAAGGCCGCCAGGGCATGCGCGGGCGCGGCCCGCGACGCTCTTGGCCGCATGGGCGCCGCAACGTCCCTCCTCACGGCCGTCGACGCGTATTTCGACGCCTACGTGGAGCCGGGACGCTGCCCCGCCGACGATCTCATCGACCGGCTGGCCGAGGTCGGGCCGGCTGGTCTGCTGCGCGCCGAGATCGATCGGAACATGATCGAAAATAACAACAGGGCCCCTGGGAACGATGGATGCCCACAGGCAACGACACAGGTCGCGGAACCCACTACCACGGATGTGATCGCACTGTGACAGCAGAAGAAGGCCCACGACCGGCGGATATCGCCCAGGCGCTCGCGGACAGCAGGACGCGGAGCCTGGCCTACACCGATCTTGACGATGCCGACCTGTGGCGCCAGCACTCACCACTGATGTCGCCCCTGGTCTGGGACCTCGCCCATGTCGGCAACTACGAAGAGTTGTGGCTGCTGCGGACAGCAGCGGGGCGGCAACCGCTGCGGCCGGGCATCGACCACCTGTACGACGCGTTCCGTCATGCTCGGGCGGACCGGCCTGCCCTGCCGCTGCTCGACCCGGCACAGGCTCGTTCCTATCTGGCCGAGGTCCGCGGCAATGTCCTTGACGGCTTGGAACGCCTCGCCCCGGACGCCCTGCGCGGGCCGCTCGCGCGTCCCGCGCTGCTGGCGGGCGGCTTCGTCTACGGACTCGTGCTCCAGCACGAGCACCAGCATGACGAGACGATGTTGGCCACCCATCAGCTCCGGGTGGGTCCTCCGGTCATCGGTGACGCCGGCCCGGCCCGGGTTCCACCGGCCGGGCGGCCGGCACCAGCGCCAGAGATGCTGGTGCCGGCCGGCGAGTTCACGATGGGCACCAACGGCGACACGCCCGGACATGCCTGGGCCTACGACAACGAACGGCCCGCGCACCGGGTGTACGTCCCCGCGTTCTTCATCGACACGTTGCCGGTGTCGAACGCGGCGCAGGTGGCGTTCATCGACGCCGGTGGCTATGACGATGAACGCCTGTGGTCGGCGTCGGGCTGGGCCTGGCGATGCGAAGCGGGCCTGCGGGCGCCAGAGTTCTGGCGCCAGGAGGGAAAGAGCTGGGTGCGGCGCCGTTTCGGCCGCGAGGAACCCGTCCCGATGGATGAACCCGTACAGCATGTGTGCTGGTACGAAGCGCAGGCGCACGCGCGCTGGGCCGGTCGGCGGCTGCCCACGGAAGCGGAGTGGGAAAAGGCCTGCGCGCACGATCCCGTCACCGGGCGTTCGCGGCGTTTTCCCTGGGGGGACAGCGGCCCGACGCCGGAACAGGCCAACCTGGACCATGCCGCGTCCCGTCCGGCGCTACTTGGGGCGTACCCGGCCGGAGCCAGCGCGTACGGCGTCGAACAGATGATCGGTGACGTGTGGGAGTGGACAGCCAGCGATTTCACGGGTTATCCGGGATTCACCGCATTCCCGTACCGCGAGTACAGCGAGGTGTTCTTCCCCCGGACGTCCCCGAACGCCTACAAGGTGCTGCGCGGCGGGTCCTGGGCCACCCACCACAGCGCCATCCGGTCAACCTTCCGCAACTGGGACCACCCGATCCGTCGCCAGATCTTCACCGGCTTCCGCCTCGCCCGCGACGCCGAGATGGAAGGCTGATGCGGGTGTGTCGTCATATGGCCTGGCTCGGGACACCGCGGACACTGACCTCGCTCCTTCGCGATCCGCCGCACAGCCTGGCGCGCCAGGCATGGATGCCGCGACGGATGCTGCATGGGAAGATCAATGCCGACGGTTTCGGTGTCGGTTGGTACGTCACGGCGATGCGGACAGAACCGGCACGGTACCGGCGCGCGGTTCCGATCTGGACCGACGCCTCGTTCGCCTCGTTCGCTGGCGTGGTCAACTCAAGCTGCGTGCTGGGCGCGGTTCGCAACGCCACCGTGGGGATGCCGATCGAGGAGACGGCGACCGCACCCTATGCATATGGCCGCTATCTGCTCAGCCATAACGGACGGGTGGACGTCGACGTGCTGATGAGCATGCTCGACTGGACCAGGGGTGCCCCGACTCCTGACTCGCGCTGCGACTCCGCGCTGCTGGCCGCCGCGGTCTGGCAGCGGTTGGCCGCTGGCGTGAGCCTCGCCGCCGCCGTAGCGGAGGTGGTCGTCGCCGCGGGCCGCGCCGACGGTGCCGCCCGGCTCAATCTGCTGGCCACCGATGGTAGCCAGCTCGTCGCTACTACCTGGGGTGAAACGCTGTCCTACCGGGTATCCACGGACGGGGACGACATAGGGATGGACGTGGCCAGTGAGCCCAGCGACGACTCGAACGAATGGGTCGATCTTGACGACCATCAATTGTTGACCACCGACACACGGGATGTAACCATTAGTAATTTGATCTAGAATTCGATTACTCTCGGTTGTAAAAGCGCTCCCGGAGGTTGCATCCATGACAGCATCCAGTACCGATGTCACCGATATCGGTTCCGATGCCGGTTCCAATGTCGGTTCTGTTCTCGGTACCGGTATCGATTCTCGGGTCGGTATCGCCGCGACCGGTACCGACCCGAGAATCGTCGTCGACCGGCATCTCGCCGCATCCGACCGCGCCGCGGCGCTCGCGGCCGACGTCAGGGCTGGACTGACGGCGGACCCGAAGGAGCTGCCGCCCAAGTGGTTCTACGACGCCACCGGAAGCATGCTCTTCGATGCCATCACCCGTCTGCCCGAGTACTATCCGACCCGCGCCGAACGGGCCATCCTGACCGGTTGCGTCCAGGAGATCGCCGCCATGTCGCGGGCAGACACCCTCATCGAGCTCGGCTCCGGAACCTCGGCAAAGACCCGCCTGCTGCTCGACGCGCTGCGCCACAGCGGCCACCTGCGCAGGTTCGTCCCCTTTGATGTGGATGAAACGGTGCTCTCCCGAGCCGCCATCGCTGTCCGCGACGAGTACCCAGGGGTGACCATCCACGCGGTTGTGGGTGATTTCGAGCGTCACCTTGATCTGCTGCCCGGCATCGACCGGCTACCTGGTGCCAACCGTCGGCTGGTCGTCTTTCTCGGCGGGACGATCGGTAACCTCGCTCCGGCCCAGCGGCACGACTTCCTGACCAGCCTGCGTGCCCAGCTCAACGAGGGCGACACGCTGCTGCTCGGGACCGATCTGGCCAAGAATCCCGACCGGCTGGTCGCCGCCTATGACGACAGTGCCGGCGTCACGGCCGCGTTCAACCGCAATGTCCTGTCGGTCATCAACCACGAACTCGACGCGGACTTCGACCCGCGCGGGTTCGCCCACGTAGTCTGTTGGGACGCTGCCAATTCCTGGATCGAGATGCGGCTGCGGTCCGTGCGGGACCAGCAGATCCAGATCGGCGCGCTCGACCTGTCGGTGTCCTTCGCCGAGAACGAGCAGATGCGTACCGAAATCAGCGCCAAGTTCACCAGGGATGGGCTCACCGCCGAGTTCGCGGCCGTGGGTCTGGCCATGGTCCGCTGGTGGACCGACCCAGCCGACGATTTCGCGCTTTCTCTCTGCGTCCCGGCCTGACCCCGTCACCGGACGGGGTCAGCGCGAACAGGATCAGCGGAGCCTGTCAGCCGCGGTCGACCAGGCAGACGTCACGAGCCGCACCAGTCGATGCCGAAGTCGCCATCGCGGCATAGGCCCGCAGCGCGGCCGGCACCGGACGCACCCGGTCCACCGGCCGGAAACCGCCGGACGCCATCAGGGCCGCCCGCCGCGCAGCCAACTCGACCGCGTCCACCAGCAGGTCCAGCCGGCGGGACGGAATATCGATCTCGATGATGTCGCCGTCACGAACCAACGCGATCGTGCCGCCGTGGGCGGCCTCAGGCGACACATGCCCGATGGACAGACCCGCGGACCCGCCGGAGAACCGCCCATCGGTAACCAGCGCGCAGGCCGGCCCGAGGCCACGCGCTTTCAGGAACGTGGTCGGGTACAGCATCTCCTGCATGCCCGGACCGCCCCGCGGGCCCTCATAACGGATGACCAGCACATCACCTGGGTGGACCCGCCCGGACAGGATTGCGTCCACCGCGTCCTCCTGGCTTTCCAGGACCAGCGCGGGGCCGCGGAAGGTCAGCCGCCCGGCCTCCACCCCGGCGGTCTTGAGCACGGCGCCGTCCGGTGCGAGCGTCCCGCGCAGCACCGCGAGGCCGCCATCCGCGGAGTAGGCGTGCGCGACGTCGCGGATGCAGCCCGAGCCGGCATCGGTGTCCAGCGACTCCCAGCGGTTGACCGAGGAGAACGGCTCGATCGTGCGCACTCCGCCCGGTGCCGCGTGGAAGAGTTCCACCGCCTGTCCGGACGGGTCCGGCCGGCGGACGTCCCAGTGGGTGAGAAACTCCGCCAGGCTTGCCGCGTGGACCGTGTGAACATCCTGGCGCAGCAGTCCGGCCCGGTCGAGCTCACCGAGGATGGCCGGTATGCCACCGGCTCGGTGGACGTCCTCCATGTGGTACTCGGAGCTCGGCGCCACCTTGCACAGGCACGGCACCGTCCGGGAGATCTCGTCGATGTCGTCCAGGGTGATGTCCACTCCGGCCTCGACCGCGGCGGCCAGCAGGTGCAGGACTGTGTTGGTCGAACCGCCCATGGCCACGTCCACGGCGAAGGCGTTGGCGAACGCGGAGCGGGTCGCGATCGAACGTGGCAGGACACTGTCGTCGTCCTTGTCGTACCACCGCTTCGCCAGGTCCACAACGGTCCGCCCGGCCTGGACGAACAGGTGGCGGCGGGCAGCGGAGGTGGCGAGGGTGGAGCCGTTGCCGGGCAGGGCGAGCCCAAGCGCCTCGGTCAGGCAGTTCATCGAGTTGGCGGTGAACATGCCCGAACACGACCCGCAGGTCGGGCACGCCGAGCGTTCCACAGCGTCCAGCTCGGCGTCGTCGACCGTGGTGTCCACTGACGCGGCAATGGCGGAGATGAGGTCCAGACCGGACCGGACAACACCGTCGGTGACAACCGCCCGACCGGACTCCATCGCACCACCGGACACGAACACGGTTGGGATGTTCAGCCGCAACGCTGCCAGCAGCATCCCCGGTGTGATCTTATCGCAGTTCGAGATACAGACGAGCGCGTCCGCGCAGTGCGCGTTGACCATGTATTCGACACTGTCCGCGATGATCTCTCGGGACGGCAGGGAGTAGAGCATCCCAGCGTGGCCCATGGCAATGCCGTCGTCCACCGCGATCGTGTGGAACTCCCGTCCCACGCCGCCGGCCTCCGCGACCGCGTCCGACACGATGCGGCCGAGGTCACGCAGGTGCACATGGCCGGGGACGAACTCGGTAAAGCTGTTCGCGATCGCCACGATCGGCTTACCAAAATCACTGTCCGTCATACCGGTGGCACGCCACAGGGCACGAGCGCCGGCCATGTTACGGCCGTGAGTGGTGGTTCGGGAACGCAGAGCAGGCATCGGGTAGTCCTCGCAGCTGATCGAGCGGGTCGCGCACGGGCCCGCAGGAGCGGAGCCGAGCACGCTCACGGCGGCCTACCCATCCCGGCCAGGCATAACGCCGGGCTGACTGGCCGCCGACGCCACCGTTCACGGATCAGGCCCGCCCGCCGCAGGGTATCAGTATCGGTTGTTGTGCCGGCGCAACCACTCCCGCCGGGCTAACCACACGATGGCGAAGGACGCGACCGTACCCAGCAGCGGGGCGACATCGTGCTCGCGTGCGGTAGCCACGAAGCGCACCTGACCGTCGGGTTCCACGAGCCGCTGGCTCAGCTGCGTCCCGACCGCGAACAGAAACAAGCTCACAACGCCCACAATGACGTATCCAGTGCGGAACAGGCTGTACACGCCGATCCGGCGACGGGGCACGGCAGCCCGGAACAACATCGCGGGGATCGTCCGCCCCAGGATGCCGAAGAACGTCGCGAACACCGGGGCGAAGAGGAAGTAGTTGACGAAGGTGCTCACGGCAGGTCGGTCACATGTTCCACGGTAGGCGGCTGCGCGAAGAAGGAGCCCAAGGCCGCACGCCAGCGGACGAAGCGAGCGGACTCCCGGAAGGTCACCACATGCGCATCGAGGTTCTCCCACTCGACCAGCAGAACGAACCGCGACGGTGACTCAACTCCGCGGGTCATCCGCGCCGACCGGCAGCCAGGGCAGGTAGCGAGCTCAGCGACGACCGAGCGGTAGGCATCGATGAACTTCGCCTCCTCACCGGGCGTGACATCGAAGCGCGCGACCTCCAGCACCGGCGCAGCATCCGAGGCGTTTTCGGGAGCGGTCATGAACGCAAGTCTGGCATGCGCGTTACGCCTGGGAACATCCGTTGGGCATCCCGGCGACGGCGGGGGAGCCGCCACCTGTTCGGCACGTCCGCACCCGGCCCCGACAACCGCCTTCATCGTCAAGCGGGACCGCGCTCAGCCAGCAGAGCGCCCACCTTCGCACCCACCGCGGCACGCGGCAGACAAGACCGCAATAATCAAGCGACTGCAAAAGTCTTGCAAAAGACTATCTGTGCTGGTTACCGTCGACCGACCCGTCCGCCCGCCTGCCCCCGCTGCCTGGCCGGCAGAGCCGGAACGGAAAACGGCGGGGCCGCGGCGAGGCCGCGAACGCGAGGGGAAAGATCATGACTGTGGATGCCGGCACCGTGTCGAAAGCCGTACCGCTGTACGAGCGGATTCGCCAGGCGCTCGGCCCGCGGGAGTGGGCGACGATCGCGGGCATGACCGCGGTCATCGTCGGGCTGCATGTCATCGGCTGGTTCACCCTTGTCGCGGTCATCGCCCCGCACCACTACCGCTTCGGCACTCACAGCCAGGTGTTCGGCGTCGGACTGGGTCTGACCGCTTACACCCTTGGCCTGCGGCATGCCTTCGACGCCGACCACATCGCCGCGATCGACAACACCACCCGTAAGCTGATGGCCGACGGTCAGCGGCCCATGTCGGTCGGCTTCTTCTTCTCGCTCGGCCACTCCACGATCGTGTTCGCCCTGGCCTTTCTGTTCAGCATCGGTGTGCGCTCGCTTGCCAGTGAGGTCTCCGACGACGGTTCAGCCCTGCACGACGTCACCGGCTGGATCGGCACCACCGTCTCCGGTGGCTTCCTCTACGTCATAGCCAGCATCAACCTGGTCATCCTCGTCGGCATCGTGAGGGTGTTCCGCGACATGCGCCGCGGCGAGTACGACGAAGCCAGGCTGGAGGAACAGCTCAACTCCCGCGGGCTGATGAACCGTTTCCTTGGCCGCTTCACCAACGCGATCACCCAGTCGTGGCAGATGTACCCGCTCGGCGTCCTGTTCGGCCTCGGTTTCGACACCGCCACCGAGGTCGCCCTGCTCTTCCTCGCCGCCGGTGCCGCCGGCGCCGGGCTGCCCTGGTACGCGATCCTGGTACTGCCCATCCTGTTCGCCGCCGGCATGAGTCTGCTCGACACCATCGACGGCTCGTTCATGAACTTCGCCTATGGCTGGGCGTTTTCCAAACCGGTCCGCAAGGTCTACTACAACATTGCCATCACCGGTCTGTCCGTCGCGGTCGCCTTCATCATCGGCAGCATCGAACTGCTCGGCATCCTCGCCGAAAAGGCCAAGCTCACCGGCGGCTTCTGGGACTGGATCTCACATCTGGACCTGAACATCGTCGGCTACTTCATCGTCGGCCTGTTCGTCGCCACCTGGGTCATCGCGCTGCTGGTGTGGAAGTACGGCCGCATCGAGGAGAAATGGTCCGCCGGCCTCCGTGACGGCGCCCAGGCCGAGCCCGCGGGCTGAACCTCCACGACCCGGCCGCTGGCCGCGACCGCCGATACGAGATGCACGACTCGGCGAACACTGTTCGGGTGCTTGATTTTCACACCATCCCGCTACCTACGGCACGTGGCCGCGCGCGGGCAATCGGTCCAGATCTTTGCTCCCGCTCAACTGGCCATGTCGACAAAACGGGAGTAGTGGCCCTGAAAAGCGACGGTGACGGTGCCGGTCGGGCCGTTACGATGCTTGGCGACGATCAGATCGGCCTCGCCCGCACGGGCTGACTCCTTCTCCACCGTATCCTCCCGATAAAGAAGGATCACGGCGTCCGCGTCCTGCTCCAGCGACCCCGACTCGCGAAGGTCGGAGATCTGCGGACGCTTGTCCGCACGCTGTTCCGAGGCGCGGTTCAGCTGGGAGATCGCCACCACCGGGACATCGAGTTCCTTGGCAAGAAGTTTCAGCGAACGCGATATCTCGCTGACCTCCTGCTGACGGTTTTCGGTTCGCTTCGGCGACGACATCAGCTGCAGGTAGTCAAGGACGATCATCCGTAGGTCGTTGCGCTGTTTGAGCCGCCGGGCCTTCGCCCGGATCTCCATCATGGTCAGGTGCGGGCTGTCGTCGATGAACAGGGGAGCGTCGGCGACCTCGCCCATCCGGCGGGCGAGGCGGGCCCAGTCCTCGTCGGTGAGGCGGCCGGTACGGATGCTCTGAAGCGACACCCGTGCCTCCGCCGACAGCAATCTCATGGTGATCTCCATCCGGCTCATCTCGAGCGAAAAGATCACAGATGTCATGCTGTTACGGATCGACGCGGCTCGGGCAAGATCTAGACCGAGGGTCGACTTCCCGACGGCGGGCCTGGCCGCGATGATCCACAACTGGCCACCGTGCAGCCCATTGGTCAGCTCGTCCAAGTCATTGAAGCCGGTGGGAACCCCGGTCAGTGACCCGTTGTGCCCCTGGATGGCTTCGATCTCCTCCAAAGCGGGATTGAGCAGCTCACCGAGGGGCGCGTAGTCCTCACTCGAACGACGTTCAGTGACCTCGTAGACGGCGGCCTGAGCACGGTCGACGATCTCGTCGACGTCCTGCGCGGGGCCGAAGGCGAGCTGGACGATACGGGTGCCGGCCTCCATCAGGCGACGCAGAACAGCCTTCTCCGCGACGATGCGGGCGTAATAGCCGGCATTTGCCGCCGTCGGCACACTTGAGATGAGGGTGTGCAGGTATGCCGGCCCACCCACCCGCTCAAGCAGCTCCCGCCGGCCGAGTTCGGCCGCGACGCTGATGACGTCAGCCGGCTCACCACGGCCGTACAGGTCGCCGATGACGCCGTAGACCGTGCCGTGCGCGGGCCGATAGAAGTCACCCGCGGCGAGTACCTCCACGACGTCCGCGATCGCGTCCTTCGACAACAGCATGCCGCCCAGCGCGCTCTGCTCAGCAGCAAGATCATGAGGTGGGATGCGATCGAAGTCGACCGACCCGCCCGCACCACTCCGAGCGCGGTCAATATCGGTCAGTGTCATGACCACCCCCTGCCATGCGCCTTGTCGTGACCGCCGCTTGTGTCGCAACCACCGCTTCGAGCATCTCGACCGTCGAACATATGTTCGACGGTCGAGATGGTTCTGTCAATCCTCCGCCCTCCGCCCAGCAGCCACACCCGGCCGACCGGCCAACCCCAGGGAACAGTCCAGCCAGCGGCGCCGACTGTACGGGGGTGCGCTCCAGGAGCCCAAATAGTTATCCACAGGAACTGTGGATAAGACCTGTGGATAAGACCGAAAGTCTTGGGGACAGCATCAGGACAAGTCCCCTGAAGCTGTGGATAACCAACTGAAGGACAGATCGTCCAAGCCGAAGTCACGGCCTGGTGGGCATGGGCGCCATCCACCGCCTGTGGACAGAAGAAATCCAGAATTCGATCATCGTGTGCCTCGTGCCCCCGAAGATCAACAATGGATCTGGCGCCGACAGAGAACAACAGCACGAAGGGTGACCACGATGTAACATCAACCGACCGATCCAGCGGCCAGCAGCCAACACCGTGGTCACCCAAGCCGCCTGCTTCAAACCTGCCTTGATCTTCTCAGACAGATCTTCTCAGGCAGAGATGACGTCCAGACGGACGGTCGCGACGACGTCCGAATGCAGGTGCACCGAAACCGTGTGGGCACCTAGTGACTTGATCGGCTTCGGTAGCTCCACCCGCCTGCGGTCCAGGTCCGGACCGCCTGCCGCGGCGACCGCCGCCACCACGTCCGCTGCCGTCACCGAGCCGAACAACCGGCCTTCCTTACCCGCCCGGCTCACCAGTTGGACGGACAGGCTGGAAAGCTGGCCGGCAATCTCCTTGGCATGCCCGAGGTCCCGGACCTGCCGGGCCGAGCGGGCCCGGCGGATCTGAGCGATCTGCTTCTCGGCACCCCGCGTCGCCACGATCGCGTACCGACGGGGGATGAGGTAGTTACGCCCGTAGCCGCCAGCGACGTCGACCGTGTCACCGGGGCTACCGAGGCCGGGTACCTCCTGAGTGAGGATCAGCTTCATCGCCATGCTCCTCAGCGAGCCGTCGAGGTGTAAGGCAGCAACGCCATCTCGCGGCTGTTCTTCACCGCGATCGCCACGTCACGCTGATGCTGACTGCAGTTGCCGGTGACTCGCCGGGCACGGATCTTACCGCGGTCAGAGATGAACTTCCGCAGCAGCGAGGTGTCCTTGTAGTCGATGTAGTCACTCTTGTCCTTGCAGAACGCGCAAACCTTCTTCTTCGGTTTGCGCACGGCCGCCTTGGCCATCGTGCGCTCCTATATGTCTGTGGGTTTGACCGGCCCCTAGAACGGGGGTTCCTCGGAGTAGGCTCCGGCGGGCGCGGACCACGGGTCGTCAACGGCGCCACCGCCGTAGCCCGAGCCGCCACCAGCGGGAACGGGGGCGCCGTAGCCACCAGCTCCGGCAGGCCCGGCAGGCCCGCCGGACGCTTGCGGTGGCCCGCCATAGCCGCCAGCAGGGCCAGCGGCCGGCCCGCCATACCCACCGCCGCCACCGCGACTGGCCTTGACGACCTTCGCGGTGGCGTACCTCAGCGAGGGACCGATCTCCTCGACGTCCAGCTCGACCGAGATGCGCTCGTTACCCTCACGGTCGGTCCACTTCCGCTGCTTGAGCCGGCCCTGCACGATGACCCGGGCGCCCTTCTGCAGCGACTCGGCAACATGCTCCGCGGCCTGCCGCCAGATGGAACAGCGCAGGAACAGCGCGTCCCCGTCCTTCCACTCGTTGGTGGTCCGGTCGAGGGTCCGCGGCGTCGAGGCCACGGTGAAGCTGGCGACCGCGGCGCCGTTGGGCGTGAACCGAAGCTCAGGGTCGTTCGTCAGGTTTCCGACTACCGTGACAACTGTTTCGCCGGCCATGAAACCAAATCCCCTCAGGCCGCGATCTTACGTCGAGGCTTCTTCTCGGGAAGCCGGATCACCTTGGTACGGATCACCGATTCGTTGAGAACGAGCTGGCGGTCGAGCTCGGCGACCACCGCCGGCTCGGAATACAGGTCGATGACGGCGTAGATGCCCTCAAAGCTCTTGCGGATCTCGTAGGCCAGCCGGCGCCGGCCCCAGACATCAACCTTCTCGACGACGCCGCCGCTGGAGCGGACGACGGTCAGATACTGGTCCAGAGACGGCGCGACCGTGCGTTCCTCGAGATCCGGCTCAAGGATGACCATCAGTTCATAATGCCGTGGCAAGGGTGAACCCACCTCCTGTGGACTCGGGCGGCCACGGACAGTTCCGTGGCAGGAGGACAAGCCGCGTATCCGGTCACCCGTACGTGGAACACGCGCGGGCCAACAAGCGGCAACCTCGCAAACACTACTCGATGCGGCTCGGCCCGCGGGCCGCCGCTCGCTGCCCATCCATCGCCGCGCGATGGATGGGTGCCCCGGCTCGTCGGTCAACGCCCAGCGCATCCGGCGGCGACCACCTAGCGGCGACGACCACCCGCAGCCCGGCGCTGACCAATCCGATGACAACCGTGAGCGCAAGCACCACGAGCAGGCCACGCAGGTGCCGATCAGGCGACGGCCAGATCACACCAACCACGGTCACGCCCAGGGCCGCGGCGAGGCAGACGCAGGTGACGACCGCCACAGCGAGGCTCCCCAACTGTCCGCGAGGTGAAGATCTGGGGAACGGAGCTCCAGGCGGGCTCAGTCGACCCACTGACCCTGGGTGAAGGCAATGACAAAGACTGCCATGACCGGCGCACACAGCCAGCTGTAGGCCGGCCGCACCCAGGGCCGCCGGATCGCGACACGGCCAAGCAGCAGGTACATCGGGAAAGCGACCAGCATTGTCCGGATCCCTGAGGCGAAGTAGTTCGAGCAGCTCATCAACAGGGTCGCGGCACCGACGAAGGCAGCCTCACCTATCTGAGCGGACCGCACAAGCGCCACGGTCAGCACGACTCCGAGGACGACAGCGGCCACCTCGCCGCGCCAGAACCAGGCGAACGCCGATGACTGCGACGTGTCGAAGGCAGCGTGCCAGGTCGTCCGCCATCCCACCCACGGCCAGTCGATCTCCCGGTGCCAGCCGACCCGCATCGCCTCGGCGTAGGAGTCCCACCGGCCGGTCCGGACCCGGAGGTAGGTGACAAAGCCGAGCACGGGCAACGGGGGCAGCGCGAGCGCGAGTCCCGGCAGCGCGAACACCGGCAGGCCCGCACGCCGCCGGCCGACGACATACTGCACCGCCAGCGCGAAGCAGAAGGGGATTCCGGTGACCCTGGTCGATGCGGCTCCCGCGCCGAGCAGACCGGCGGCCCACCAGTGCTGGCGGCGCGCGGCGAGCCAGGACGTTGTGGCGAAGCCGAGAAAAATCGCCTCGGAGTATCCGGCGCAGAGGAACACCGCGTAGGGGAACAGCAACAGCGCGAGGACAGCGAAGTCCGCGGCGCGGCGGTCCGGGCCACCCGGAGCTGTCCGGCGCCGGTTGCCAGCGGACACCGGTCCGGTTCCGGCGGACACCGGTCCGGTCGCGGTGGGCACCACCGGTCCGGTCGAGATGGCCAGCTGTCCGGCCGCGGCGTCATCGATCTGCAGCTGCCAGATGGCCGCCACAGCCACTGCCCCCGCGACGAAGGAGACCACCATCCCCGCGACCGTCCAGTCACCAAAAACCAGATGAGCGAGTCGCATCGCGAGCGGGAAACCGGGAAAGTCCACCTCGGTGTGATCAGCGTACTTCGGGGACTCGTATCCGAAACGCGCGACCTTGGTGAACAGCCCGACATCCCACCGGTTCCACAACGTCGACAGGGTCGGCAGATTAGCGCTCGGCTGACCGGACAGCGCCCGGGACGCGGCCAACGACAGCAGGATGACCGTGATCCGGCTGGCGAACCAGACCGGAAAGGTCGCCCGGACGGCTTCCGGGAGCCGGTCCAACCACGACCGGACCGTGCCGGCCAAAGCGGGCCAGGGCGTGCCCGCGCCCTGAGCCGACGCACGGCCTGGCTCGGGCGTGAGCCCGGCCCCGGACCGCGTGGCCGCACCGGAATCCGGCGCGGCGTCACCAGAGTGATCAGATAGCGGGTCTCCCGACGTCAGGGCCATCAAACGGTCCCGACAGCCGCGGCCCACCCGCCCGGATCGGGCTGGGTGACGGCCAGGTCGTCAGGCCGGGGTTCGGCGTCCGCCGCGACGCGCGCGGCCCGCCGGCCGCGGCGGTCCGCGGAGCCGTCGAGTACCCCCCCGGCCGGGTCGTCCGCCTCGGCCGCGACGCGAACCACGTCCAGTTCGGGGCGCAGGATCTCGCGAATGACCAGCGAAGCAAACACACACAGAGTGAGGTCGCGGATGACGACGGCACTGACGAACCAACCGCGGTCGATCCCACTCGCTCCGTTGGTGTCGTTGTAGACGAAGTGCAGGAAACGGGTGAGCAGCACGTAAGCCTCGCTGGCCTGCCAGGCCAGGAAGGCCGGCCAGCGAGGCCGGGCCAGCGCCGCGAGCGGCACCAGCCACAGCGTGTACTGCGGCGAGAAAACCTTGTTCGTCACCAGGAACACGGCAACCGTGAGAAACAGCAGCTGGGGCAGGCGCGGCCGCCGGGGCGCGAACCATCCCAGCGCGGCTATACCGAGAAGAAGTGACCCCAGCACGACCATCGAAACGATATTGAGCGTGCCGGTGGGGATGCCGTGCTCTCGGACATCGGTCAGTAGCACCGGGGCCAAGACCGCGACCAGCAGCCATCCGGTGAACGCCGCCAGCGCGACCACTAGTCGCCAGGCCGGCCAACGCGAGGCCGCCGCGAAACCGGCTGCGGCCAGCGCGATCCCGGCCACCAGCATGATGATCAGATGGACGGCGCCGAACATGCGGGACGAAAAGGAGCTGGCCAGCCAGGTGGTCGCGAAAGCCAGCGAGTCCCAGTCCGGGCCGCGCCCGGAGTTGAGGTCGACGAAGCGCAACATCGCGTTCGTCCCGTCACCCCAGTGGCCACCGATCCTGGCGAACCAGTCGCCACCGGCCCACAGCGTCCCCCAGATACTGTCGCCCACCCGCTCGTCACCCTTGAAGTACCCGGCGATCAGCCAGAGCGGCCCCCACACCGCCGCAGCAGTCGCCACCGTGGCCACCAGGGTACGGACAAAGGACCGGAGCATGCCCGCACGCAGAGTGAGCACAGCCAGCGGCAGCAGGAACAACAGCGGGTAGAACTTCGTCGCCGCGCCCAGCCCGATCAAGATGCCGGCGAGCGTGGGCGCACGGCGTGACCAGGCCAGCAACCCCCCGGCGGCGAACGCCACCGCCAGGATGTCCCAGTTGGTCATGAGATGGAGCAGCAAAACGGGAGCGAGCGCGACCAAGGCGGCGTCGAAGACCCTCGCCCGACCCGCGGCCAGCGCCGTGCAGAACACCGTGGCGCAGGCCGCCACCAGGAACAGCAGGGCTGTGACATCGTAAAAAGTCGCCGTGCGCTGGTCGATCGTGTATCCGGCCACGACCTGTCTGCCGGCGTCATCGCGGTATACCGGCCGCGACGGCGAGGCGAAACCGGCGACCGATGACGCGAGCTGCATGGCAGCGCCAATCAGCGGCGGGTACTCAGTGGGGTAGTCGAGGAAGGGCCGCTTGCCGTTGGCCAGCCCCTCCTGACCGTACAGGGCGACTACGTCCGAATAGCACATCCGCGTGTACTGGTACTCGTGCGACCAGTTACGGGTGTCCCGGCAGGGCGCCTTCTGGGCGTAAGCCAACAGGCACATCGCGACGGTGAAGGCCATGAGTACCCGCAGCGGCGTCCACCAGCTCCGATCGACACCGATGCGGGCGTGCGCCCCGGGCGGGCCACCGATGATCATGCTCGCACCGGCAACCACCGGGTCCTCCTTCGACGGGCACACCCGTCGAAGGGATGCCGTCGGCCGGGACACTTCGGGGCCTGTCCCAGGATGCGTCTCCCGGCGTGCGCTAGCCATGGGTCATTCTCACCCGGGCCACACGCCGCACCTGGACCGCATGCCTCCCACGCGAGGCGCGTCTCGCACTGGCAGCACTGGCACGCCCGTCGGGCTCCATGAACTCACCCAAAAGGCGTCGGAAATGTAATATTGTTATTATTACCATTATTGTTATTGGATGACTGCTTGGCCTTTGGTGTCGTCGTCGCTGACACCAGCCCAGGTGGGGTAGTCGCACCAGCGGTGGGCGAACTTTCCGGGATCGGTCGCGACTGGGTGGGGGAGATCGATACCGCCGCTGTGGATGTCGGCCCAGGCAGCTGCGGGACGGTCGGCTCCGGAGTCGGCGACGGTGAGGCGTTCGTGACCGTCCCAACATACTTCGGTGCGGCAAAAGCCTGTGGCGCTACGCCGCTCAGCGCGCCGTCCATGAAGGCCTTCCAGACCTTGGCCGGATAACCACCGCCATAGACACCGCTCATAGCCCCGGGGATGCCGACCAGCGCGGTCGCCTTGCTGACGCCACCGTCGCCCCGGAACATGTTCACGCAGGCCGCCAGCTGTGGCACGTAGCCGCAGAACCAGGCGGTACGGAAGTTGTCGGTGGTACCTGTCTTGCCCGCCGCCGGACGGCCGTCGGCCAGCTGGGCGGCCTTGCCGGTACCGTCCTTGATCACCGATTGCAGAGCGTAGGTCACGTCCGCGGTCACGCTCGCGGACAGAGCATTCGTCGATCTCCTCGGACCCTCGTAGATAACCTTTCCCTTACCGTCGACGACCCGGTCGACGAGATGCGGGGGGATGGCCTTCCCTCCATTCGCGAAGGTGCTGTAGACCGCGACCATGTTCTTGGCCGTGATGCCGTCCCGGCCGAGGGTCACTCCGGCGTCGTCGGTGAGCGCGACGTCCTTGGACACACCGAGGGCACGCGCGGTGGAGATCACGTTGTCGATTCCAGCGGTGATACCCAGCGGTACGAACACGGTGTTGATGGATTCCGCGGTTGACTTGATCAGATTGGGGTAGCCGAAGTTGCCGTGTTCCTCGTCGTTGTGAACGACATACGTACCGCTGCCATCGGCGGCGTTTCCGGGGATCTTGAGCACGTCCGGGGCCTCGTAGGTCGAGTTCAGGCTTGCGCCGTGCGTCAGGGCCGCGGCCAGGGTGATCGGCTTGAAGGTCGACCCAGGCGGCACCTGCGCCTCCGAGACGTTGTCCTCCCAGAAGGTCTGGCCGTTCGTGCCCTTGCCGTAGATCGAACCGCCGTACCAGGCAAGTACCCGGCCGCTGCTCGGTTCGACGGCGACCAGCCCGGTCCGCAGGTCGGGCACGGCGGCATAGGGCTTCTGGAGCACGTTCGTGACGGCGAGGTAGGCGGCGGTCTGGCGGCCCTGGTCGATGCTGGTCTGGATGCGCAGACCCTGCAAGTTGATCTGCTGCTCGGTGATACCGGCGGCGATCAATTCGTCCTTGACCTGGTCACGAATGTAGGCGGCCTGCGGCGATGAGACCGCCAGCCCGTTGGACCTGTCCCGTTCCTTGGTCACCGGAGGCTTCTTGTCGGGACCCGCGCGGGACGGGTCCAACCATCCTTTGGCGACCATCGTGTCGATCACCTCGTGCCAACGGCGTTCCGCGGCGACCGGGGTCACTCTCGGGTCGAGCGCGTTCGGAGAACGGATCAGCCCGGCGATGACCGCGCCCTCCTCCGCGGTGAGGTCCTTGGCGGGCTTGTCGAAATAGGTCTTGGCAGCGGCCTCGATGCCATAGCATCCGCGCCCGAAGTAGATCGTGTTCAGGTAGAACTCCAGCACATCGTCCTTGGAGTACTGCTGATCGATCTTGATCGCCATGGCGATCTCTTTGAACTTCCGGGAGAAGGTCCGCTCCTGGGTCAGGTAGGCGTTCTTGGCATACTGCTGAGTGATCGTAGAACCACCCTGGGCGATCTCACCACCACGGAGGTTCACCCAGATCGCTCGAGCGATTCCCTTCGGGGAGATACCGGGTTCGCTGTAGAAGTTCTTGTTCTCGGCGGCGAGCACCGCGTGCTGGGCGTCCACCGACACCTGGGAAAGCGGTACGTTCGTCCGGTTGACCGTACCGATCTTGGCGATCTCGGTCCGGCCGTCGGCGTAGGTGATGACCGACGTCTGTTCGGCGGTGTTGACCGTGGCTGGCAACGGCACTTTCGTGAAGGCCAGGACCACCGCCACCAGGGCTGCGATCATCAGCACACTGAACAACAGCCCAAGCAGGACGAGTCGACGCAACCACCGAGGACGGTTTCGCCAGAACATCGGACCGTGTTTCCCCTGACCTCTGCGGACCGTGGGCTCGGCCGCGCGGCGGCCCGCGCGGCCGGGCGGGCTGTCGCCACCCCGATCGAGGGCCTCGACCGCCGACGTGGCGAACACGTCATCCGGGCGGGGACGGCGCACGTAGGTGGTGGAGCTGGCAGTGCGCTCGCGTACGCCGATGCGGTCCATCGCGGCCCGGTCGGTCGTGTCGTACAGGCTGCTGGTGGCCCCGCCCCATCCGTCGGGACCGGGATGGTCCCGGCCAGCCGGGGCATGGCGGATCTGGGTACGCCCGTTGTCGTCATCGCGCGGGTGCGCATCCCGATCGTAGGGTGGCCTCACTGACTGTCCCGTCCGTCGCGACAGGGGGTAGAAGACCCCGCATGGTCGGTGGCTGACAAAAGACGCTACGCCGTCCTTCAGGAGCGCACCCACACCGCCTCCGGCAAAACCGCTTCCACGACGGAGTCACCAGTGGGCCGGACACCTTGCCGACAGCTCGCCAACCGGCGGCCTCGGGACGGCCCGCGCCAGCCGCATGCGGAGAAGTGCGCTCACGTGGTCCTGACCGGCTAGTCAGCTGTGCGCCGGCTGCTCCCTCGGCGTGCGCGGGGCTGGCCGGTCCCGATCACAAAGGACGTAGTCAGGTGGTTCCAGCCACAGCAGGTGCAGACCTCCACCACATAGACGTTCAGTTCGCTAAACCGTTGTTCCAGCTCCGGTAGGTCCCTGGTGGCCCGGACCCGACCAGAGCTCACGCCGAGCTCGTCACCGTAGGTGTAGGTAACGTTGATCAAAGGGTCGTTCCGACAGACCGGGCAGCGCCGGGCAGCCGGCTCGCCATGGTACTTGGCCGCTCGGAGCAGGTACGGATGGGCGTCACAGACGTCCGTCGTCGACACTCTGCCCGCGTGCAGATCAGCGAGCGTCGCTCGCCGGGCGAGCGCGTAGTCGATAACCGACCGTGGGCGCATGGCAAAAACGGTACGCCGGATGCCGCGTCTCGGCAGACGGTCCGGACAGATGCGTCAGCGGTACCGGAGAACCCCTGAACACGGCGTGTCACAGGCCGCCAGTTGACCATCTCGCCGTTGCGTACCAGACATCCGTTGTTGCCTTGGATTCCCCGAAGTGGCATCCTCGATGTATCGGAACGATATGTCTGACACTCTGATCATAACTGCTTAGAGCGCCCGGCAATAGGAGCGTGGATCAAGGAGCGGGGCTGGGGTGCGTGCATCGCGAGGCGGCGGAGACAGCCACCGGAGGTGTTGGGTGGCGACCGACGAGCCGGGGTACCCGTGCATCGCGCAGCGATGGACGGGGAGCGATGCGGCGAGGGGCGTGCCCCAGCCCCGCGACGCCGCGTCCCCTATTGCCGGTCGCTCTTAATCGTAATCGCTGGATCACAATCACTGGATCACAACAGCTGGATCACAACAGTCAGCTCAGTCACGGTGGAGGGAGTAGCGATGTTGGAGTTGGCCGTCCTCGCGTTGCTCTCGGAAAGTCCGATGCACGGCTACGAACTGCGAAAACGACTGAACACCGTGCTGGGTACCTTCCACCGTTTCAGCTACGGGTCGCTGTACCCGTGCCTGCGCAAGCTCGCGGCCGAGAGCTACGTCACCGCCGACGGCCCCACTGCCGCGGGTCGCCTCGGCGGTCGCAGCCGTGTCGTGTACACCCTCACTGCCGAGGGCAAGGAACGCCTCGCGGCCCTTCTCGGTGAAGGCGGTCCGTCCTCCTGGGAGGACGAGATGTTTGGGATCCGCTTCGCCTTCTTCGGTAAAACCGATGCGGCTGTCCGGCTGCGCATCCTTGAAGGCCGGCGCGGACGGTTGGAGGAACGACGGGAGAAGGTCCGGTCCGCGCTGACCAGGACCCGCGAACGGTTCGACTCCTACACGCTCGAGCTTCAGCGTCACGGTCTCGAGTCCGTCGAGCGCGAGGTCCGCTGGCTGACCGAACTGATCGAGACCGAGCGGGCGCAGGCACCGCCCACAGGGGTGCCCCCAGACATGTCCGCACATACGGCGCGGCCCGGGGCGACACAGCCACCGGCTCGGGAGGACAACGGCGACGGGGCTCCGCCCACCGGCTGACGGGCAGGTGCCTCTGATCTCGCGTCGTCGTCGTAACCACCAGCGGCCCGGCCATCACCAGCAGCATCCACAACCAGCATCACTTCACACACAGCCAAAGGGAGCAGACCGTCATGGGTTCGGTACGTGTCGCTATTGTCGGTGTAGGCAACTGCGCCGCATCCCTCGTCCAGGGGGTCGAGTACTACCGCGACGCTGATCCGTCGGCGCGGGTGCCGGGCCTGATGCACACCCAGCTTGGCAACTACCACGTCCGGGACCTTGAGTTCGTCGCGGCGTTCGACGTCGACGCGAAGAAGGTCGGGCGTGACCTGTCCGAGGCGATCGTCGCCAGCGAGAACAACACCATAAAGATCATCGATGTACCACCGCTCGGCATCGCTGTCGCCCGCGGTCACACCCTGGATGGCCTTGGCCGCTACTACCGCGAGACGATCGCCGAGTCCGATGAGGAACCCGTGGACGTAGTGGCCACCCTGCGTGAGGCCCGTGTGGACGTCCTTGTCTGCTATCTTCCTGTCGGCTCCGAAAACGCGGCGAAATTCTATGCCCAGGCCGCGATCGACGCGGGCGTCGCCTTCGTCAACTGCCTTCCGGTGTTCATCGCGAGCCGGTCCGAATGGGCGGAGAAGTTCCGCGCGGCCGGGCTGCCAATTGTCGGCGACGACATCAAATCGCAGGTCGGCGCCACCATCACCCATCGCGTACTGGCAAAACTGTTCGAGGACAGAGGCATCGTCCTGGACCGCACGATGCAGCTCAACGTCGGCGGCAACATGGATTTCAAGAACATGCTCGAGCGGGAGAGGCTGGAGTCCAAAAAGATTTCCAAGACGCAGGCGGTGACGTCTCAGCTCTCCCACGACATGGGCCGAGAGAACATCCACATCGGTCCGTCCGACTATGTCTCCTGGCTGGACGACCGCAAGTGGGCCTATGTCCGCCTCGAGGGACGAGCCTTCGGGGATGTGCCGCTGAACCTGGAGTACAAACTCGAGGTCTGGGACTCGCCGAACAGTGCCGGTGTGGTCATCGACGCGGTCCGCTGCGCCAAGATCGCCCTTGACCGGGGGGTCGGCGGGCCGCTGCTCGCCGCATCCTCGTACTTCATGAAGTCACCACCGGAGCAGTACCGTGACAACGTTGCCCGTGACAAGGTGGAGGCATTCATTCGCGGCGAGTAGGACAAGCCGCGAAGGCACCGAGGGGGCCGGCCATCCGGAGGGGGTGGCCGGCCCCCCTTCTTCGTCGCTTCTTTCGCCGCCTTTTCCATGCTTTTCCGCTACCCATCGCCAGCTGTCACGGTCAGCCATCATGGCCGGATCACTGTCCCGGCGGGCCGGAGAACCGTGTGATCATAATTCTTTCGCGCGTCCGGAGGCCTCGAGCGAGATGGCGGGCGCCGTTGTCACCGAGGCAGGCGGCGCGGTGGTCGTGGGCAGCGGGCCAAAGCGCGGTTCATCCGGATCGGACGGACCGGACGCGCGCGTACGCAGGTACAACAGCGCACACACGATGTAACCGACACCGGCAGCCACCACCATAACCGTTGACCTGCCGGTGGCCGGTAGGGTGATCGCCGCGAGCGCGGCGGCGGCCACATAAGCGACGTTGAACAGAAGATCATACAAGGCGAAGACGCGTCCCCGGTAGGCGTCGTCAATCTGTTCCTGCACGACCGTGTCAACACAGATCTTGCTGGCCTGGGCCGCGAACCCGATCGGTACCGATGCGGCGATCAGCAGCGGCGAGGTGAACGGAAGACACAGAACGATCTCGACAACGCCAGCGGCGAGCAGGACGAGAACAATCCACATCTGCTTGCCAATCCGCCGGGTCACCCGCGGTGTCACGAACGCGGCCGCGACCGTTCCCACCCCACCGGCT
This sequence comes from Protofrankia sp. CiT1, assembly GCF_917627385.1. Taxonomy (GTDB): domain Bacteria; phylum Actinomycetota; class Actinomycetes; order Frankiales; family Frankiaceae; genus Protofrankia. The sequence continues at coordinate 78,030 of NZ_CAKJTL010000192.1, forward strand.
GTCACCAACAGCGCGAGGCCTCCCAGTCCTCCGTCCGCACCCGTGAAGTAGTTACGGTAGAGCAAGATTGCCATGACCGAGGTCAGACCGTACGACGCCCGGGACCCGGTGAGCGTGGCCAGAGCGTACCGGGCCGGCGTCCGCCGCCACAGATGGCCCGCACCGTCCGCCAGTTCCGCGACCACCTGTCGAACCTCGCTGAGAACGCCCTGCCCAGGCGGTGCGGCCAAGGGGCCGAACTCGCCCCGGCCCGCGCGGGTGGCGGTACCCGCGGCCACCAGGTAGATCATGCCGGCGAATGCGGCCACCAGCGCGACACCCGCGTCGTCCCCACCGATCAGCCCCCGCAGACCGCTGCCGATGCCGGCACCGATGAGGGTCGCGAGTGTCCCGGCGGTGGTCGACAGCGCGTTCGCCGTGACGAGCCCTCCCTCGGCGACGACAACCGGCAGACCCGCGGACAGCGCGGCAAGCACGAACCGGTTGACACTGACCACCGCCAACGCGGCCGCGTAGAAGTCAGCACCGGTATGCCCGGCGGCGATCAGCACGACGAGCAGGCCGAGCAGGACTGCCCGGACCAGCGCGCAGACCACCAGCACCCGCTGCCGTGACACCCGGTCGAGCACGATCCCGGCGAACGGCCCGATAACGCTGAACGGCAGGACAACGATCGCAAGCGATGTTGCGAGCGCCGCCGCGGAGGTGGCTCGCTCCGGCGAAAACAGCACATAGCTGACCAGGGTCGCTTGGAAGACGCCGTCCGCGGCCTGTGAGGTCAGTCGGGAGGCGAAGAGCCGCCGGAATCCGGTCAGCTCGAACAGTTGTCGCAGATCTCCGGCCCGCGCCACACCACGAGCCTACGGACCCACCCGGCCGCCGGCCGCGCCGTACCCCTCCAACACTCCCTCCGGCCTCCGCTGACACGGCCGGAGCGGGCGCCGCCCCGGGGGTTTGGCTGGGTGCCCGCGGGGCGGCGCTGTGACACGGGTTGACGGCCGGGCCAGGCGCCTGCGCTCAGCGTAGGGAGCCATCTTCTGGACGAGACGGTGAGAGCCGAGGTTGTAGCCGTTGTCCGAGGTGAAGACAAGATAAGTGGCAGTCTGGCGCCGGCAGGCCCTGGGCGAACTTCCGGCGGCGACCACTAGCGGTCGGGCTGCTCCCCGGGGATCGGGACGCCGTTCTCCCGTGCCCAGCGCAGGAGTTCTGTCTCGGCCGCCTCTCGTCCCACCAGGCCCGCCTCGAAACGGAAATCGAGCATGTGCGCCCGCGCCCGGCCGACCAGCTGGCCCGGCGGCAGGCCCAGCAGCTCCATGATGTCGTCGCCGGACAGCTCCGGGCGGATCGCGGCGATCTCCTCCTGTTCGGACAGGCGGGCAATTCGCTCCTCAAGCGCGTCGTAGGTCGCGGCCAGCGTCTCGGCCTTGCGCCGGTTGCGCGTCGTGCAGTCCGACCGGACGAGCTTGTGCAGGCGGGACAGGTGCGGCCCAGCATCGTGGACGTACCGGCGGACGGCCGCGTCGGTCCACTCGCCACGGCCGTAGCCGTGGAACCGCAGGTGCAGAAACACCAACAGGGTGATCGCTTCTGTGACATCCTTGGGGAACCGCAGCGCCGCCAGCCGTTTACGGGTCATGTCGCGCCCGACCACCTCGTGGTGGTGGAAGGAGACACCACCACCGGAGATGTGCCGCCGGGTTCTGGGCTTGCCGATGTCGTGCAGCAGGGCGGCCCAGCGCAGTACCTCGTCCGGGCCGCCCTCGGGCAGCGGGTCCTCCAGCGCGATCGCCTGGCGCAACACGGTCAGGGTGTGGGTGTAGACGTCCTTGTGCTGGTGGTGCTCATCGATCTCCATCCGCAGCGCGGGCAGCTCCGGCAGGACGATGTCCGCGACCCCGATGTCCACGAGCCGCTCCAGCCCGACGACCGGGTCGGCCGAGAGCATGAGTTTGCGCAGCTCGTCCCGGATACGCTCGACCGATACGATCATCAACCGGGAGGCCCTGGAACGCATCGCCACGACCAGCTCTGCGACGGGGGTCAGCCCGAGCTGGGCTTCGAATCGGGCGGCCCGCAGGATGCGCAGCGGGTCGTCGTCCAAGGAGGCCACTGGGGAACCCGGGGTCCGCAGCACTGTGCGCGCGAGGTCCGCCATGCCGCCGAACAGGTCGACGAACTCATGGCCGGGCACGGACACGGCCATGGCGTTCACGGTGAAGTCACGGCGGGCGAGGTCGCCCTCGAGGGTGTCACCGTAGGCAACAGTCGGGTTCCGGGATGCCCGATCATAGGCTTCGGTGCGGTAGGTGGTCACCTCGAACCGCACCCCGGTACGGATCAGCCCGACGGTTCCGAACGCGATCCCGGCCTCCCAGACAGCGTCCGCCCAGTCGCGGGTAATCTCAAGGACACGTTCCGGCCGGGCATCGGTGGCAAAATCAAGATCAGCAGTACCCGCGCCAGCGCTCAGGCGACCGAGCAGCGCGTCCCGGACCGAACCACCGACGAGATACAGGCTGTGACCGGCGCGGGCAAAGAGCCGCCCCAGGTCATCCGCGGGAGCCGGTACCTTGAGAAGGGCGCTGACCGCCCGCTCCGCGGAGTCACGTGGATTATCCAGGCAGATCACTGACACTGTCTCAGGGTATCGGCCTTCCCCCGTGCAACGCCTTCGGCGTCGCACGGGGACCCCTGGCTCGTGGGCGAGCAACCAGCCGGAGTTTTGGGATCTTCCCATAAAGATCCCAAAAAACACCACCCCACCACACGCCTTCGGCGTCGCACGGGGACCCCTGGCTCGTGGGCGAGCAACCAGCCGGGATTTTGGGATCTTCCCACAAAGATCCCAAAAAACACCACCCCACCACACCCCTCCGGCGTCGCACGGGGACCCCTGGCCCGTGGGCGAGCAACCAGCCGATAGTGACCGTACGCGGCAGATGTGACGCGGACAGCTCGTACGATCAGCCTATGGCCCGGTCCTCGGCATCCCCTCGCCGACGACTTCGCCGGATGGAGGAAACTTCAGCGGGCGGGCTCGTACTGGATGACCCCTCAGAAATGGCCAACGCAGCGCTGATTGCGCGCCGTGACCGCCATGGCCGGCTGTTGTGGCCGCTGCCGAAAGGGCATGTCGAAGGCGGCGAGACCGCGGAACAGACAGCGGTTCGGGAGGTGGCGGAGGAGACTGGTGTGACCGGACAGGTACTCGGTCGGCTTGGCACGATCGGCTTCTGGTTCGCAACCGGATGGACGCGCGTGCGCAGAACCGTTCACCATTATCTTCTACTACGGACGATCGGGGAACTGTCGGACTCCGATATCAAGGCCAGCGAAGTCGCCTGGGCCCCAGCGGCGAAAATAGCGGGGCTGCTTGTCCACGCCGACAAACGCAGGCTCCTGTCCCAGGTGCCGAGCATCCTCACGGACGTATCGTGACAGAATACGGTTACCGCCTGACGATCAGAAGTGTTCGGATAGCCATCCTGATCATACTCTCAGTATCGGGATTGGTACTGAACGCAACAGCTGTCCGTGCCCAGCCGCACTCGTCGTCCACCGGGCCTGTACGGATATCCACAGGATATACGCATGTATCCACAGCCTTGTCCCCAGGCAAAGCACAACTTCCGAGCCCGCGATTGGCTGGCTCTTCACCCGCGGCTTCAACGACCGCCACACCCTCCCCCAGCCAGCCCGTTCGCATCGCCATCGACGCGTTCACCCAGATCGCGAGTATGCAGATCCCGCCGAAGGTGACCGGTCGCCTGGAACTCACCGACAGTGCCCAGGTTTCCAGTCTTGAGGTGCGAGTCGACCTCGGACGTCCGTTGTCCAGTCGCAGTGACCTCGCGAACCTGCGCGACAGTACCGCGGCGGCGGCCGCGGCCAGCTATCCGACGCCGGTTGTCGCCCAACCGATAGCGAACCCACTGATACCGGGCGCGCCGCCGGTGACGTTCACCGCGAGTGCCAGCCCGGCCACGCTGAACCTGCCGGCGGCACTGCGGGTGTACCCGGTGCGGATCGCCGCGAGCGGAACGGTGAACGGCCAGCGCAGGATCGTCGCGACGGCCTACACCTTCCTGGTCTGGGCTCCCCTCAACGTCACCGCACCCACACCGATCTCGGTCGTGCTGCCGCTCGCGGATGTGCCGCGGCTACGCGCTGACGGCCGGCTGAGCGACGATGGCCTGACCGACCTCATCGCGCCGGGCGGCCGCCTCGACATGTTGCTGAACGCGGTCGTCCCCGCCCGGGGCGAGCAGACCTCGACCGTCACGCTCGCGGTTGACCCGGTGCTCGTGCAGACACTGAAAATCATCGCTGACGGACCATACGAGGTGGCCACACCATCCGGTCCGAGCCCCCGGCGCCCGGACCGGAACGCCACGATCTTTCTGGCAAAACTGCGGGCATTCGCGGACGCGGGTGGAACGGTCGTCGCTCTGCCCTACGGCGATGTCGACGTCGTGGCGCTGGCCCGGGCGCAGGAGTACCACAGCATTCTGGTGGCGTTACTGACCGGCCAGACCGTCGTCGCGAACGCGATCGGCCGCCCGCCGGACACGACGATCGCCTACCCCAGCGGCGGGCTCATCGACCAGACCACGCTCGACCTGCTGCGTCGGATGGGCATTACCACCGTAATCACAGATTCGCGGCTGCTGCCCCCGAAGGAGCCGGACAGGGGCTACACACCCGCGGCCATCACCAATATCGCGACCTCGGGCGGTGTCGCCCATGCGCTGGCCGCCGACACGGAACTGGCCAGGCTCGCGACCGGGCCCACGGCTCTGCCAGACTCACCGACCCAGGTAGAGTCGTTCCAGGATCTCGTCGCCGAAATTGCCATGATCACTGCGGAACGCCCGGGACTCGCCCGGGCCCAGACGCTGGCGCTGCCGCGTTATTGGGACCCACCGGCTGACTGGGCGCAGAAGGTGCTGGGCGGCCTGTCGACCCCGTTTTCCAGGCCGGTGCCCCTGGCCTGGACACCACCGGCGGGGCCGGCCGCCGCGAACGGCGAACGCGGCCCTCTCGGCTACCCGGCCTGGGCACGGGCAGCCGAGCTGCCGGCCAGCCGGATGATTGCCGCGGAAGATCTGCGTAGCCAGGTGCAGTCCCTCAAGTCCGTCCTTTGCCCACCGGGCTCGGGGCCATCTGGCATACGCAACTGCGTCGCCGCCGGCATAGACGCGATGGAGAACACACTCACCGCCACCGAGTCCGTCGCCTGGCGTGCCGGCGCCGCCGGCACGGACGGCGCGGACACCCTGAGCGCGGGTGTCGCCGGTGCGGTACGCGCCCTGCGGGACGGCGTCCGGATAGTCGCGTCCCGGAGCGTCTCGCTGACAAGCAAGCATGGCAAGGTTCCGGTCACTCTGGAGAACAACACCACATTCACCGTCAGCGTGGTTCTGTCCCTGGCCTCCACGGACCACTCACGGCTACGATCAGCAAGCAAATTGGCACTTACAGTGCCTCCTCTCCAGAAGGAGCAGGTCGAGGTCGACGTCAATGCTGAAGGCGCCGGTACGTTCCCGGTGAACATCCAGATCCTCACCCCCGCCGGACGGCCGCTGTCGGCCGACCCGCCGCTGCGGGTGCTGGTGAAGTCGACGGTCTTCGGGGTCATCGCGGTGGCGATCACTGGCGGTTCCCTGGCGGTCCTCGTGCTCGCCGTGGCGATCCGGCTGGTCCAGCGGCTGCGGGTCCTGCGCCGTCAGCCGCCCGGCGGACCGCCTCCGCCAGCCGCCCCTGTCCCGGCTGCGGCTGCGGCTGCGGCGAGGCCGGCATCAGTATCGGGATCACGGTCACTACCGATGCCCGGGAGCCCGGATGACCCGGATAGCGGAGATGATCCGGACACGCTGGAATGCGCCCGCCGGCTGCTTCCCGATGCTGCCGGACGCGACCCGCGGGCCAGCGAGCGCGGGGAAAGCGCGCACCGGAACGACGAGTACCGGAACGACGATCTGGAACGGCTCATCCGCGCGACCAATACCGTCAGGAGACAGGCAACCGTCAGGAAGCAGGGAACCACCAGGAACGAAGGAGCACGGTGGTGACGGCCGGACCCGGAGACGAGACCAGGAAACCGCCCGCCCGGCACCGCAGACGGCCCGGCTTCGATCCCGCCGGGCCGACGGTGCGGACAGCCGGCCCCATCGGTGCTCCACCGACCGGACAGCCGACCGGACAGCCGACCGGACAGCCGACCGGACCCCGGCGCCTCCCACCGGAACGGGAAACATACCCGGCCGGACCCGGCCGGCAGACCGGCGAGCAGCCGAAAAAGTCCAGCGGACGCGGTGCGATGACCCTGGGCCGAGCCAGCGGGACCATGGCAATCGGCACGGTCGCCTCCCGGGCCTCGGGGTTCCTGCGGACAGTGGCGATCGCGACGGCCATCGGCACAGGCGCGGCCGGGGACGCCTACAACGTCGCCAACACGACCCCGAACATCCTCTACGATCTGCTGCTCGGCGGAGTGCTGTCCAGCGTCATCGTGCCGGTACTCGTCCGGGCCACCAAGGACGACCCCGACCGGGGCGAGGCGTTCGCCTCCTCGCTGCTCACCCTGGTGGTGCTGGCGCTCGGTGGGGCGGTGCTGGTCGCGATGGTGGCCGCCCCGCTCATCGTCAGCGCTTATCTCGCCGCCGGCGGCGCTGAGCATGATCTCGCCGTGACGTTCCTGCGCTGGTTCCTGCCACAGGTGATCTTTTACGGCCTGGGCGCCACGATCGGGGCGATCCTCAACGTACGGCAGTCGTTCGCCGCGCCGATGTTCGCGCCGGTGCTCAACAACCTGATCGTGATAGTCACCTGTGCGGCGTTCGTCCTCGTGCCCGGACCGAGGCCGCCCACGGTCGGCGGGATCAGCGATGCCCAGGTCACGGTGCTGGCCGCCGGTACGACCCTCGGTGTTGTGATCATGACGCTCGCCCTGTTGCCGTCGCTGCGGGCGGTCGGCTTCCGCTACCGGCCGCGGCTGGATCTGTCCCACCCGGGGCTGCGCCAGGCAGTGCGCCTGGCCGGCTGGACGCTGCTCTACGTGGCGGTCAGCCAGATCGGGTACCTGGTCATTGTGCGGCTGTCCAGCTCCGCAACGGCATATACCGTCTACACGTACGGATATCAGATCTTCCAGCTACCCTACGCAATCATCGCCGTATCAGTGATCACAGCGCTACTGCCACGGATGAGCGCGCATGCCGCCGACAATCGGCGCGACCTCGTCCGTCAAGATCTTTCCACCGGAATGCGCCTGGCCGCGGTCGTGATCGTGCCCGCGGCGCTCATGTTGCTCGCGCTGGGACGCCCGATCGCGGTCACGGTCTTCAATCACGGCGCCGTGAGCTACGCCGGCGCCCTGCGGATCGGCGACACCCTCTCGGCCTTCGCCGTCGCCCTGGTGCCGTTCTCGTTGTTCCAGGTGCAGCTGCGTGCCTTCTACGCCCATCAGGACAGCCGTACACCCGCGCTGATCAACGTAGGCGTCGTGGCTACCAATATCGTTTGTGCGCTTGCGCTGAGCTCGCTGCTGCCCGAGAAACACCGCCCGGTTGCGCTGGCGCTCGCCTTTGCCGCTTCCTACCTGGTAGGTGTCGCCGCGTCGTCCACGCTGTTGCGGGCCCGTCTCGACGGCATCGACGGCGGGCGGATCTCTCGCATGCTCACCCAGGTGACCATCGCCGGAGGCCTGAGCGCGGTGCTGGCGGCCGTGGTTGCCTGGGGAGTGCGCGTGATCATCGGTACTGGCTGGCTCGGATCCGGCGTAAGTGTGCTCCTCGCCTGTGCGGTTGGGGTTATGATCTATCTCACGGCTATTGTCAGGATGCGACTGGCGGAGATGGCGGCGCTTGTCACGACCGTTCGTGGTCGGTTCGGTTCCCGATCGGCGCACTGATCCCAATCGCGACTGGTGCAATCACCGATCGCCAGGCCGGAGACTCGTACACTGAACAGGCCGCATCCGGCTACGACAGCCGGGCGCGCCGGTGATGACGGAGGCACAGTGGTCGACGGGCACAACCGACCGCCGTTGGCTGACGTCAATGAAGATGTGACGAGCAGCTCGACCCGCGGGGCCGATACCATGGCGGTACCCGCGTCCTCCCCGCAGCCTCCGGACGAGACCGGCCCAATGCCGCCGCCGGGGCCTGACACGCTGCCGATCAAGACCATGCTGGACGGCCGGTACCAGCTGCTGTCAGTGATGCACACACGTGGTCCGGTCACCCTGTGGCGTGGCGACGACCGCATCCTCGCCCGTTCCGTTGCCGTCCGCGTGGTGCAGCACTCCAAGCCGGATGCGCGTGACTCCGCGGCTGCGGCACGTGATCGAGCCGCCGAGATGCTGCTGTCCGCCGCCATCGGCTCCGGCCGGCTGGTTCATCCGGGCGCGGCGTCGACCTACGACGCCACCTCGACCACTACCGACACCGGCCCGGTGTCCTACGTGGTGAGTGAATGGGTGGAAGGCGTCTCCCTGCAGACGCTGTCCGCCGAAGGCCCGCTGCGGCCAGACCAGGCCGCCACCGTGATGCTGGCCGTCGCGCGGGTACTGGCCGCCGCGCACGAGCGTGGCATCCACCACGGCGACCTGCGGCCCAGCGATGTCATCATCTCCGGGCACGGCATGGTCAAGGTGGTCGACCTCGGCACCGGTTCCGTCGTCGCCGCGCTGGAGAAGGGCGCCCACAGCCAGGCCGAGCCATGGGCTGACTCGGCCGACCTCGCCACTGACGATGTCCGGGCAATGGGTGGTCTGCTGTATTCGGCGCTGACCGGACGGTGGCCACTGAAACGCGAATGCGGGCTGCCCACGGCCCCGCGTACCAGTGACGGACGGACATGCTCACCGCGCCAGGTCCGGGCGGGCGTGCCGCGGAACCTCGACGCGCTCACCCTCGCCGTCCTCGGGGACGATCGGGCGAGCCGCCCGCCGATCGCATCCGCCGCGGAGCTCGCCGAGGCGCTCGAGGAGATCGCGCCACCCGAAGGCACCCTGGACCTCGGCCGGGTCCGCATCGACGACGAGCCGCCGATGACCCGGGCCATGACTCCCGGGCCCATCACCTCGGGGTACGCCACTGCCGGGTAC
>NZ_CAKJTL010000192.1:87649-118132 GCF_917627385.1 Protofrankia sp. CiT1
GACCCGGGCCATGACTCCCGGGCCCATCACCTCGGGGTACGCCACTGCCGGGTACGCGGCGGACGCTGCCGGGGTGGGCCCAACCGGCGGTCACGCGAGCGGCGGGTACCGCGGCGGCAACGACGGGGGCGCCTATCCGGTCAGTGGCGGCCGTCTCGACAACGGTGCCTATCCGGGCGGAGGCCTGGGCCGACTGCCCGCGCGGCAGCGCGGCGCGGCCCGGCGCCGCGGCGAGTACGGCTCGCCCTACCGCCAGGGAGCCTTCGCCTCACCACGCCGCGTCCTGGCAATCATGGTCGCGCTGCTGATCACCCTTACTCTGATCATTGTTGCGGCGATCGTGCTGACCCGGCAACCGCAGCAGAAAACCCCGGCCCCGCCGGGGCCGACCGCGTCACCGACCACTCCGGTAGGTGTCCTTCTCCCGCCCCCGACCGCCACCGCGTTCGACCCCCAGGGGACGGACGGCGACGAGAACAACAGCGAAGCGCCGAAGGCGGTGGATGGGAACGCCGCCACGGCTTGGACGACGAGTGGCTACAACAACACCGACGGCAGGCAGTTCGGCGGGCTCCCCAAGTCCGGGGTAGGTCTTCGGCTGGACTTCGGCCAGCCTGTCACTATTCGTAAAATGACAGTTACATTTGGCGGCGGTCCAACCTCGTTCGAGCTGCGGGCCGGCGACGCGGTCGTCAACGACGTGAACAGCTATCCGGTCGTCGTCGGCGAGACCACCGCCGCGGCCGGCACAGCCGACGTGCCGGTACCGGCCGCGGCCGGTACCCACCGGTACTGGGTTGTGTGGCTGACCAAACTGCCGACGGTCTCCGACGGACGATTCAAGGGGTCGATCGTCGACATGTCCTTCCACTCCTGAAGCCGCGGCCCACCCGCACGTCGTCCCATGACCTCTTCCGAGCCGCCCGCGGCCGAGCCGTTCACGGTGGACATCGACGACGCCGCGCCCGGCCCGGCGACGGACCGGACCAGGCGGGATCAGGAGCTGCTCCGCCGGCACGCCGCTGGGGACCCAGAGGCGTTCGCCGCGCTGGTTCAGGCCCACGGCAACCACTTGTGGACGGTCGCGGTCTGCATGCTGCGGGACCGCGAGGACGCCGCTGACGCCGTCCAGGAGGCCATGCTCTCGGCCTGCCGGGGTGCTGCCGCCTTCCGGGGGGAAGCGTCGGTGGCGACGTGGCTGCACCGCATCGTGGTCAACGCCTGCCTGGACAGGCTGCGCCGCCGTGCGGCCCGACCGCAGGTCCCATTGCCCGCGGACGGCAGGGGCGAACTGGCCGAACCACGCGATGTCATCGCTGAGGGCGAGACCCGGCTGGCCATCCACGCCGCGCTTGGCCAGCTGCCGGAGGCACTGCGGCTCGCCGTGGTACTCGTCGACGTCCAGGGGCATTCGGTCGCGGACGCCGCCACGCTGCTCGCGGTGCCGGTGGGCACAGTGAAAAGCCGGTGCGCGCGAGGGCGCGCAAAACTGGCTGTAATGCTCGACTACCTGTGTCCCGGGAACCCTGCGGCCTTCGATTCCGTCAGTGAGAGCAGGCACGTTAATGCGTCCGAAGCGGCCGGAGGAGGTGATCGGCAATGATAGCTGATCAACATCCGGATGTTGAGCGCCTCGACGCCTACGCCGAGGGCAACGCCGACGTCGACAGCAACGGTTCGTCATCCGGCGTGGCGCTGCATATCGGAGCCTGCCCGCAGTGCCGCGAAACCGTGACCGCGCTGCGGCGGGTGCGCCGGGATCTGGCGGCGCTCGCGTCGGTGACCATGCCTGAGGATGTCGCTGAAAGGCTGCGCGCCACTCTGGTTTCGGAACGGAACGGCCGGTTGCCCGGCGGCCTCGACTCGGCTGCCGGGCAACCGCCCCCATCCGGCTCATGGCGACCGGGCCGGCATCCAGGCCGCATCCACGGCCGGCTCAGCAGCCGGCCCAACGGCGGACCGCGGTTGGGCCGGCCCACGCGGATCCCGGCCTGGTTCACGGCGGCGACCTGCCTGATCATTGTTGTGGGCATGGTCGGCCTCATGGTGGCGCTGGCCCGCCAGCCCGGCCAGAGCGTGGCCAGTGCGAGCGGCGGCGAGTTGCCAGCACCACTGACGACACCGTTGCCGGCGCGGGCTCCCGGCGCGGACGCGGGAGACAGGTCCGCCGGTGAGGCCGCGTCCGCGCCGGTCTCGGACGCGGCCGGGCCCGCCATCCTCGCGCACACCGGACACCCGGTGAGCATGGCCGAAATTCCCCAGCACGCGCTCGATCTGGTAACCGGGCGGATACCGGGCACGTTGCGGGCACCGCTGCGTGCATATGACGCCGCCACGGCCGGCCCATCCACCGCGGTCGCCGCTGTCATCACCGAACTGACCCGGCCTGATCTGCGCCTGTGCTATCTCAGCCTGGCCACGCAGATAGGCGGGAGCATCGCGGCCCTCGATCTGGTGACCTTCAACGGCCAGCCAGCCGTCCTGGTCGTCCTGTCCGTCCCGACCACCGCCGACCGGCTCCGGGTGATCGTGCTCGACGAACGGTGCAGCGTCACCAACCTGGCGGCAGCCCTGTGGTACAGCACAACCGCCTCCCAGTAATGCTCTTTTCTCGGTCGCTACCGGCGCGATGATGTCCTTACGCTCCTGACCGGGCCGAGCCGGAGTGTGACCGATTCCCCGGGAATCGGGTGTGCGGCGGAACGGTTGTGGCATGCGCACGGCCTCGCCGGCAGCCGTCGGCGACCTGAAAGGACAGGTGGAGATGTGACCGCGCAGAGCAACGGGAATGGATCGAACAGTCCGGATGTGCACGACGTCGTGATCATCGGATCCGGCCCGGCCGGCTATACCGCGGCGATATACACGGCACGCGCGAACCTGCGCCCGCTGGTCTTCGAGGGGGCCGTCTCAGCCGGAGGCGCGCTGATGACCACGACAGAGGTGGAGAACTTCCCGGGCTTTCCCGAGGGCGTCCAAGGCCCCGAACTCATGGAGAACATCCGCGGCCAGGCCGAACGGTTCGGCGCGGAGCTCGTGGCCGACGACGTCACCGCGGTCGACCTGCGGGCTGACCCAAAGATCATAACCGTGGCGGATGAGACCCACCTGGCCCGCACCGTGATTATCGCCACCGGTTCGTCCTACCGCATGCTGGGCATCGCGGACGAGGCCCGCCTCCTTGGGCACGGCGTGTCCGCATGCGCGACCTGTGACGGGTTCTTCTTCAGGAATCAGGACATCGTCGTCGTCGGCGGCGGTGACTCGGCGCTGGAGGAGGCAACGTTCCTGACCCGCTTCGCCCAGTCCGTGACGATCGTCCATCGCCGGGACCGGCTGCGGGCAAGCGCGATCATGCAGGAACGCGCCAAAGCCAACCCTAAGATCCGCTTTCGCTGGAACTCGGTGGTCGTGGCCATCCGCGGCGAGGACAAGGTCACCGGCGTCCAGGTGCGCGACACCATCACGGGGGAGACCGCGGAGATCCCAGCGACCGGCCTGTTCGTCGCCATCGGCCACGAGCCCCGGTCGGAGCTTGTCCGCGGGCAGCTCGAATGTGACGACGCCGGGTACATCATGGTGGACCACCCTTTGACCAGCACCAGCCTTCCGGGTGTCTTCGCCTGCGGCGACGTCGTCGACCACATCTACCGGCAGGCCATCACAGCGGCGGGCACCGGCTGCGCGGCGGCGCTGGACGCGGAGCGTTGGCTGGCCGCGCGGGAAGACGGCGGCGAACCCATACCGCGGGTACCCGCGGAGGCTGTCGCGCCGTAGGAGCGCCCGGCAACATGGTGTGGATCAATGAGCGGAGCTGGGGTGCGGGCATCGCGAGGCGGCGGAGGGAGCCATCAGAGGTGGTGGGTGACGGCCGGCGAGCCGGGGTACCCGTGCGTCGCGCGGCGATGGACGGGGAGCGATGACGCGAGGTGCGTGCCCTGGCCCCGCGACGCCGCGTCCCCTATTGCCGGGCGCAGGTGCCCCCTGGCCGCGGCTCACTGATCGAAAGCCCGATCTCACACACGCTCTAAAGGCCTGATCCGGTGGCGTCGTCCTGACGCCATCCCGGTAGCAACGATCAAAAGGAGATCATCATGGCAGGGATAACCAAGCCCGTCACCGACAGCACATTCGCTGATGAGGTCCTGGGAAGCAGCGTGCCCGTCCTGGTCGACTTCTGGGCGGAGTGGTGCGGGCCGTGCAAGATGATCGCTCCGGTTCTGGAGGAGATCGCGGCCGAGCATGGCGACAAACTGCGCGTCGTCAAGCTCAACATCGACGAAAACCCACAGATTGCCCGAAAGTACCAAATTATGTCAATACCCACCATGGCGGTTTTCGTGAACGGCGAGCTGGACAAGAGCATCGTCGGCGCGAAGCCGAAAGCGGCTCTTCTGCGAGATCTTTCCGCCTACATCTGAGAACCCGTTTTTAGATCTTCATTCGGGAGAACTCAGGGTCCCCGGATAGCGGCTTCACCGCTATCCGGGGTTAGCCTGTGTCCCCGTGACCCGTCCGTCAGTAGATCCGAGTGGTAACCGTGGGACGAGACTGCTGCGTCTCGGCGACCGTGATCCCTCCGTCATCGAAGTACGCGCCGCATTGATCTCCCTGTCGTTCCTGCCGGCCGCGCCACGCCAGCCAGCCACATCGCCGGTGCCTCCGGAAGACCGGAGACTGCGCGACCGTAGCTCCTTCGCCCAGCCGGGGGCCCAGGTCACGGACCCTGCCGACACACACAGGCCCGATCCGGCACCGGCCGACGGGTCCCTGTTCGACGAGGCCCTGGATGACGCCGTCCGCGCGTTTCAACAGAGCCGAGGCCTGTCCGCGGACGGCGTCATCGGCCCGGACACCTTCCGGGTGCTGGACGAAGCCCGTCGCAAACTCGGCGACCGCCTGCTGTACCACAGCATCAACCATCCCCTTATCGGAGACGATGTGGCAGCGCTACAGGAACGGCTGTCGAACATGGGATTCGACGTAGGGCGGGCGGACGGCATCTTCAGCTCGCAAACGGAGACGGCGCTAAAGGACTTCCAGCACAACCGGGGGCTGGAGCCGGATGGCCGCTGCGGACCGTTGACGCTCCGGGAGCTGAAGAAGCTGGAACGAACCGTTGTCGGAGGCCGTCCGGACGTGCTTCGGGAGTCCGTGCGACTGCTCCAGCGGGGTCCCTCCCTGCTCGGCGTCGTGGTCGCGATCGACCCCGGGCACGGCGGAGAAGATCCGGGGGTCACCGTCGGGAATCTGTGCGAACGTGACCTCATGGCCGACCTTGCCTCTCGGCTCGAGGCACGGCTGTTGACCTCGGGACTGGAGGCGTACCTCCTGCATGGTCCGCACGAGTCGCCGGACGACTCTGAACGTGCGCATCGGGCGAACGAAATCGGCGCCGACCTTCTCCTGTCGTTGCATGTGGACGCGGGCAGATCCCCGTGGGCGCAGGGGGTGTCGTCCTACTACTATGGCCACGCCCGAGGATCATCAGCCGTGGGTGAACGGCTGGCCGGACTTGTACAGAAGGAACTCGTATCACGCACTGATCTCGTCGACTGCCGCACCCATGCCAAGACCTGGGAGCTCCTGCGGCGGACGTTGATGCCGACCATCCGCACGGACCTGGGCTACCTCACGAACGCGCACGACGCCGCGGCGCTCGAGTCGCCGGAATTTCGGGCCACCGTCGCCGAGGGCATCCTCGCCGCGGTACAGCGCCTGTTCCTGCCTCCGGATCTCGACCCACCCACAGGACAGCTACGGGTACCGACACTTGCCTCGCGTACGGTCCGCTGAGACCTCGCGCATGGCCGTGCGCATGGCCATGCGCACGGCCATGCGCGCAGCCCGCCGCCGGGTCAGCACAACCATCCCCTGTCGGCCATCCCCCCTCGGAGGCCCGCCCGGAAAAACAGCTGCCAGCAGGGGACGGTCAGCCCGCGGGCGCTGTTCCGGCGGTGCTGCCGACCTGGCGCAGCATGCCCTCCGGCGCCATCGAACCGAGCAGCCGCTCAAGCGCGACCTCGACCTCCTCGCGCCAGCTCACGGCGTTCTTGACCTCAAGCCGTAGCCGTGGCCAACGGTGGTGCGGCCGGACCGTCTTGAAACCGACGGCAAGCAGGTACTCGGCGGGCACAACGCACCGAGTTCCCTCGCCGCGCAGATCCCCAAAGGCCTCAACAGCGCGGAAGCCACGACGCACCACGTCCTTGGCTACCGACTGGATGAGGACACGTCCCAGGCCCTGCCCGACGAAGTCATCCAGGATCTTCGCAGTCATAAGAAGCACGGCATCCGGGCTGACGGGACTCGTCGGGAAGGCCACCGACCGGGGCACGTACGCCGGCGGTGCGAACATCACGAACCCGGCCGCGGCGCCGTCCACATAAATAATCTTCCCGCAGCTGCCCCACTCGAGGAGTGCCGAGGAGACCCACGCTTCCTTCTCCAGCTCGGTGCCTCCGGCCTCCTCCGCTCGGCTGCGGGCGACCGGGTCCAGCTCCCAGAAAACGCAGCGGCGGCAGCGCCGCGGCATGTCGTCAATATTGTCGAGAGTGATGTTGGCAATGCGACGGCTCATAGCACAACGTTCCAGGTGGCCAGAGTTCCAGCGTCAACGTCACCACTGACATCCCTCACGCAACCAGGTTAAGGCATCCAATGTGGATCTTTTTCGAAACGTGGCAGGAGGTGAGACGGACAACGTCACGGGCCAGCCGATCAGCCCCGCAGCTGCTCGTTCCCAGCCCGGCGGCATGACGCGGGGCGCGGATCGGACAGGTAGTCCCAGTGAGATCGGTGCACCCTGAACCGGGCGGAGCTCGGCCGATGATCCAGAAACCGACCGGCGCGGCGCGACATCAAATGATCATTTTGCGCAATCAACCGGCGATGTTCCACGTGAAACGCCCGGATTGAGGCTGCCCGCGGCAGGCGGCCCCAACCAGAACGCCGCGGCGGCGCGTGGCGTGGCTGTCCAGCTCGCGGAGCGAGCCGAAAAATCCACGACGGACTTTCGGTAGCCCCGGCGATCGGCCGGACAGCACGCGGCCGCTCATTCCACCGCGGATCCTGATTCCGCTTCCGAGGCCGTCATCACCGCGACGATCCGCTCCAGGTCCTCGATGCTCCCGAACTCCACAGTGATCTTTCCTTTGCCGCGGCCCATGTCAACCTTCACGCGGGTGTCGAAACGGTCGGACAGGCGGGCGGCGAACTTGCCCAGAACGGGGGGAACAACCCGGGGAGCACGGGGAACCGTCTTGCGCGGCCCCTCCTCGCCCAGCGCCACGATTTCCTCGACAGCCCGGACGGACAGGCCCTCGGCGACGATACGGGTGGCGAGGCGATCCTGCGAATCAGGATCCACCAGCGACAACAGAGCCCGAGCATGGCCCGCGGAAAGCACCCCGGCTGCCACCCGGCGCTGGACCGCCGGCGGCAGACCCAGCAACCGGATCATGTTGGTGACGTGGGATCGCGACCGGCCGAGTTTCCCGGCAAGCTCCTCGTGAGTGGCGCCGAAGTCACGCAGGAGCTGCTCGTATGCCGCCGCTTCCTCAAGGGGGTTGAGCTGTTGGCGGTGCAGGTTCTCCAGCAGCGCGTCCCGGAGCATGGCGTCGTCAGTGGTGTCCCGCACGATGGCGGGAATCTGGCTGAAGCCCGCGAGCCGGGATGCCCGCCATCGCCGTTCTCCCATGACCAGCTCGTAGCGCCCAGGCATGATCTCGCGGACGACTATGGGCTGGAGCAGACCGACTTCACGCAGGCTCGCGGCCAGCTCCTCGAGCGTCTCCTCATCAAAATGCGTCCGCGGTTGACGGGGATTCGGCGTGACCGAGTCGACCGCGATCTCCCGGAAGGTCGCGCCATGAACCGGCGTCGGCCCGGTCCTCAGCCCGAAACCGCTGTCGATGCCGATGTCGGCGCCGTCCATGGCGGTCGGGATCAGCGCTCCCAAGCCTCGCCCCAGTCCACCCCTGCGCACTGTCACAGTCCCACCCCATTCGGCTCGAAGCCTCGCTCGGCAAGCTCGCGCGCGGCGGCCAGGTAGGACAATGATCCCCGCGAGGCAGGGTCGTAAGTCAGGACCGACCGGCCGTAGCTCGGCGCCTCGGCGATCCGCACATTACGCGGGATGGTCGTGCCCAGTACACGGGGCCCGAAGTGCTCCTTGACCTCGTGGACGACCTGGTCCGCCAGCCGCGTCCGCGAGTCGTACATGGTCAGGATGATGGTGGACAGACGCAGATCCGGATTGAGGTGGGCCTGCACGAGTTCGACGTTGCGGAGGAGCTGTCCGAGACCCTCGAGCGCGTAGTACTCACACTGGATGGGGATCAGTAGTTCCTTGGCCGCCACCAGCGCGTTGACCGTGAGGAGCCCAAGGCTCGGGGGACAGTCCACGATGATGTAGTCGACATCCTGCTTGAGCCCGGCAATCGCCCGCCGCAGGCGAGTCTCCCTCGCCACCACCGAAACCAGTTCGATCTCGGCGCCAGCGAGGTCGATGGTGGCCGGAGCGCAGTACAGGCCCTCGGATTCGGCGGACTGCACCACGACCTCGTCAAGTGGCCGATCCCCGAGCAGAACCTCGTAAATGGATGAGACACCGGACCGGTGGTCAACGCCGAGAGCAGTCGACGCGTTTCCCTGGGGGTCCAGGTCGATACACAGGACCCGGCATCCGTGCATGGCCAGGGCGGCCGCGAGATTCACTGTCGTGGTGGTCTTCCCGACCCCGCCCTTCTGGTTGGCCACCGTAATGATGCGCCGTCGGGTAGGCCGCGGAAACGGCCGTCGTCGTTCCATGGTCAAGGCTTCCACTGCCGCCGCTGCCGCCGCTCCGATAGGGGTGGATGGATCATGAGAGTCCAACGGTGGAGCCGAGGACCGACGCGCGGTCCGTCCCGCACCCATGGACGTGTTGCTTCCCCGCGACGCTGTTTCACGTGGAACGTGAGTGTCCACGTGCACGCTGCGCTTCCCGTTCTCGCCGTGCTTCACGCGTTTTCCTACTTCCCTGCCGGCGCCCAGGCTCAGGTGTGCCGCAAACGGCGCGCAACACGGTGGCCGGCTCCGAAAGCCGCCCGACTCCGCACTTCACGACGTCCACCTCGCACCAGCCCTGGGCATCCAGCTCACCTCGCGCGACCGACAACTCCTCGACAACGCGCGAACCGCGCAGTGCAAGCATGACACCGCCCGGTCCCAGTATCGGCACGAGCATCGCGCCCAGCCGTCCCAGAGGCGCGAGAGCCCTTGCGACGGCAACATCAAACTCGTGGCCTTCCACGGTAGTGCCAATGTTGGGCGCACGTCCCCGGACAACCGTGACCCGCCCCTCAAGTCCGAGCCTCGCCACCGCTTCGTGCAGAAAGACGCACCGGCGCTGCATCGGCTCAAGAAGCGTCACCCTGATGTCCGGACGGGCGAGCGCGAGGGGAATCCCGGGTAGGCCGGCGCCGCTCCCCACGTCCACCACGGTGCTTGCTGGTCCGACCGCCTCCTCGACCACGGCGCTGTTCAACAGGTGACGATCCCAGATCCGATCGGTCTCACGAGGACCGATCAGTCCGCGTTCGACGCCGGCCGAGACAAGGATGTCGGCATACACACAGGCGAGGTCAAAAGCGTCTCCGAAGACGTCACGAGCAACGGCCGGCGGGCCGGGCACAGGCACCATGCGACCAGCATCCTCGCTGCCCGGATCGGGAAGCCTCGCGGAAGGCCGGAGCGGCTGGTGCGGGAAGCGCGGTCAACGCACCGCAGGGTCTGTTCACCGGCTTG
This sequence comes from Protofrankia sp. CiT1, assembly GCF_917627385.1. GTDB lineage: Bacteria > Actinomycetota > Actinomycetes > Frankiales > Frankiaceae > Protofrankia. The sequence continues at coordinate 97,439 of NZ_CAKJTL010000192.1, forward strand.
TCCAGCGATAGCGGGACTCGGGGGCCGGCCGGTAGTACCGTAACGCCGCGTCCGGCTGGTGAGGTGCGGCCGGTGAGGTGCTCACGGTAGCGCCTGGCCGTGACACGGGAGATACCGACGACGTCAGCGACCTCCACCACGACCGGTTCGAGCGGGAGGCGGACGGTGAAGACCGCTCCGCGGTCGTTGGTGACATCAATCCGGCCACCGTACCTGGCCACAACCTGCTGGAGCAGGGCGAGCCCGAGGCCCCGGCCGTGGAGCGCGCCGCCGGCCTTGGTCGACCAGCCACGCGCGAACGCCGCCGCCGTCCAGGCCGGGTCCAGGCCGGGAGCGCTGTTTGAGATCGTCATTCCGGCTCACCGCGCCCAGGTGCCCCTGGCCGCGTTGTCGGCCACACCGAGACAACTCATCCGGTATCGCTTCGGCCTGCCGCCTTGCCAGGGGCCGCCTGGCCGCGGCTCACTGATCGAAAGCCCGATCTCACACACGCTCTCAGCGCAACGCCAGGAGCGGACGCGACACACCGCCTGTCTGCCATGTTCGGCGGATCACGGCGGACAGGCGGACAGGAACGCAGTCAGCCCGCGGGGAGAATGACCACCCGGCGCTGGGGGTCTTCCCCTTCGGACTCACTGGCCACACCGTCCAGCGTCGCGATGAGGTCATGAACGACCTTGCGCTCGAACGGCGTCATCGGCTTCAGCTTCTCCGGCTGGCCGCCGGCCCGCACCCGCGCGGCGACCGCTGTGGCGAGCTCTCGCAGTTCGGCACGGCGCCGGGCACGGTGACCACCGACATCCAACATGAGCCGGCTGCGAACGCCGGTCTTCTGGAGCACCGCGAGCCGGGTGAGCTCCTGCAACGCCTCCAGTGTCTCCCCCCGGGCACCCACCAGGAGCTCCAGGCCCTCCCCTACGACGGCGACGACAGCCCGCTCCCCCTCCACGTCGAGGTCGAGGTCACCGTCCATGTCCACGATGTCGAGCAGAGCTTCCAGATAGTCCGCCGCGATCTCGCCCTCCTGCTCCAGATCGGCGATACGCTGCCGACCGTTCACCGGCGTCTCAGCGGCCGGGGCCGGGGCCGGAACCGGGTCACCGCCCTCGGTAGCCCCAGCGCTGTCGGCGGTCAGCTCGGGTGCCGAACCAGTCATCAGAACAGCTCCTTCGAGGGTAGACGTCTGTTGCCGGAGGTCCGGCGGGCGGGAATCCGATGGCCGCGGGAGCCGGTCAACGCCGCCCCCCGGGCCGCCCGCCCTTCCCGCGCCGCTTGGCGGGACGGGAACCGCCGGGGGGACGCCGTGCGCCAGCCGCCACCCCGGGTGCACCCGCCGAATGGGTCTTGGCTTCGCCGTCCGGCACCGTCCGGTTGTCCTGGACGGAACCGTTCTCGGCCGCTGGCGACACCCTGCCAGCCGGGTTGCCAGCCACCGTGGAAGGCCGCCCGTTGCTTCCGGGCGAACGGGTGCCGGGCGGAGCCTTGCCGGTGGACTTGTTCGTGCCCTTGGTCAGGGATGCCGCGGGCGAGGGATCCGCGGAGGAATCCGTGGCCGACGCGTCCGTGGCGGGCTTGGGACGGTTCTTGACCTTCGCCGTGGGACGGGCACCGGGCGCCGGGCGTGCGCCGGGCGCGGGCCGCGCCGGCGGCTCGAGCGTCTTGCCCTTGGCATTGCCGGTCTCCACCCGGGTGCCGGGCACGCGCCCGTTCGCCGCCTGCGGCAGCAGCGGCGGCATCTTCTTGATGACAAAGAACTGCTGGCCCATGCTCCACAGGTTGGTGGTGAGCCAGTAGAGCAGGACAGCGATCGGGAAGCGGAAGCCGAACACCGCCAGCATCACCGGCGAGCCGTAAAGCAGCACCTTCTGGACCATCGCCTGTTGCGGGTCAACGGACCCGGCCCGCGCCATGATCTGTTTCTGGGTCAGGAACGTGGTCGCGCCCATGAGCAGGATCAGGACGACCGCAAAAATCTTGACGTTCGTCCCGTTGGCCTGGACGAAGTCGAGAAAGCTCGATGACGAGGTGAACGAGGTCGACAGTGAGACACCGAGCAGCTTGGCCTCGGCGATCTGCTGTACCTGATGGGCGGACAGCCCCACCCGGGGCGCCCACTCCAGCACGCCGCCCGGCCGCATCACCGGCTGAAGATGGCTGAACACATGGAACAACGAGATGAACAGCGGGATCTGCAACACGATCGGCAGACAGCCGAGCAGCGGGTTGCCATGCTCCTTCTGCAAGGCCATGATCTCAGCGTTCATCCGCTGCTTGTCATGCCCGTGCTTCTCCCGGATTTCCTTGATCTTGGGCTGCATCAGCTGCATCGTCCGCTGCGACTTCACCTGCCGGACGAACAGAGGAAAGATCAGAATACGGACACAGACCACCAGCAGGACAACGGAGAACGACCACGCGAAGAAGCTGTCCTGACCGAAGATCGGCCCGAAGCCACCGTGGAAGAAGACGATCGCGTGTGCCGCGAGATGGTAGAGGGGATCCAACACTGGCCTGTCTCCTTAGACCCTCGTGCCACGGCTGGCCCTCGTGCCAGGGTGGGACGCGGTCGGCTTGTGCGGGTGCTTGGGGGCGTGACCCGAGCCCGGGTCGCGCGTCGGGACCACATTGCGCGTCGGGACCGGGTCATAGCCGCCGGCGGACATCGGCTGGCACCGCAGCAGCCGGTAGGCGGTCAACAGACCGCCTCGGACCCCCCCGTAACGGCGCACTGCCTCAAGTCCGTAAGCGCTACAGGACGGCTCGAAGCGGCAGACGCCTGTAGTGCGCCCAGAACAGGCCGTCCGATAGATCCTGATCATAGTAAGCAGCAGCCAGGCGAGTGGGCTGCGTACCGTACCGTCAGAACCACGAGACACCCGCGGCGCGATCGTGGCCGCGATGTGGGTCGCCGCGGCCAGGTCAGCCGCCGTGAGCAGGCCGAGCACGAGAAGACCGCAGGTGCCCGTAGTCATCGACGGTGCCGGTCGACAGCTGCGGCGGGCCTGTCCCGCTGCCCGGTTGCGCTACCGGAGCGACCGCGGGACGCTCGCTCGCGCAACGCCCGGTCAAGGGCACGACCGAGCTCAGCCGAGGATGCGGTGGCGCTGTCCGGTAAAGCACGCACGATCACCAACGTCCCTGGCGGTACCTGATCCAATCGGGCGCGCATCTGCTCGCGGAGCCTCCGGCGAACCCGGTTGCGAACGACAGCGTTACCCACCTTGCGGCCCACGGCAAAACCCACCCGTGGGGGAGAAAGAGCGGCCGGTGCATTCACGTTATCCACAGGGTGATGGCTGCCAGCCTTGTTGTCCACAGCCAGGCTGTGGACAACAAGCGGACCGCTGCGGATCCGGTGCCCACCGCGACCGACCTGAGCATGCTCGGCCCTGGTTCGGACACGATTCCGAACGGGCAGCATGACGCGGGAAGGATCGCGACGCGGTGAATCTCAGGCGGACAACTCGCTACGGCCCTTGCGGCGACGGGCCGAGAGCACCGCGCGACCGGCACGGGTCCGCATCCGGAGCCGGAACCCATGCGTCTTGGCACGCCGACGGTTGTTCGGCTGGAAGGTGCGCTTGCTCACAGAAGACTCCGGACGACAGACGGGCAAAGGACAACAAGGACGGTAGCGGCGGCACGGGACACACCGAACAGCCCATGGTCGCCACAACCTGACGCCTGACACTATCAAGCCTCGCGTCACTGGGGCGGGAAGGGCGGTGACAGCCGCTGTCCGAGGCACCGGAGGGGCGCCACACCGGGTGGAGTGTCATGGTCGTACACAGCTGTGGACGACCATGTGGAGAACTATCCCCTCGGCGGGCGCATCCATCAGGTGCCCGACCGCCCGACCGTCCGGAGGAGCCTCGCTCGTGACCGACCTCAGCGCCGGCCCATTCGCCGGCATGGCAGGCCCGGTGCCCGCCGGCGAACCAGATCTGTCCGCGGTATGGGGACAGGCTGTCGCCGGCGTGGCGGACGGTACCCTGTCAGGGCAGCAGCGGGCATGGCTGCGGCTGACCCGTCCACTCGGTTTGGTTCAGGACACAGCGCTGCTCGCCGCGCCGAACGAGTTCACCAAGGACCTGCTCGACTCCCGCCTCCGACCGTTTCTGTCCACAGCTTTGTCCACAGCCTATGGACGAGAAATCCGCGTCGCCGTCACGGTTGAGCACCTGCCCGACCCGGAGCCGATGACCGGGCCGATCATGCTGCCGGAGCCGGCGGTCACGGCCCCTCCCGCCGCCCGGATCACGCCGGGCCTCGGCCGCGACCCAGCACCCAGAGCGTACGAACCGGCCCGGCTGAACCCCCGGTATGTGTTCGAGACGTTCGTTATCGGTGACAGCAACCGGTTCCCGCACGCGGCCGCGGTGGCCGTCGCCGAAGCGCCGGCAAAAGCGTACAACCCGCTGTTTATTTATGGTGACTCGGGGCTCGGTAAGACCCACCTGCTTCACGCGATCGGCCACTACACCCTGAAGCTCTACCCAGAGTCACGAGTGAAGTACGTGAGCTCGGAGGAGTTCACCAACGACTTCATCAACTCCATCCGGGACGACCGCCAGCAGGCCTTCCAGCGCCGCTACCGCGACATCGACGTGCTGCTCGTCGACGACATCCAGTTCCTGGAAAACAAGGAACGGACGCAGGAGGAGTTCTTCCACACCTTCAACGTCCTGCACGACACCGAGAAACAGATCGTCATCTCCTCCGACCGCTCCCCCAAGCAGCTGTCCGCGCTGGAGGACCGGCTGCGCAGCCGGTTCGAGTGGGGTCTGATCACCGACGTCACCCCACCGGACCTGGAGACCCGGATCGCGATCCTGTCGAAGAAGGCCGCGACCGAGCGGCTGCCCGTCCCTGGTGACGTGCTGGAGTACATCGCCACGCATATCGAGCGCAACATCCGTGAGCTGGAGGGCGCGCTGATCCGGGTCGCGGCGTTCGCGAGCCTGAACAAGTCCCATGTCGACCGGACCCTGGCCGAGATCGTGCTGCGTGATCTCATCCCGGACGCGACCGACCCGGAGATCACCGCTGCGGCAATCATGAACGCGACCGCGACGTACTTCGGTGTGTCCATGGAAGACCTGTGTGGCACCTCCCGCAGCCGGGTCCTGGTCACCGCCCGACAGATCGCGATGTACCTGTGCCGGGAACTGACCGACCTGTCGCTGCCGAAAATCGGTCAGCACTTCGGTGGCCGCGACCACACCACGGTGATGCACGCGGACCGAAAGATCCGCGGGCTCATGGCCGAACGCCGTGCCATCTACAACCAGGTCACCGAATTGACGAACCGGATCCGGGCACAGACACGACAGGCATGAGCCGGGCGGATCCGGGGTAGAGAGCGGCCGAAGACGGTCGCGTCGGCCTCGGTGTACCGGTGGAGCCTTGTGCACAGCTTGTGGAAAACCCTGTGGAATATGGGGAGCGGGGGCCGGGATCAGGCGTGTCTGATCCCGGCCCCCGCCGCGTGTCCGCAAACTGCTGCGAAGCCCCGACGTAAGCGCTGCGTAGTGGGGACAGGCTGTGCAGAAACTGTGCACAAACAGTGGACAAACTCTGTACAGCGGGGGCACAGCTGGGGACAACCGGACCGGCGGTGGAAAACCACCGGCACTGTGCACAGCGTTACCCACAGCATCCGCACCGCTCAATCAGCCCCCTGAGCTGCGGATCGGCCTGGTTATCCCCAGTATCCACCGCCCCTACTATTACGACGGACTAGATCATTTCTCAGAAAACACAATCCAGAACCAGTGGGGCCTGGGGATAACGCGATAAAGATCGTTGATCAGTCACTTTCCGTCTTCGACGCGCTCTCCAGCCTCGGAGCGGCCCCGACCCGCCATGCCAGCCCCGCGACGCACCCGGCGCGGACGCCTGCGATGCTGGAACGCCTCAGTGCACGCGAACAGCACCATCCAGAAGGGCGAATCATGAAGTTCCGGGTTGAACGGGACGACTTCACCGATGCCGTGGCGTGGGCGGCGCGCACGTTGCCGACCCGTGCGACCTCCCAGCTTCAGGTCCTTGCCGGTCTTATGCTGGACGCGACCGGTCCAGCATTGAAGATCGCCGCTTTCGACTACGAAGTGGCCGCTCAGTGCGGGACAGCGGCGGCGATCGCCGAGGAGGGCCGGGCGTTGGTATCCGGTAAGCTCCTCGCGGAGATCACCAAAGCTCTTCCATCCGCGCCGATCGAATTGGCAACCGACGGTGCCCGAGTGGTACTTACCTGTGGTAGCGCACGTTTCACCCTGCCGACCATGTCAGTCGAGGACTACCCGACGTTGCCGCCGATGCCGGCGGTGACCGGTCACATCGAGGGGACCGCTTTCGCCGGAGCTGTCTCCCAGGTCGCGGTGGCCGCGGGTAAGGACGACACCTTGCCGGTGCTCACCGGTGTCCGTCTCGAGATCAATGGCGAGACTCTCACGCTGGCCGCTACGGACCGTTATCGGCTTGCCGTCCGGAGAATGAAGTGGCGACCTACGTCCGAAACGGTCGAGGGCATTGCGATGGTGCCGGCGCGTACGCTCAGCGACACGGCAAAATCGTTGTCAGGGTCGGGAGCGGAGGTCGCGATCGCGCTCGGATCGGGTCCGTCCGGGGAGGCTCTCGCCGGTTTCGCCGGTGGTGACAAGCAGACCACAACCCGTCTGGTGGACGGATCGTTCCCGGCCTACCAGCGGCTGCTGCCGGACAGCTCGCCGTTGACCGCGCAGATCGAGATCTCCCCGTTCGCCGAGGCCGTGAAACGTGTCGCGCTGGTCGCCGCGCGTACCGCTCCGGTCCAGCTGGGTTTCACCGCCGATCATCTGGTTCTTGAAGCCGGCGCTGGTGGTGAGGCGCAGGCCCGGGAGAGCCTGTCGATCGGCTATGACGGACCAGACCTGTCGATCGCTTTCAACCCGGCGTACCTGCTTGACGGTCTGAACGCGGTGGAGTCCGACGTCGTCCACATCGGTTTCGCGAGCGCTGACGACGCGGAGGAAGCCGCCAAGAAGCCCGCGATCCTCACCGGCAAGGCACCTGATGACGGCGAGGTTCCCGACTACCGGTATCTGCTCATGCCGATCAGGCTGTCCGGGTGACGTGCATCTCACGCACCTGTCGCTGATGGACTTCAGGTCCTATCCCGCGCTGGATCTGTTGCTCGCGCCCGGGGTGACCACGTTCGTCGGCTCCAACGGGCAGGGCAAGACCAACCTGTTGGAAGCCGTTGGCTATCTGGCGACGCTCGGTAGTCATCGAGTGGCCTCAGACGCGCCGTTGGTTCGCCAGGGCGCGGCGAGCGCGGCCGTGCGCGCGCGGATAGTGCGGGGTGACCGGGCCGCGCTGGTGGAGCTTGAGATCATTCCGGGCCGGGCGAACCGGGCAAGGCTCAACCGGGTTCCGCTTGGCCGCCCCCGTGACCTCCTGGGGCTGCTGGTCATGGTGCTCTTCGCCCCGGAGGATCTTGCGCTGGTCCGAGGTGACCCGGTCGAGCGCCGGCGTTTCCTCGATGATCTGCTGGTGGCCCGGACACCGCGGCTGGCCGGTGTGCTCGCCGACTACGACAGGGTGCTGCGCCAGCGGTCGACGTTGCTGCGGACGGCCGCGGCGGCCCGGCGCGGCGGCCGGACAAGCGATCTACGTACCTTGGACGTCTGGGACGCGCAGCTTGCCCGGTACGGGTCCGAACTGCTGGCGGCGCGTGGCGCGCTGGTCGAGGCGTTGCGGCCCAGGGTGGAAAACGCCTACTCGGCGGTGGCCTCGTCCCCCGCGCCGACTCGGAGCCCGGCCTCGATCTCGGCTGCCGGGGAGGTGACGCTGACCAGGCTTGAGTACCATTCGACGGTTCTCGCCGGGCTTCCCGACCAGGCTCTGATCGGCCGTGCCCACAGCGCCTCCATCCCGGGCGAGCCCATTGCCGGCACGCCCGGGGGCGACCGGGCCGCGCTGGAGGAGGCGATGCTCGCCGAGCTCGCCCGGCTCAGGCCGAAGGAGATCGAACGCGGGGTGACCCTGGTCGGCCCGCATCGCGACGAACTGTTGCTGTTCATCAACGGCCGGCCAGCACGGGGATACGCGAGCCACGGTGAGTCGTGGTCGCTCGCGCTCGCGCTCAAACTGGCATCATTCGAACTGTTGCGGGATGATCAACGCGAACCAGTACTGTTGCTGGACGATGTATTCGCCGAGCTCGACACGCACCGTCGGGCCCGGCTGGCGGAGCTCGTCATGCCAGCCGAGCAGGTCCTGGTGACAGCAGCGGTCGACGCGGACGTACCGGTGACGCTTGCCGGAGCGCGTTTCGAAGTCGTGGACGGGCGGGTGGACCATGTCGCCGGATGAGAACTGCACCGATAGCGAGTGGGCGGCCGCTCATGCCCCCCTGCGCGGCACGGACCTGGCCCGTCTTGTTCTCGCCCAGGCCAAGGAGGATGCCCGTGCTCGGGCGTCCGGTCGACGTCCTGGGCTGAGTGCGCCCGGCAGGCGTAACGCCGAGCGGACGGATGGCGGCGATCGGTCCGGGCGGGAGCCGCGACGCCGTCCGCACCTGCCCGGAATGGCCGCGCCCGGACGGGAGTGGGCCGAACCGGTCGCTTTCGGCGTTGCGGTACAGCGGATGCTCGCGGACCGCGGCTGGGAGGTCCGGGCGACCGACGCCACGGTCCTGGCTCGCTGGGACACGCTGGTCGGCCCGAATATCTCATCGCGTTGCTACCCGGTTTCGCTATGTGATGGCGAGCTGGAACTGGCGGCGGAGTCAACGGCTTGGGCCACGCAGCTGCGGCTGCTGTCCCGGCAGCTGCTGGTCACTTTGCACAAGGAACTTGGGCCGGGCGTGGTGCGCCGGATCGTGGTCCGGGGCCCGACCGCGCCCAGCTGGCGGCACGGCCCTCTGCAGGCCTCCGGCGGGCGTGGTCCTCGCGACACGTACGGCTGATTCACCAGGCCGTTCGCTGGCCCCTGGCCGGCGGTCCGTGATCGGTGGCCAGCCAGGAGCGCCGGGTCCCCGGATCGCGCCGGAGGCGTCATCCGGAGGAAGCCTGCGTATGGGGGTTCGATGGAAAGCTGTTCGTGGCGCTGTGTGCATACCAGGGGCCACCCAGCGTCCTCCTGCCAGAGAGGCCAGGTAGAATCAGGAGACGCTTCTCGCGTAGTTCGCAGTTGAGGACGAGGGGACATACCGCGTGGCCTACGATGCAAGTTCGATCAAGGTTCTTGAGGGTCTCGACGCGGTTCGCAAGCGTCCGGGTATGTACATCGGCTCCACTGGCGAACGTGGTCTGCATCACCTCGTCTACGAGGTTGTGGACAACGCTGTGGATGAGGCGCTTGCCGGTTACTGCGACACGATCGCTGTGACGCTGCTCGCCGATGGCGGTGTGCGAGTATCTGACAACGGTCGGGGTATCCCTGTCGGCGAGCACCCGACGGAGAAACGTCCGGCGGTCGAGGTCGTGCTGACCACCCTGCACGCCGGCGGGAAGTTCGATGGTAAGTCCTACGCGGTGTCCGGCGGTCTGCACGGGGTCGGCGTGAGTGTGGTGAACGCGCTGTCCACCCGCCTGGAGGTCGAGATCCGCCGCGAGGGCTTCACCTGGTTCCAGCCGTACGCGAACACCCGGCCAGCCGCACCGCTGGCCAAGGGCGCGTCGACGAGGAAGACCGGTACGACGGTCACCTTCTGGGCGGACGACACGATCTTCGAGACGACCGACTACAAGTACGAGACGCTCACTCGCCGGCTGCAGGAGATGGCGTTCTTGAACAAGGGGCTGGCGATCAGCCTGCGGGATGAGCGCCCCGAGGAGCCCCTCGAGATCACCTACTGCTACGCGGGTGGGCTCGTCGACTTCGTCGATCATCTCAACTCGAGCAAGGACCCGATCCACAAGACCGTCATCTCGCTGGACTCCAAGGGCACCGGCATCGAGGCCGAGCTCGCGATGCAGTGGAACGCCGGTTACAACGAGTCGGTCTACACCTTCGCCAACACCATCAACACCCACGAGGGCGGTACCCATGAAGAGGGTTTCCGCGCCGCTCTGACCAGCGCGGTCAATGCCTACGCCAAAGACCAGAACTTGCTCAAGCCACCGAAGGCCAACGGCAAGAACCCTGATGAGCGCCTCGCGGGGGACGATATCCGGGAGGGCCTGACCGCGATCATCTCGGTGAAGCTGGCCCAGCCGCAGTTCGAGGGCCAGACCAAGACCAAGCTCGGCAACAGCGAGGCCAAGCGGTTCGTCCAGGAGATGTGCTACTCGGCGCTGAAGGACTGGCTCGAGGCCAACCGTGTCGAGGCCCGAGCAATCGTCAGCAAGGCCCTGGACGCTCAGCGGGCGCGGATCGCCGCGCGCGCGGCTCGTGACCTGACCCGCCGCAAGGGTCTGCTCGGCGGGACGGGCCTGCCGGGCAAGCTCGCGGACTGTCAGTACACCGACCCGGAACGTTGCGAACTCTACATCGTCGAGGGTGACTCGGCGGGTGGCTCGGCCAAGGGCGGTCGCGACTCGAAATTCCAGGCGATCCTGCCGCTACGTGGCAAGATCCTGAACGTCGAGAAGGCCCGGATCGACCGGGTGCTGAAGAACACCGAGGTCCAGGCGTTGATCCAGGCGCTCGGCTGCGGCATCCACGACGACTTCGACGCGGGCAAGCTGCGCTATCACAAGATCGTACTGATGGCGGACGCGGACGTCGACGGCCAGCACATCCGGACATTGCTGCTGACGCTGCTTTTCCGGTTCATGCGCCCACTGGTCGAGGCCGGCTATGTCTTTCTCGCCCAGCCGCCGCTTTACAAGATCAAATGGGGTCGTGAGGACTGGCAGTACGCCTACTCCGATCGTGAACGCGATGGCCTGATCACGCATGGCATCGAGAACGGGCGCAAACTGCCCAAGGACGCGATCCAGCGCTTCAAGGGCCTCGGCGAAATGAACGCGACCGAGCTGTGGGACACGACCATGGACCCGGACCGCCGCATCCTGTTGCAGGTGACGCTGGACGATGCCGCCGTGGCGGACGAGCTCTTCTCCGTCCTGATGGGAGAGGACGTCGACGCACGGCGATCGTTCATTCAGCGTAACGCAAAGGATGTCCGCTTTCTCGACATCTAGAACTTCTGGCGCCTCTGGCACCTATGGAATGTATCGAAAATATCGGACAATATTTACCGCGTACTGCTGACGGCCCTCACCACCCCAGTCTGGAAGGACCCGCGTGACCGATGTACTCCCTCCGCCGCCAGGCGACCGGGTCGAACCCATCGGCATCGAAGTCGAGATGCAGCGGTCGTATCTCGACTACGCGATGTCGGTCATCGTCGGCCGGGCGTTGCCGGAGGTCCGCGACGGCCTGAAGCCCGTGCACCGACGGGTTCTCTACGCGATGTACGACGGTGGTTACCGCCCGGACCGTGGGTACTTCAAGTGTTCGCGCGTTGTCGGTGACGTCATGGGTAACTACCATCCGCACGGCGACTCAGCGATCTACGACACGTTGGTCCGGCTGGCCCAGCCGTGGTCGCTGCGTTACCCGCTGGTCGACGGTAACGGGAACTTCGGCTCGCCGGGTAACGACCCGCCGGCCGCCATGCGTTACACGGAGTCACGGCTTGCGCCGTTGGCGATGGAGATGCTGCGCGACATCGATCAGGACACCGTTGACTTCGCCCCGAACTACGACGGCCGTTCACAGGAGCCGACGATCCTGCCCAGCCGGTTTCCGAACCTGCTGGTCAACGGTGCCGGTGGTATCGCGGTCGGAATGGCGACCAACATCCCGCCGCATAACCTGCGGGAAGTGGCCGACGGTGTGAAGTGGTTCCTGACGAACCCCGACGCCACCGACGAAGAGCTGTTGGAGGCACTGATCGGCCTGATCAAGGGGCCGGACTTCCCCACCTCCGGGCTCATCGTTGGCCGCCAGGGCATTGAGGACGCCTACCGCACCGGGCGTGGCAGCATCCGCATGCGGGCCGTCGTGCAGGTGGAGGAGAACAAGGGCCGGACCCAGCTTGTCGTCACCGAGCTGCCTTACCAGGTCAACCCCGACAATCTCGCGGAGAAGATCGCCGAGCTGGTCCGGGACAACCGGGTCAGCGGCATCTCCGACATCCGGGATGAGACCTCGGCACGCACCGGCCAACGGTTGATCATTGACCTCAAGCGGGACGCGGTCGCCAAGGTCGTCCTGAACAACCTGTACAAGCACACCCAGCTACAGGACACGTTCGGCGTGAACATGCTGGCGATCGTCGACGGGGTGCCGCGCACGCTACGGCTGGACCAGATGGTGCGCTTTTACGTCGACCACCAGGTCGACGTCATCGTCCGCCGGACCCGCTACCAGCTGCGCAAGGCCCGCGAGCGCCTGCACGTCCTCGAGGGCCTGCTGATCGCGCTCGACCATCTGGATGAAGTGATCAACCTTATCCGCAACGCCGAGTCGGCGGACGCCGCGCGCGGGCAGCTGATGGAGCGGTTCTCCCTGTCGGAGATCCAGGCGGTCGCCATCCTGGACATGCAGCTGCGCCGGCTCGCCGCACTCGAGCGCCAGAAGATCATCGATGAGGCGGCCGAGCTTCGCGCGAAGATCTCCGAGTTGGAGGCGATCCTCGCCTCGCCGACCCGGCAACGGGAGATCATCGGCGAGGAGCTTACCGAGATCGTCGACCGGTTCGGTGACGAGCGGCGGACGAGGCTCGTCCCGTTCGAGGGCGACATGTCCGTCGAGGATCTGATCGCTCGCGAGGACGTCGTGGTCACCGTCACCCGCGGTGGTTACGCCAAGCGCACGAAGACCGACCTCTACCGGTCGCAGCGCCGTGGCGGCAAGGGCGTGCAGGGTGCTGCGCTGCGCGAGGACGACATCGTCGAGCACTTCTTCGTCACCACCACTCATCACTGGCTGCTGTTCTTCACCAACAAGGGCCGGGTGTACCGAGCCAAGGCGCACGAGCTGCCCGAACAGGCCCGTACGGCCAAGGGGCAGCACGTGGCGAACATCCTCGCGTTCGGTCAGGACGAGCGGATCGCCGAAGTGATGGCGATCAACGACTATGACGCGGCGCCCTACCTGGTCCTTGCGACCCGGCGCGGGCTGTGCAAGAAGACCGCGTTGGCCGAGTTCGACTCGAACCGGTCCGGTGGGCTGGTCGCCATCAACCTGCGCGACGACGACGAGCTGATCGCGGCCCGGCTCGTGTCCGCGGGCGACGATCTGCTGCTGGTCAGCCGCCAAGCCCAGTCGATCCGCTTCCACGCCGACGACGAGCAGCTCCGCCCGATGGGACGTGCCACCTCGGGTGTCATCGGGATGCGTTTCGACTCCGACGACGAACTGCTCGCGATGGAGGTCGTGCCGCCGAGCTCGGAAGCCAATCTGCTGGTTGCCACCAGCGGGGGCTACGCCAAGCGGACGTCCCTGGGCGAGTATCCGGTGCAGGGACGCGGCGGCAAGGGCGTCCTGACCGCCAAGATTGTCTCCACTCGCGGCGGGTTGGTCGGTGCCCTGGTGGTGGGCCAGGACGACCAGCTTTACGCGATCACTTCTAACGGCGGCGTGCTGCGGACCATCGCCCGTGACGTCCGCCGGGCCCAACGACAGACCATGGGGGTCCGACTCATCGATCTGGAGGCTGGCGTTCAGGTCGTCGGAGTGGCACGTAATGCTGATGTTGACGACAGTTCGGGCAATAGTTCGACGATCAATCCCGGCGGAGGAGACTCAGCCTGAGGATGGATGTGGATGATGGGCCGGGCATGGCGGGAGACAGACCGTGAGTAGCAATGATGACGATCGGACCAACCGGTCGCCGGTCTTGCGTGGATCTTCCTTGCCACGGTCGGAGGCGTCTCCTGACCGGGGCAAGGAGACGCCTGACGACAGGCGGGGTTCCCCGGGTTCGAGCCGGCCGGCCACCGGTCAGGGCATTGTGCCCGGCCCTGGCACTGTGCCTGGCCCTGAATCCGAATCCGAATCTGGTACGAAACCGGGCCTGAAGTCCGGCCGCGGTTCGGGTACAGCCGCCGGCTCAGCCTCGGAGCGGGGCTCGGCGCGGGGCTCGGCCGCGGCGTCGGGCTCGCAGGATGACGGCACACGGGCGCAGAAGGCCCCATCCGCGATCCGGGACCTGCGGATGCCACGGGATATCCCCGACACGAGGATGCCGCCGCGGGCGTCGTCGAGTGTGCGTCCGCGCGCTGGCGGTTCGCCAGCGCAAACCAGCAGGCGGACAGGCGAGCAGCCGGACCGGCCCCGGGCCGGTGCTGATCGGCCTGAGCCCGCGGCGGATCCGGACGTCCCCGCGGAGCGGCAAAGTCCGGCACGCCCTTTCGTGCCAGGGGCACCGCATCCGTCGGCGGCCGGGCCAACGGCGAGCGCCGCGGCCACCGGGCGGCCGGCCACGCGGCCTGCAGCCGCGGCCGCACCGCCCACCACGACCGGATCGGGCAAGATCTCTGGCGTGGGGCGCGCGGCCAGCGCCGTGCCGCCCGGGGGCGCCACCGGCGTGACAGCATCCGCGTCATCGCGTACTGGCGCATCGTCGGGGACATCGCGCACCACGCTGCTGAAAGAGACGCCCACGCCGGATCCGGACACGATTTCGCTGCGTAGGCCCACGAAGACGGCGGGCGGTTCGACGGAGAGCAAGACCGGGGGGGTCTCTCCGGCCTCCGGCAGCACGGGCGGGCGCGCCATGGCAGGTGAGAACGCTGGCCGTGTGGGAGGGTCGGGACGTGCGAAGGCAGCCGTCGCGGCAGATCCGTCGGCGGAGACCGGCGCCAAGCGACCGGGTGGCGACGGTTCGGTACCCCGTGAGCGCGCTACGTGGACACCGCCGACCAGCCCGGTCACGACGGGCGGTCTGCCCGGTGCGTCGGCAGCACCTGGTGTGCCGACAGCACCTGGTGTGCCGACAGCACCTGGTGTGCCGCGCTCACCGGTTCGAGAACGAAGCGTGAAGGATCCAGCGACCGGGCCGATAGTGGGTGCCCCGACCGGGCCGTCCGTCGTCCGCCCAGCCGGCCAGGGCCGCCGTGCCCGGCTGCGCGTCACTCGGGTTAATCCGCTGTCGGTGACCCGGCTGACGTTCGCGTTCTCCCTGTGCGTGTTCGTCGTCCTGATGGTCGCCGTGGCGGTGCTGTGGTTTGTGCTGAACTCGATCGGCGTGTTCGACAGTGTGGTCAACGCGGCGGACACACTCACCGACGGCAGCAACGGTGGAGTCCGCACCTGGCTGTCGTTCGCCCGAGCCATGGAGCTTGGACTGCTCATCGGCGCGATCAACGTGATCCTGATGACGGCCCTGGCCACTTTGGGTGCGTTGTTGTACAACTTGTGTACTGAGATGGTCGGTGGGATCGAGGTCGTTCTCGGCGATCATTGATCATTTCGTAGATTTGTGATGTCGACGTCGACGCCCATGGTGGGCGCCACGTCCGATGCTGGATGCCATCCGGTACTGTGGAGCCCAGCAAGGACCTGTAGCTCAGTCGGTTAGAGCGCTTCCCTGATAAGGAAGAGGCCGGTGGTTCAAGTCCACCCAGGTCCACGAGCTGATGCGAGCTGCTCGCTGATCTTCGATCAGCTTCGCCACCAGCCGCGATGTCTTCCCGGGGGGCGACCCCCGGACCCCCGATGCCGGGCTTCGCCCGACCTGGCCGGGGTAACGGTGATCGTTATGTAGCCAACTGTGTAGCCAAGGCGCGCTATCTGTCGTCCTCGTGCTCCTTGTCGTGTTGCGCACCGGGGTCGGCCTCTGGTACAAGGATGCCGTCCATCGCCGTTGCCGCCGCGCGGAGCCGCGGGTATCCCGCACCTCTGGAGCGCGGAAGGATCCGCCGGGAAACCGGCCGCGTCCAAGGCGCTGCGCGTCGCTGCGCGATCGGCTGCGCCGACCCTGGACCCGACCGGCCCCCCGGCAGGTCGCGCGTCTACCAGAGGAACGGAAGAAAAATAGGGGAAGAACCCGCGCGGGTCAGCGCATCGCCGGCATACCCGGCGGGTTACCGATACCCGCGGGCAGCAGCGCCGGGGGTGTGCCGGAGATCGACCGGAACAGCATCAGCACATCAACGTCCCCGTAGGCATCGGTGAACACCGTGTTCACCGACACTGCCAGCAACGCCGAGGTCAGATCCACCGGGCTCGCCCCGGGTCGCAGAATCACCTCGTAGTCACCGGTGGGGGACTGCCGGACCGTCACGAACCCGGGCGGTTCGGAGGGGATGCGCCATGGGTTTTGGTCAGGCGGAATGATAGGGCTCACGGTCTGCGCTCCTTGAAGAGGAAGGGGTGCGGATCGAGGTCCCGTCGCGGAAGGTGAGAGCTCCCGACGGGACCGCTGTATTTAACAGTCGCTAATTTCTATCCAGTGTCTATGGCGGCTTAGTGACTGTCAAGTACGCTGCGAGGATGGCCCGCGAACAGCTCATGGGGACAGCGGAAATCGCCGCCTGTCTGGGCGTGAGCCGCGTCCGCGTCCACCAGATCGTTACGTCTGACCCATCCTTCCCTGAACCACTCGCCGAGATCAAGGCCGGGAAGATTTGGCGTGCCGACGAGGTGATCCGCTGGATTGCCGAACACCGCCCGCCCCGCCGCCGGGCTACCTGACTGGTCACGCCGCGTCCTCGTGGGCACGCCCGCAGAGCCGATCGACGTAGGCGACGAGCGCCGCCCGGGGGATGCGCCGGGACCGGCCAATCCGGACGGATTCGAGCTGTCCGGCGTTGAGCAGCTCGTAGACCGTGGCGCGGCTGACGCCGAGCAGGTCGGCGGCTTCCGTGGCCGTGAGAAGAAGCGTGTGCACGATCGTTCTCCGAGAGGTCGTCAGGGACAGGGCTCAGGCCGCGCCGGGCAGGCTCGGATCGGCGGCCGACACCGGGCAGGGATGTCCGTGGGCCGCCCGCGCGTTCGGCCTCGGCCGCACCCTCGCCTACGAACTCGCCCGCCGCGGCGGCTTCCCCTGCGAAGTCCACCGCATCGGCTGCCTCTGCCGCGTCAACACCAGCGACCTCCTCCGGACGCCCGCGTAGCGTGCCCTGTGGTGAGGGTCACAACACCCCGCCGCATGCACGAACCGCCACCGCAGCCCGCCGGGGTAGACCCCGCTCGAACCGAGCACGGCCACCCCAGCGCCCAGCCCCTTTCCCTGCCGGCCAACACGGCTACCTGGAGCCGGAGGCTCCCGCCTGATGGTGGGTTGGTTGTCCGTATGGCTGTAGAGGACAGCTCCCGCGATCATGCGGACGGCCGCCGCGATGATCGATGAACACCCGTCCGGTACGCGCGACCCCGGCGCAGACGGCGGAATCGCGGCCGTGCAAGGGAAGCCTGCGCTACCAGGGCAGACTTGCGCCCTGGTAGAAGACGCCGCCGGTAGGGCCGGAGGGAGGGAGCGCGGTGAGCCACAGGAGTTCTGAAGCAGCTTCGGCGGGGCTGCGGTCGGCGTGGGCGGGGCCGATACGAGTCTGGACACGACCCGGCGACGCGGCGTTGATGAGGATGCCGGTGCCGGCGAGTTCGTCGGCGAGGATGCGGGTCAGTGCGTTGATGCCGGTTTTGGAGATGCGGTAGGAGGGGCTGCCGGCTTTCATCTCGGACAGAATTGCCATATGGGTGGTGAGGTTGAGAATGCGGCCGTAGCCGGCCGCGCGCATATGGGGGATGACGGCGGCGCACATCCGCCAGGTCCCGATGAGGTTGGTCTCGATGGTGCGGTGGGCGGTGTCGAGGTCGGGCTGGGCGGCGGGCATGCGGGCGTCGATGGCGATGGCGGCGTTGTTGACCAGAACATCAATCCGGCTGTGTTGGGTGATCGAGTCGGCGACAAGGCCGTCGATGGAGTCCTGGTCGGTGAGGTCGAGGGTTGCGGGGCGGACATCGGCACCTTCGGCACGCAGCTTGGCTGCGGTCTCGCAGGCGGGTTGTTCGGTCCGAGCGGTGGCGATCACGAGGGTGCCGGCGGCGGCGAGTTGGCGGGCAAGTTCGTAGCCGATGCCGCGGTTGGCACCGGTGACGATCGCGACGCGGGTGGGGGTCACGCGGCAGCGGCCAGCCGGGTGTCGAGAATACGGATGCGGGGGTCAGCTCGGTGGGGCGCGAGCCGGGACCGCAGTTCCCCGATGCGGTAGCCGTTGCGCGCGGAAGGAGCTTCTTCCAGGTGCGGCAGTGCCTGATGAGCGAGCGCGTGGGCATGGTCGAGATCGCCGAGGTCGACCTGGACGGCTGCGTGGCGGATCAGGTAGGTGGCGCGGTCGCGAACGCGGGAGATGCCGCTGGTGGGGTCGAGGGCAGCGGCGAAGTACCGATCCGCGGGGGCGGGTGTGCCGAGCTCGACGAAGGTCATGGCGACCTGGGCGCAGTATTCGGCGTGGTCGAAGTAGCGCACCCAGGTCGGGTCGTCGTCGCGCTCTCCTTTGCCGAGGTAGGTTTCTGCATCAGAGAGCGCACGGGTGCAGTCCCGGCGGTCGCCCAGCGCAGCGTGAGCGCGGGCCTTGCGGACAGCGAGCATGGCGCGGGTGCGGGGGGTGCTGCCTTTGCCAGCGGACAGGGCGGCGTCGGCGACGGTCAGGGCGTCGGTGCGTTGGTCGAAGTCGAGTAGCTGCAGAGTCATGTTCTTGAGCACGTTCGCGCCGAGGGCAGGGATGCCGGCGCTGTGCGCGGCGTGGAGGGCTGCGACCCAGTAGCGTTGCGCGGCGGCGTGGTAGCCCGCGTCGGGGCCTGTAAGAACAACGGTGTAACACCCAGCGCCAGCGGGCCGTTTCCGCAGGTGAAGGCCCCGTTGTTGGTAGTTACCGGAAGATCTTCTGGCAGTCCCCGCTTCTTCGGCACCGTCGACGAGTTGGTGGCCACCACACGGCTTGGACCGTCCCGGCCGGCAGCAGGCACCCGCGGGTGCCGCGGGCCGGGGAGCGCGCCTGCCGGGATCAAGAGCTCGACGGCACGCGGTGGCGGACGGGACGTCGGCCCGCGACGCGTCCTGAGGCTGTGTCACCGACGTGTCATCGATGTGTCACGCCGGCTGCCGGTCTTCCGGACCCCAGGACGCCGGCCGGAGCAATCCCGCCGGGAGCCGGGTCCGCTCGTCGCCCAGGGCTGCATTGACCTGGCTTTGGGTCAGGCCCTGGGCGCCGGTGAGGGTGGCTCCAGCGAGCTCGACGCGGGTGAGGTCCGCTCGGCCTAACTGCGCGCCGGTGAGATCTGCCCCGTTCAGTCGGGCGCCGGTGAGCCGCGCCCCGAAGAGCAGGGCGTGGGTGAGGATCGCATCGGCGAGCAGCGCGCCGGCCAGGTTCGCGTCGATCAAGATTGCATCCGTGAGGTTCGCCCGGCGAAGGTCGGCGCCGGCCAGGTTCGCGTCGTCCAGCTGGGTGCCGCTGAGATCTGCCCCGGCCAGCCGGGCGCGGTTCAGGTCGGCCTCAGTGAGGACGAGGTGGGTGAGCCTGACCGGTTCGGCAAGCCCGGCGAGACGGGCGAGGGCGGCACCGGTGAGGTCGGCTGGGCGCGCGAGGCGGACCAGGACCTGAACGGCGGCGCGAACGTCAGCGGTCGGTGGCACAGCTGGGCCGTCAGGCGCGGCCAGCGTCGGCGGGGCCTGGGCCGCGGCAGGTACCGCCGTGCGGGTGGCCGCCGCTCCCGTGCCCCTGTCTGCGCCGATGGTGCGGACGAAGGCGGAGAGAACTTCGACGACGGCACGTTGGTCGGCGGGGCTGTCATGGACGATGCGTTCGAGCGCGTAGATGCCGCCGAGACGGATCGTCACATTGCCCGAACCGAGTTGCTCGATCGCGTTCGTATACAGCTCACGGACGTGGGTGTTCTCGTTCGCCCGGCGGATCTCCGCGTTCGCCTGGCGGGTCTCGTCCAGCGCCACCAGCCCGCCGGTGACGGCGACCAGGGCAGCGGCGACCGTCAGCAGCCCACTCTGCAAGACCGCCCGTGCGTCGGTGTCGCCCGCGTCCGGGTACATCCGAGCCGGCAGGTGCCAGATCCCCACCACCGCCAGCACCGCGCCGGCCGCGGCGGTGGTGGCGACCACCCACATCCATCGTCGACCATCTCGTCGACCCGCGCTCCCGGCTTCAGACACGGCCAAGGCCCCCCGTTCCCTCGATACGACGGTTAGGGCGTGTCTGATGGATCTTCGATCGTTTCGCCCCCCACCCGAACGCTTCGCGTTTGTGCGGGACCCTGCTCGCGATGCCCAGAAAGCATCCTGCCACGTTGTCGTCTGCCCGGATAGTTGTGTTCTATCCGGGCAGAAGGAGCCGGGGTACTGAACCACCCCGGGTTCGGTGGAGACTCTGCCCCTTGAGGGGATAGAGCCGTGCCCGCTCCCAGGAAGTACCCAGACGAACTCCGTGAACGTTCGGTCCGCCTCGTGCTGCAGATCCGTCGCGAACAGCCCGCAGAAGCGCATCGTTCGATCTCGATGGTCGCGAAACGGCTCGACATCCATCCGGCGACGCTCCGGCTCTGGGTGAACCAGGCCGAGGTCGACCAGGGCGTGCGCCCAGGCACCACCAGTTCGGATGCCGCACGTATCGCCGAATTGGAACGGGAGAACCGTGAGCTACGACGTGCCAACGAAATTTTGAAAGCGGCCTCGGCTTTCTTCGCGCGGGAGCTCGACCCGCGACTCCCACGGTAGTCGCTTTCATCGACGAACACAAA